>NZ_JAGGML010000001.1:1200000-1545000 GCF_017875275.1 Xanthobacter flavus | reverse complement strand
GTTTCGGCGGATCGCTCAATATTTGAGCGAGAATCCTGGGCTGCGGCAGGAAGATGTGTTCATCAATCTCATTGAGGTGAAAAAGGAGAATTGGTCGCTCGGCAACGGCATCGCGCATTACGCCTGAACCGCATCGGCTTGTCCCTGCCCAGACGGGCAGGGATGAGTGCCGGTCCGGTCATATTTACCCGGAGTCAAATATGGGATATATCATCCGGGTAAAATGGAGGTTGCGGTGGACAGGCAAGAGCGAAAAGCGGCCATAACGGCCTACAAGGAGCGCAAACCCGCACTCGGCGTCTATACGGTGATCTGCACCGCGACGGGAGAAACGTGGGTCGGGACCAGCCGGACCTTGGACACGATCAAGAACCGACTCTGGTTCGAGCTCGCCATCGGCAGCCACGCGAACGGCGCGCTCCAAGCGACCTGGACCGCCCATGGCGCCGGCGAGTTCCGTTATGAGGAACTCGACCGCCTGCGCGATGATTTTCCCGATTTCGAACGGGACGACGAACTGAAGAAGCGCCGGGCTTTATGGCAGGCGCGGCTCAAGGCCCGCCTGCTGTAAGGGAGCGGGCAAATTACCTTTGCTCGGCAACGATGCGCCGCGCGATGATTGCCACCGGGCCTCCTCCGTCCGGGCCCTGGTGCTCCGCACCGCCGGAAACGTAGATGTCCGTGTGGCCGACGACACCGGCCAGCGCACCGGCGACGAAGGCGCGGGCGTGGCGGGTGGAGGAAATGTCGCTGTCGTCCAGCATGGTGTGGCGTCGGCCGCGAATGAGGCCGCTGCGGCTCGCCTCCGCCTTTGCGAGCACGATGGTGTCGTCGCCTGCACTAACACCCAGCGTGCCGATGGCCTCGCGCGCCGGCGCCACGTCGATGGCATCCGCCATCACTCCATGGGCAATGGCGAGGGGGCCGCTCCAGTCTTTCGACAGGCCTAGCACGACGATCTCATGGCCGAGCAGTTCGATGCCACTGGAGCAACTTGCGCGTCCGGACCACAGGCCGTAATCGGCGCAGATGGCGGCATCGGACAGCGCCGCCTCGGCGACCTCCCCAAGCGCGAGGGCGATGCCGAGGGCGCTGGCCCCGCGCGACAGCCCCATGGATTTGAGCGTGTCGGAGGTGGCCGTGGTGGCGCCCCGCGCCTCGGCTTCGCGTACCCGCGCGGCGGTGAGCAGCGGGCACTTCACCTGCACGAAATGAACGTCGCCGGCGTCCCTGATGCCGGCCGCGGCCATAGCCTGGCGCACGCCTTCAGCCACCGCGCGCACCTGTCCCATCCGGCCGAGATGCTCGGACGGAAGGTCCGGCGTATGCGCGCGGCCAACCGCGAGGGCGGGGGAGGGACCGCCCGGCGCGGTCTGGGCAACCTCGAACACGAGAAGGTGCGGGGACATGCCGCCCTCGGTCCCGCCCGACATGACGAGACAGATATCGTCCGCCGCCGCGCCGAGATGCGCGCGCAGCAGCGCCTGCAAGACGGAAACCGAGAAGCCGCGCGAGAAATCGTTGACGCAGCCGTTGCCCTCGGTCTTGCCGAAGATCGCGAGAATGCCCTCGGGCGCGATGGCGCCGGAGGCGATGGCGGCAGCAAGGCCCGACACGTCGTCGGGGCTCGCGGTGGGGATGCGATGGACCTTGGCTGTGCGCATGGCGTGTCTCAGGCGAATTCCGCCCCGTCCTTGCGTCGGGCCCAGCCGATCACCCGCCCCTCGATGAGGGAGAAGATGGCGTAGAGGCCGACGCCCAGCAGCGCCAGCACGAGCAGTCCGGCGAAGACGAGGGGCACGTCGAAGGAGGAGGAGGCGATCATCATCAGATTGCCGATCCCGCGGTTGGAGGCCACGGTCTCGGCGATGACGGTGCCGACGAAGGCGAGCGTCACCGACACCTTCAGGGAGGCGAAGAAATAGGGCATGGCGCGGGGCAGGCCGACATTGAACAGGATGTCGAGCTTGGTGGCGCGCAGCGCCTTCATCACGTCTTCCAGTTCAGGCTCCGTGGTGGCAAGGCCCGTGGCCACATTCACCACGATGGGGAAGAGGCTCATGATCATGGCGGTGAGCACCGCCGGCACCGTTCCCGCGCCGAACCACAGGACGAAGATCGGGACGACCGCCACCTTGGGGATGGAGGAGAAGCCGATCAGCAGCGGATAGCCCGTGTCATAGGCAAGGCGCGAGGAGCCGATCAGCACCCCGAGCAGCACGCCGATGACGATGCCGAGGGCGAAGCCGACCAGCGTGGTGTAGAGCGTCTGCACCGTGTGCGGCCAGATGGCCGGGGCCTGCAGCCAGAGTGTTTCAAAGATCTGGCTCGGGCGCGGCAGCACGATCTCCTTGATGTGGAAGACCACGCAGGCGAGTTCCCAGACGAGGAAGAAGCCGACGATGACGGCTGCGGAATTGAGGCGGCGACGCAGGGTGTAGGTCATGCGGCGCTCTCCACCGTGGCGTCGGGTGTGGCGGCGGGCGCGCGGGCCGAGACGATGAGGCTGCGCAGGCGCTGGGTGAGGGAGACGAAGCCCGGCTCGTAGGTCATCTCGATGGTGCGCGGGCGGGCGAAATCCACCACGCAATCCTCGACGATCCGCCCCGGCCGGGCGCGCATGACACAGACGCGGTTGGCAAGGTATCCGGCTTCCTTGAGATCATGGGTCACCAGCAGCACGGTCGGCCGCCGGGTCAGCCAGAGATCCTGAAGGATCGCCCACAATTCCTCGCGGGTGAACTGGTCGAGGGCGCCGAACGGCTCGTCCAGCATCAGAAGCTGCGGGTCGTGGATCAGCGCGCGGCACAGGGAGGCGCGCTGGAGCATGCCGCCGGAGAGCTGCCAGGGAAACTTGTCGCCGAAGCCGGCGAGCCCCACCTGCGCCAGCAGCGCATCGGCGCGGTCGCGGAATTCGGTCTTCTTCTTGGCGCGATACTGCTGGCGGAAGGGCGGCACGATCTTCAGCGGCAACATCACGTTCTGCCGGATGGAAAGCCACGGCAGCAGCGTCGGGTTCTGGAAGGCCATGCCCACCCGCACGGGCTCGGCACCCACTTCGCGCTGGGCCACGAACACCCAGCCAGCCGAGGCGGAAATCAGCCCCGTCACCAGCTTCAGGATGGTGGATTTGCCGCAGCCGGAGGGCCCGACGAGGGCGACGAAATCACCCTTGCCGATCTTGAGGTTTGTGGTGCCGAGCGCCTCGACGGTGCGCTCGCCGCGCCCGTAGGCGAGGCGCACGTCCTGGAGCTGGACGAAGGGGGGAGCGTCCTCGGTCATGCCGCCACCTCCGGTCGGTCGGCGGTGACCGCCGACAGGGTCTCGTCGGTGTGCAGGGGACGGGCCTCCGGCATCTGCTGGATGGCATGGACGGAACGGCCATGGCCCTTCGTGTCGGCGACCAGCGCGCGATCCTTCATCACGAAGCGCCCGCGCACCATGGTATGGCGCGGCAGGCCGACCACCTTCCGGCCATCCCACGGGGAGATCTTCGAGCGGGACTGAAGGTCGGCGTCGCGCAGCGTCCAGGCGTGGTCGAGGTCCACGAACGCGAGGTCGGCGTCGGCACCCGGCAGGATGGCGCCCTTCTTCGGGTAGAGGCCCCACACCTTGGCCGGGTTCACCGCGCTCCAGCGCACATAGTCGCGGATATCGTAGCGGCCGGCCGCGACCTCGGTGAGCATCAGCGGCATCTGGGTTTCCACGCCGGGGAAGCCGCAATCGACGCTCCAGATGTCGGCGCGGGTCTTCTCCTCCGGGGTGTGGGGAGCGTGGTCGGTGGCGATCATGTCGATGGTGCCGTCGAGAAGGCCGGCCCACAGCGGTTCGTTGTTCACGCTCTCCCGGACCGGCGGGTTGACGCGGATGATGCCGCGGCAGCGGGCGTAATCGGCCTCGCCGAGCATGAGATAATGCGGGCAGGTCTCGCCGGTGATGTCCACGCCGCGCGCCTTGGCGTCGCGCAGCGGTCCGAGTTCGGCGGCAGAGGAGATGTGCAGGATGTGGATGCGCGCGCCGGTCCACTCCGCAAGAATGGCGGCGCGGGCCACGGCCTCCACCGCCACGACGGCGGGTCGGGAGGCGAGATGGGCGAGGGGATCGGTGCGCCCGCTCTCGGTCAGGCGCTTCTGGCGCCGCTCCATCACGGAATTGGTCTCGGCATGCAGCGAGATGCGCTTGCCGGTGGGCGCCACCATCTCGAACGCCTCCAGCATCGCCCCGGTGGAGGGCGTCGGGATGCGGCCGAAGGTGTTGCCCATGTAGCATTTGAAGCCGATGATTCCGGCCTCGATCAGCTCCGGCACCTTGTCGATGGTGTCTTCGCCCAGCACGGCATAGAGGCCGTAGTCCACATGCGCCTTCGAAGAGGCGATGGCGTGCTTGGCCTTGAGTGTTTCTCCATCCGCGACGGTGGGGATGGTGTTGGGCATGTCGAACACGGTGGTCACGCCACCGAAGGCCGCGGCGGCGGTGCCGCTCTCGAAGTCTTCTTTGTGCGTGTAGCCGGGATCGCGGAAGTGCACATGCACGTCGATGGCGCCGGGCAGGATGGTGAGGCCCGTGGCGTCGAAGGTCTCCTTCGCCTCCGACATGGCATCGGGCGTGCCCACGGCGACGATGGTCTCGCCACGGATGGCGATGGAGGCCTCGATGACCGTTTCGGGGGAGACGATGCGCCCGCCATGGATGACGAGATCGACCGGTTCGTTCATGTCATCCTCCTCAAAGCATCGCCCAGCCGCCATCGACCGGCATGTCGATGCCGGTGAGCTGGCGGGATACGTCGCTGGCGAGGAACAGACAGGCGTTTGCCACGTCCTCGTCGGTGGTCACGCGGCGCAGCGCGTAGTCCGCCGCGTGGCGGGCCATGGCTTCCTCCAGCGTGATGGAGAGCTTCTTCGCCATGTCGGCGCAGACCTTCTCGCGGAAGCGCGGGCCGTCCACCATGCCGGGTTCCACGCAGTTCACGTTGATGTTGTGTTGGCCCACCTCCAGCGCGAAGCTCTTGGTGATGCCGCGCAGGCCCCATTTGGAGGCCGAATAGGCCATGCGTCCGGCCCGCCCGCGCATGCCGAAGGTGCCGCCCACATTGACGATCTTGCCATAGCGGCGCTCGATCATGGTGGGCAGCACGGCGCGCATGGTGTGGAAGCAGCCGTTCATGTTGAGGGTGACGATCTCGTCGAACTCCGCAGGCGTCGTCTCCACCCCGGTCTTGCCGATGGGGCCGGAGCCGCCGGCCACGTTGACGAGGATGTCCACCGTGCCGAAGGCCTCGACCGTCCGCGCGGCGGCGGCATCGCAGGCATCGGCGTCGGTGAGGTCGCAGGCGATCACGAGGGCCTCGGCGCCGGCGGCGCGCACGTCATCCGCAACCGGCGCGATGGCGGCCACGTCGCGGCCGATGAGGGCGAGGCGGCAGCCTTCGGCCGCGAACGCGCGGGTGATGGCGGCGCCCATGCCCTTGGCGGGGCCGGTGATCAGCGCGACGCGATCCTTGAGCTTGAGATCCATGGGAATTCCGTAGGGTATGGGGCGCCGCTCCGCTTCGGGGAGCGGCGCCGGGTCTCGAAAAGGAAGGTCAGGCCGGTTCGGTCAGAACAGTTTCTTGGGCAGGTCCGCCACCGGCGGCAGGAAGGCGGGATCGAAGATCTGCGACGCCTTCGGCGTGGTGGGCAGCTTGTTGGCGTCCACCAGGATGTCGATGGACTGCTGCAGGCGCTTCATGTCCACGTTGCCGAGGCCGATCTTCGCGATCTCGGGGTGGTTCATCTCCGCCTTCAGGGTGGCGTCGAGGCGTTCCTTCTCAAGCGGAACCTTGATGAGCGGCTCGCGCTTGGCGACGGCGGCCACCGCCGCGTCCGGATCCTTCAGCGTCTCCATGACGCCCTTGTTGAGGGCGCGCAGGAAGCCTCTGATGGCCTCCGGATTGTTCTTGATGAGATCGGCCGACACGATGATGCCGTTGGAATAAAGGTCCATGCCGTAGTCGCCGAAGCTGATGTAGCGCAGCTTGTCGTCGTCGGCACCGATGAGCTTGGCGGAGAAGCGGATGGTGTTCACATAGCCGAACACGCCGTCCACCTGGCCCTGCATCAGCATCTGCTCGCGCAGGTTGGGCTGCATGTTGGTGATCTTGATGCCGGAGCAGTCGATCTTCGCCACCTTGCAGAAGGCGGGGAAGAGCTTCAGCGCGCCGTCATTGGCCGCGCCGCCCAGCGTCTTGCCTTCCAGATCCTTGGGCGTCTTGATCGGGCTGTCCGCCTTCACCGCGATGGTGAAGGGCGGCTGGTTGAACATGATGTAGACGGCGGTCGGCGCGCCCTCGGGCTTCTTGGCGGCGAGCTCGATCAGCGCGTTCACGTCGCCGAAGCCCATGTCATAGGTGCCGTTGGCCACCAGCGGAACGGCGGCGCCGGAGCCGTTGCCCTGGTCGAAGGTGACGTCGAGACCCTCGGCCTTGAAGTATCCGCGGTCCTGCGCGAGGAAGAACATGCCCTGCGGGCCCTGATACTTCCAGTTGAGCACCATCTTCAGCTTGGTGTCCGCCAGCGCCGGCAGGCCGGCGACGGCCGTCGAGGCGACGCCGAGGGCAAGGGCAAGCGCAAATTTGCTGCTTGAAAGGCGTCGCGAGAGTGTCCGGAGTGTCATTCTGAGGGTCCCGTCTGGCTCTGGTTATTGTTGAGGCTGGTCTTCAAGGGCGGCGAGGAGGTCGCCGCTCGAAAGCGTGACGCCGTAGAGCTGGCGCACGAGGAAGAGGACGGCGTCCGACACAAAGGCCGGGGAGACGGTGGCGCAGGCGTCTTCCACCAGAAGGCAGCCGTAGCCCCGGAAGCTCGCGTCGCAGAGGGTGGAGAACACGCAGCGGTCGATGTTCACGCCGGTGAACACGAGCGTGTCGATGCCCCGGTTGCGCAGGATGGAGTCGAACTCGTTGTCGTGGAAGCCGGAGAGGCGATGCTTGTGGACCACGAGGTCGCCCGGCTCCGGTGCGAGCGCGTCGATGGTCGCGGCGCCCCACTCGCCTTCCACGAGAATGCGGCCGCGCCCCTCCACCGAGGGGTCGCCATAGACGGGCCGCGTGCCTGCGCCGGACGCCTTGGCGAGCAGCGGGGCCGAAAGCTCGGCACGGTCCGCCCGCACCCCCCAGTTCACGAAGATCACCGGCAAGCCTGCCGCCCGCGCGGACGCCGTCAGCGCCTGGAGGGTGGGAACGATGGCTAGAAGCGGGGACGGGTCGACGCCGAGGCGGGGAAACCAGCCGTCGGGTTCGAGGAAATCGTTCTGCATGTCGACGACGACGAGCGCGCTGCGCGCCAGGTCGATTTCCGCCGGTTGCGGCGCCGCCGGCAGCGTCACGATGCGTGGGGCGACCACCGATCGGGCGAATTTCAGCGGGGCCTGTTTCAGCGGGCTCGGGTCGGACGCGGACATACAATTGCTCTCGCGACACGCCGGAGAAGGGCTCTCCTGCTGAGAGATGACACTGGCACGACACAGTGATGCGATCCATTGCCGATTATTCCACATGCTGTAGCCTAAAAGGCTACGATAGGTGAGGACGGCATGCGGCACCTCAGATTCCTGCGCTACATGGACGAAGTTGCGCGCACCGGCTCCATTCGCGGCGCCGCCGACCGGCTCAATGTGACGCCCTCCGCCCTCAACCGTCGCATCATGGATCTGGAGGAGGAACTGGGGCTGAAGCTGCTGGAGCGGCGCCCCCGTGGCGTGCGGCTCACCTCGGCCGGCGAGGTCTTCCTCACCTATGTGCGCGAGCAGTTGAACGACGCTGACCGGATGCGCTCGCAGCTCGAGGATCTGCGCGGCCTGCGCCGGGGCACCGTGCGCATCGCCTGCAGCCAGGCGCTGGCGCATGATTTCCTGCCCCGGCAGATCGGCGCCTTCCGCAAGCGCTATCCGCTGATGACGTTCGAGGTGATGGTTGTGGACCACGAGCGGGCGATGGGCCTGCTGGTGGACTATGTGGTGGACCTCATCCTCGTCTTCCGCCCGCCGTTCCTGGGGCGCCTGCGGCCGATCATGACCCTGCCGCAGCGGCTGGTGGCGCTGATGGTCGAGGACCATCCCCTCGCCCGCAAGGCGAAGCTGCGTCTCGCCGACTGCACGGGCTATCCGCTGGCCCTGCCGGAATTCTCCACCGGCGGCCGGCAGATGATCGAGGAGCGGCTGTCCCGCGCGGGGCTGAAGCTGTCGGTGGCGGCAGAGACCAATTCGTTCGAGCTGCTGCGCGGGCTGGTCGCCCACACGGGCATGATCTCGTTCCAGATCGAGATCGGCGCGCAGCCCGAGGCCATGCCGCCCGGCATCGTCGTGCGTCCGGTGGACGAGCGCGACCTGCCGAGCGCCGATCTGGTGCTCGGCCAGCTGCGCGACCGCAACCTCCCGCTGGCGAGCGCCCAGTTCGCCGAGCATCTGGCCGGCGCGTTGCGCGGGCGCATGGAGGTGCCGGCAGAGTAGGGGCAGCCTGGGCCGGCTGCCCCATGACCTCAGATGATGCCGGTTTCCACGGCCACACGCCGATAGCTGGCGCCGGCGGTGAAGCCGCCGTCGATCACGAAATCCTCGCCCGTGATGAAGGCGGAGCGGTCGGAGGCGAGGAACAGTACCAGCTCGGCGATCTCTTCCGGTGTGCCGCTGCGGCCCATGGGCGTCATGCCGATCATGGGCTGGAGATGCGGGCTCGCGGCGTTGAGGGCCGTCACCACCAGGCCCGGGCATACGGCGTTCACGCGGATGCCGCGCGCGGCATATTCCATGGCGGCGCTGCGGGTGAGGCCGCGCAGCCCCCATTTGCTCGCCGTGTAGGCCGGGTCGTAATGGCCGGAAAAGGCGCTGTTCGAAGAAATGTTGACGATGCTCCCGCCGCCGGTCTCCTCCATCAGCGGCACCGCTGCCCGGATACCGAGGAAGGCGCCGGTGAGGTTGACCTTGAGAACGCGCTCCCACGCCTCCGGCTCGGTGGCGGAGACCGTTGTGCGGTTGATGATGCCGGCGTTGTTGACGAGGATGTCGAGCCGCCCTTTCCAGTCGCGCACCGCCGCGATGGCCTGAGACCAGTCGGCCGCGTCGGTCACGTCGAGCGCGCGGAAGCGGGCCTCGATCCCCTCTGCGGCAAGCTCAGCCGCGAAAGCTTCGCCCTCCGGTGCGAGCACGTCGCACACCATCACCGCCGCCCCCTCGCGGCCCAGGCGTCGCGCCTCCGCCGCGCCCTGGCCTCGCGCCCCGCCGGTGACGACGGCAACGCGCCCCTCCAGTTCCCTCATGCTTTTCTCCCCGGATTTGGTGTTCGAGCCCGGCCGGCCGTGGACGTCTAGCCCAAGAGGGGCCACCGGAAAGCCCTTGCCACAGATTTTAGAATAAACTAAAAATCGCATAATACGAGATTAATCGTCGCTCAACGATCTCCGGACTCGACAGGGTCGCAGAACCGGGACGGGGGAGGAAACGGGATGCTGCAAGGAAAGGTCGCCCTCATCACGGGGGCCGGCATCGGGATCGGCCGCTGTGCGGCGGAGCTGTTCGCCCGCAACGGCGCCCGCATCGTCGTGGCCGAGATCAACGAGGAGGCGGGCCGGGAAACAGCCGAGCGCATCCAGGCCCAGGGCGGCGAAGCTCTCTTTGTGCGGACCGACGTGACCGACGCGGCCGGCGTCGAGGCGGCGGTGGCGGCCGGCGTCGCGCACTATGGCCGGTTGGAGGTGATCTACAACAATGCCGGCGGCTCCACGACCCGGGACAGCGATGTCACCCGCGCGCCGGACGACGAATTCTGGCGGGCCATGACGCTCGATCTGCACGGCACCTGGCTCGTCAGCCGCTTCGGCATTCCCGAGCTTATCAAGGCCGGTGGCGGGGCGGTGGTGAACGCGGCCTCGGTGGTGGCCCTCATGGGGTGGCCGGGCAAGGATGCCTACACCGCAGCCAAGGGGGCCGTCGCCGCGCTCACCCGCTCCATGGCGGTGGAGTTCGCGCCCCACAACATCCGCGTGAACGCGGTCGCGCCGGGGGTCACCCGCACGCCCCGCGTGGTGGCGCAACTGGAGCAGCTTGAGACCACCCAGCGCCTCACCGCCGCCCACCTGCTGGGCATGGTCGAGCCGCTGCATGTGGCGCAGGCGGCGCTGTTCCTCGCGTCCGAGGCTTCCGGCCGGACCACCGGGCATGTGCTGCCCGTGGATAGCGGCCTCTCCATCTCCTGATCCAGCCGACCGCATCCCTACCGCCAGGGAGCGGTCAGGGCCCGCCACCTGGCGGTAGGGACACCGCCTCGCCGCCAGACCGCAGCCGCCCGCCCACAGGAGGGGTCTGTTGATCATCCATATCCTCAATGGCTTCGTCTACGGGGGCCTGCTCTATCTGGTCGCCATCGGGCTCGTGCTCATTTTCGGGCTCCGGCAGGTGGTGAATTTCGCCCACGGCAGCCTCTTCATGCTGGGGGCCTATGTGGGCTACGCCGCCACCGCCGTGGCCGGATTCTGGGCTGGCGTTGTGGTGGCGACGCTGGTGCTCGCAGCGCTCGGCCTGCTCCTCGACCGCGCGGTGTTCCGCCCACTGCAGGACCAGGATCCCATCGTCACCCTGCTCGTGACTTTCGGCCTCCTGCTGGTGCTGGAGGATCTGGTGCGCACGGTCTGGGGCAAGGACACGCTGACCATCGCCATGCCGGACCTGCTGAGCGGCACGGTGCGCATCGCCGGCGAGGATTTCCCGGTCTACCGCCTGTTCGTGATCCTGGTCGCGGCGGGCATGGGGGCGGGGCTCACACTGTGGCTCAAGCGCAGCCGCATCGGCCTCTATGTGCGGGCCTTCGCCTCCGATCCCCTGACCACGGGCACGCAGGGCGTTGACACCGAGCGCGTCAGCGCCGCCGTGGTCGCGCTGGGCGCGGGCTTCGCGGGGCTCGCCGGCATCATCGCAGGTCCCCTCCTCGCCCTCTCGCCGGCCATGGGCGGGTCCATCCTCATCGAGAGCTTCATCGTGGTGGTGGTGGGCGGCTTCGGCAGCTTCTCCGGCGCGTTCGTGGCGGCCCTCGTGATCGGCCAGCTCCAGAACCTCGGCATCGTCTTCATCCCGTCCTTCGCCACGATGATCCCCTTCCTGCTGAGGATGCTCATCCTCTTGTGGCGTCCCCTCGGCCTCACGGGGAGGGCGGCATGACGACCCCCACCACCCTCGCAACCGCCGCCCCCGTGCGCGGTGCGCGCGTACCGGGCGGCCTCGTCGCCGCCATCGTGGTGGCTGCCGGGTGCCTGCTGCCCTTCGCCGGCGCGTCGCCGCTTCTCCTGTCGCTGCTGGTCCAGGCCGTCATCGGCGCCATCCTGGCGACCGGCGTCGGCTTCCTGGTGCGGCAGAACGGCATGGTCAGCTTCGGCCATGCCCTGTTCTTCGGCCTCGGCGGCTATGTGCTCGGCGTGCCGATGGCGCACGGGCTGCTGCCGCCGGAGGTGGCGGTGCTGCTGGCACTGGTCGTGCCGGCGCTGCTCGCCTTCCTGCTCGGCCTCGTCATCACGCGCATTCCCGGCGTCGCCTTCTCCATGCTCAGCCTCGCCTGCGCGCAGACCTTCTACGAGGTCGTGCTGAAGGTGCGGACGCTGGCCAACGGCGACGACGGCATGTCCATCACCTTCCCGGTGCGGATCTTCGGGCTCGACGTGGCCCTGCTGCAGGAGCCGCGCTCCATGTTCCTGATCTGCTGGGGGCTGCTCGCGGCGGTTCTTCTCGGCCTGTGGCTGTTCACCCGCTCGCCCTATGGCCTGCTGACGCTGGCCATCCGCTCCAATGAGGAGCGCGCGCGCTTCATCGGCTACGAGACCGTGGTGCCGCGCGCCGCCGTCTATGCGCTGTCGGCGGGCGTGGCGGGCCTCGCGGGGGTGCTGGCGACTTTCTACAACGCCTTCATCTCCCCCGACATGATGCACTGGACCCTCTCCGGCTCGGCCCTTGTGATGGCCGTCATCGGCGGCACCCGGGCCGTGTGGGGGCCGGCGCTCGGCGCGGTGGTGTTCTTCTTCTTCAAGGAAATCGTGGGCGACGCCACCGAGCATTGGCCGGCGGTGATCGGCGTCACCCTCATCGTGGTCACCCTGTTCGCGCCGGTCGGCCTCAGCGGGCTGCTCGCGCGGCTTTTCTCCGGGAGGGCGGCATGAGTGTGCCGGCCATCGAGGGGCGTGCTCTCTCCCGCACCTACGGCGGGTTCCGCGCGCTGGACGGCGTCGACCTCACGGTGGCGCGCGGCGAGGTGCGGGGCATCATCGGCCCGAACGGGGCGGGCAAGTCCACGCTCATGGACGTGCTCACCGGCCGTGCCGCCACGCGCAGTGGAATGGTGTTGCTGGGGGGGCGGGACATCAGCGCGCTGGCGCCCCGCGCCCGCCAGCGCGCCGGCCTCGCCCGGTCGTTCCAGAAGACCAACGTCTTCCTCGACCTCACCGTCGGAGAGCAGATCCGCCTCGCCGGTCGCTGCGCAACGCTCGACAACGGCGAGGAGGTGCTGGTGGCGCTGGGCCTCGCCGAGATCGCCCACCGTCCCGCCGCCGACATTTCCTATGGCGATCGGCGCCGGCTGGATCTCGCTTTGGCGCTGGTGGGCCGCCCGCAGGTGCTGCTGCTCGACGAGCCGGCGGCCGGCCTCACGGTTGAGGAATCCCTCTCCATGGCCGGCCTGCTGAAGCATCTCGCCCGGCGTTGGCAGGTGACGGTGCTGCTGGTCGAGCACGACATGGAGGTGGTGTTCGGCATCTGCGACCGCATCACCGTGCTCCACCTCGGCCGCCTGCTCGCAGAAGGCACGCCGGATGAAATCCGGTCCGATCCGCGGGTCATCTCCGCCTATCTGGGGACTGCCGCATGACCTTGCTCGGCTTCGAGGCGGTGGACGCCTTCTATGGTCGCGCCCAGGTGTTGAGGGGCGTCAGCATCGCCATCGGCAAGGGCGAGCGCGTGGGGCTGCTCGGACGCAACGGCGTCGGCAAGACCACGGTGGTCAACGCCCTGCAGGGCATCGCCCAGGTGGGCCGAGGGGCGGTGGTGATGGCCGGGCAGCCGGCGCCGCGCATCCGCCACTACAGCGCCGCCCGGGCCGGAATCTCCGTGGTGCCGCAGGGCAGGCGCATCATCCCCGCGCTGAGCGTGCGGGAGAACCTTCTGCTCGGCGCCGCCGTCGCACGGCCCGGTCCCTGGACGCTGGCGCGGGTGTTCGACCTGTTCCCGGTGCTGAAGGAACGTCAGCACAGCCCCGGCACGGCCCTAAGCGGCGGCCAGCAGCAGATGCTCGCCATTGGCCGTGCGCTGATGGCCAATCCCGATCTCCTTGTGCTGGACGAGCCCTCCGAGGGGCTGGCGCCGGTGATCGTGGATGAACTGGCGGAGGTCTTCGTGCGCCTCGCCGACGAGGGCACCAGCCTGCTCCTCATCGAGCAGCACATCAGCCTCATCCGGCGCGTGGTGGAAAGGTACCACATCATGGCCAAGGGCATGATCGTGGACAGCGGACCGTTGGCCCAGCTGACGACCGAAAAGCTCAAGCAACACGTCGCCGTCTGAAGGCGTAAAAAAAGGGTGGGACTGCCAATGGGATGGACGATGCGTTTGGGCGGCGTGCTCGCCGCCGCCATGTTGCTGCCGGTGGCGGCGATGGCGCAGGAGCCGCTGCGGATCGGCGTGCCGACCGCGCTGACCGGCACCTATGCCGACCTCGGCAGCCAGGTGAAGCGCGCCATTGCCTTCGCCGCCGCCGAGGCCAATGCGGCGGGCGGCGTCGACGGCCACAAGGTGGAGGTGGAATATCTCGACACCGAGGCCAAGCCCGATCTCGCCCGGCGCCAGGCGGAAAAGCTGGCGCTCCAGGGCAACAAGGTGCTCATCGGCGCCATCGCCTCCGGCGAGGCCCTCGCCATCGCGCCCCTGCTGGCGCGCTGGGACGCGCTCTACATCGCGACCACCAACAAGAGCGACAAGATCACGGGCGAGGCCTGCGTGCCGCGCCTGTTTCGCGTCAACCGTCCCGACAGCTCCGACGCTGCCACCATGGCGCCGTGGCTGAAGGGGCGGGGTGAGGAGACCTGGGCGGTGATGGCCGCCGACATCGCCTGGGGCCGGGATGTGGCCGCGAGCTTCGGCAAGGCCGCGGCGGCGCAGGGCAAGAAGGTGGTGCTGGAGAATTTCTCTGCCCTCGGCACCAATGATTTCGCGACCTACATCCAGAAGATCAAGGATTCCGGCGCCAAGGGCGTGTGGGTGGCTCTGGCCGGCCGCGATGCGGTGAACTTCGCCATGCAGGCCAAGCAGGCTGGCCTGCTCGACAGCGCCACCGTGGCCGGGGTGAGCTTCGTGACCGACAACACCGTCGCCTCCATCGGCGACGCAGCGAAGGGCATCGCCGGCATCATCAACTACTCGTCCACCCTCGACAATCCGGCCAACACCGCCTTCGTGGCGGCGTGGGAGAAGGTGTATCCCGGCACCGCGCCGACCAATTTCGAGGGCGAAACCTACATCGCCATGCAGGTGCTGTTCCAGGCGGTGAAGGCTGCCGGCAGCGTGAAGGCGGCGGACATCGCCAAGGCCCTGCCGGGCCGCACCTACGCGACCATTCTGGGCGATCAGCAGATGCGCCGCGAGGACAACCAGTTGGTCGGGCCGAACTTCTTCGGCGTCGTGGAGGTGTTCGAGGGCAAGCTGCGCCCGGTGGTGAAGATGTCGGTCCCGGCCGATACGGCCACGGTCGCGGCGAGCCCGGCCTGCAAGATCGCGGGTTGAGGGGGCGGGCAGCGTTCGCGGGGGCGCCGCCCCCTCCTCAGTCGACGGGCGAGGCATCCTCGGGGGACGGGGTACGGATCCTGCGGGGGCGCGCCGCCCGCTGCGCCGGCCGGTCTCCGGCCTCTCCGGCGATGGCACTGGTGATGCGGGCGGCCAGATCCTTGATCTCGCCCACCAGGTCTTCCTTGCCGTCGCTCTCGAAACGCGCCTCACGCACCGCGAACACCACGCTGCCGAGGATGCGCTTCTCCGCATCGAACACCGGCGCGCCGATGCCCACGAGATCCGGGATCACCTCGCCCCGCGTGACGCAATATCCGTCGCGGCGCAGGCGGGACATATTGGAGCGGAACTGCTCCCAGTTCTCGCCGAGCCCCGCCTCCCGCACCAATTCGCCGTGCCACAGCATGATGTTGCGCAGCTGGTAGGGGGTCAGATGGGCAAGGATGGTCTTCGCCATGGCGCCGCGGAACATGGGCATGGGCCGGCCGCGCTCGTAATATTCCGGCACTGAGCGCTCTGGCCAGACGATATCCGCGCACATGACCTTGTCGCCGTAATAGCTGCACAGCATCACATTGATGCCGAGGCGCGCGCTCACGTCCCGCATGGGGGCGCCGGCGCGGGTCAGCAGCGGGTCGGCGCGGCGCACGAGGCGGTCGAGCTCAATGATGCGCGGGCCGAGCACGTAGCTGCCGCCCGTGGTCGGGGCGAGCAGCCCCGAATCGCACAGCGACTGGATATAGCGATAGGCGGTGGCGCGGGAGGCGCCGGCCGCCTGGACGTCCTCGAGCTGGATGCTCATGCGGTCCTCGCCGAAAAGGTCGAGAACCTTCAGCATCTTGTCGAGACTGCTCATGGCTGCGTCCCTTCGGTTTCATGCGCCCAGTTTCATGCACCCGCGGCGCACCAACCGTCACCGCATTATAGGGCCAAGCCCGCGGATTGAAATTTGCGAGCAGTTTCAACTCCGTTTCCGCTCCCCCGGCGGCAATGTTCGCGCGGGAACGTCAGGAGAAGCCAAGCCTCTGTAAATCGAGGCGACACAATGCCATGAGACATTGACATGGCTCAAGATCAAGAAATAATCTCATAATACGAGAATAATTTAATACGAGGAACTGTCGTGTCCGATCCGGAAGACGTCGCGCTTCGGGCCATCGCAGCCCCTGTCCGGTCGGGCGGGGGCCGCCAGTGAAGGCCCGTGCCCCCTACGACCTCTCCGGCATGCGCATCCTGCTCACCGGCGCTGCCGGCGGCATCGGTCAGGCGACGGCGCAGCTGTGTGCGCGTCTTGGCGCCGAAATGGTGCTGACCGACGTCGCGCCCGCTCCCGGCCTCGCCGAAGACCTGCCTCGCGATCATGGTCAGGCCCACAGCTACGCGGCCTGCGACGTGCGCAACCGCGCTGCCGTTGAGGCGCTCTGCGCATCCGTGGGCGCACTCGACGCCGCCGTGCTGAACGCCGGCATCTTTCCGCAGGAGCAGTGGCTCGCCGACGATTGGGACGACCTCTTCCACGAGGTGATGGCGGTGAATGTGGCTGGGCCGGCGCATTTTGCCCGCGCGCTCGTTCCGGCCATGAAGGCGCGCGGCAACGGCCGCATCGTGCTTTTGGGCTCGGTGGCGGCCCACACCGGCGGCACCTACGCTCATTCTCCCGTGAGCTATGCGGCCTCCAAGGGCGCGATCCACACCTTCGTGCGATGGCTGGCGCGGCGTGCGGCGCCGGAGGTGCTGGTGAACGCGGTGGCGCCCGGATCCACCCTCACGCGCATGGTGGCAACTGCCGATCCCAGGGCGCTGGAGGCCATGCCCGTGCCGCGATTCGGCCGGCCCGAGGAGATTGCCTGGCCGATCGCCTTTCTCTGCTCCCCTGGCGCGAGCTTCGTGTGCGGCGCCATTCTGGACGTGAACGGCGGCGCCTACATGGGCTGAGGGCCGCGGCGCCTTTCAATCAGGGAAAACATCATGTTGCTGGACGGCAGGGTGGCCATCGTCACGGGCGCGGGCAGCCCGCAGGGGATCGGCTATGGGGTGGCGCGCCGCTTCGCACGGGAGGGGGCGCGGGTGGCACTGCTCGATCGCTCGCCCAGATCGGCACAGCAGTTGGAGCACGAGCTGGGACCTGACGCCATGGCGGTGATCGCCGACGTGCGCGACGAGGCCGCCTGCGCCGCCGCCATCGCCGAGGTGGTGGCCCGCTGGGGGCGGCTCGACGTGCTCGTGAACAACGCCGGCGTGGTGCAGGCCCGCCGGACGCGCGACATCTCCCGCGACGACTACGACCTCGTCATGGACGTGAACCTGCGCGGCACGCTCCACATGTCCCAGCAGGCGCTGGCGCACATGGGGCCGGGCGGCTCCATCGTCTGCATCGCCTCCATCGCCGCGCAGCGCGGCGGCGGGCTCATGGGCGGGCCGCACTATGCCGCCTCGAAGGGCGGTGTGCTGGCGCTGGTGAAGTCCATGGCGCGCGAGTTCGGCCCGGCCGGAATCCGTGTGAATGCCGTCAATCCGGGCGTCATTCTCACCGGCATAACCGCGGGCGCCTATGAGGGCGAGCGCGGCGCGAGTGTCATCTCCACCATTCCGCTCGCCCGGCTCGGCACGCCGGACGACGTGGCCGGCGCGTGCCTGTTCCTGGCCTCGGACCTGGCCGGCTACGTCACCGGCGCGTCGGTGGATGTGAATGGCGGCATGCACATGCACTGATGCGCGTCGCGGTTGACACTAGTCTCACAAAATGAGATTTTTAGCTATTCGCTATCAGATGCGGAAACGACCTGCGAAGCAGGCGCGCGTTGGACGCTTCGGCGTCCGATCAAGGGGAGGAGACACAGATGAAGCGCATGTTGGCCCGCGCCGCCGTTGCCCTGGCGGTGGGCGGTTTCTCGCTCGCGGCGACATCCGCCGCGCGGGCGCAGTTCAGCGATGGCGTGATCCGCATCGGCGTGCTGAACGACCAGAACGGCATTTACGCCGACATGGCCGGCCCCGGCTCCGTCGCGGCGGCCAAGATCGCGGTGGAGCAGATCGGCGGCAAGATTGGCAACACGCCCATCGAGATCATCGTCGGCGACCACCAGAACAAGCCGGACATCGGCCTCAACATCGCGCGCAAGTGGCTGGACGTGGACGGCGTCGACATGATCGCCGACATCCCCAATTCCTCCATCTCCCTGGCGCTCGTCCAGCTGGTGAAGGAAAAGAACAAGGTGGCCGTCATCGCCACTTCCAACAGCAACCGGCTGACCGGCGATTCGTGCACGCCCAACCATGTCCACTGGACGCTCGACAATTACGCCCTCGCCAAGAGCACGGCGACGGAAGTGCTGAAGTCCGGCGGCAGCAGCTGGTATTTCGTGACGGTGGACTATGCGTTCGGCCATGACATGGAGCGCGAGGCGGGACAGATCGTGAAGAATGCCGGCGGCACCGTGGTCGGCTCCGTCCGCCATCCGCTCGGCTCGTCGGACCTCTCCTCCTTCCTGCTGCAGGCCCAGGCTTCCGGCGCCAAGGTGATCGGCTTTGCCAATTCGGGCGCCGATTTCACCAATTCCATGAAGCAGTCGGCGGAATTCGGCATAACCCAGGGCAAGCAGAAGCTTGCGGCGCTGGCGGTCTACCTGACGGATATCAAGTCGCTCGGCCTCACGAGCGGGCAGGGGCTCTATCTCAGCGAGCCGTTCTACTGGGATCTCAATGACCAGACACGCGCCTTCGCCAAGAAGTTCTCGGAGAAAATGAACGGTGCCATGCCCACCTCCTTCCAGGCGGGCGTCTACTCCGGCGTGCTCCACTATCTCAAGGCGCTCCAGGCCCTCAACAGCGACGCGGACGGCCGCACCATTGTTGCCAAGATGAAGGAGCTGCCCACCGACGACCTCGCCTTCGGTAAGGGCTACGTCCGGGCGGATGGCCGCAAGATTCACCCCATGTACCTGTTCAAGGTGAAGAGCCCGGACGAATCCAAGGGTCCGTGGGATCTCTACGCCAAGATCGGCGAAACGCCCGCCGAGCAGGCCTTCAAGCCGCTTGAGGCCGGCGGCTGCGCCCTGGTGAAGCAGAACTGAGCGGGCGGGCTTTTCCTTCAGCGAAGCCGGGAGGCTGCGGGCTCCCGGCAACTTGCCCCCGCACACTCTCGGTCCCGCATCGATTTTCAGGAGCAGATCATGGTTGCAATCACCCCCGGCCTCGCCGGCGAGGACAAGCTCGGGCCGACGGACTCGCGCTATGTGGATGTGGCGAGCCTGCCGTGGAAGCCCACGCCCACCAAGGGTATCGACATGAAGATCCTCCTCCTCGACGAGGAGACGGGGCTCATGACCGCGCTCTTCCGCTGGGAGCCCGGCACCGTGTTGCCGCGCCACGAGCATGTGGAGATCGAGCAGACCTACGTGCTCGAAGGCAGCATCGTGGATGCCGAGGGCGAGGCGCTGTCCGGCAACTACGTGTGGCGCCCGGCGGGCAACCAGCATGTGGCACGCTCCCCCAACGGCGCGCTCGTCATCTCCATGTTCCTGCGCCCGAACAAGTTCCTCGACGGCGATCTCGCCGGCCAGGAACTGAAGTAATCCCTGGGTCCACGTTCGGGGCTGGACCGGCGTCCGGCTCCGGGCCCGTGCGAAAGAGCATCATGCGCATCGTCCGTTTCGAACATCAGGGGCGCATCCAGTTCGGAGCGCGCCGTGGAAGCCATGTGGCACCTTTCGCCGGGCTGGCGGGAGGATCCTTCGCCGCCCTCCTCGCCGGGCTTCGCGACGGGACACCCCTTCCCGAGGCTGAGGCTGTCGCGCAGACGCAGGTGAACCTGCTGCCGCCCGTGCCGCTGACCGGCAAGATCATCTGCATCGGCCTCAATTATGCGGACCATGCGCGCGAAGGTGGCCACCCCATTCCGACCTATCCGGCGGTCTTCCTGCGCACCGCCACCTCGCTGGTCGGCCACGGCCAGCCTCTCTTGCGGCCCATGGCCTCGGACCGCTTCGACTACGAAGCCGAGCTGGCAGTGGTCATCGGGCGCACCGCCCGGCATGCCCGCGCGGCCGAGGCGCTGGATTTCGTCGCCGGCTACTCGTGCTTCAACGATGGTTCGCTGCGCGACTTCCAGCGGAAGTCCACCCAGTGGACCATGGGCAAGAACTTCGACAAGTCCGGCTCCATCGGTCCCGAACTGGTGACCCAGGAGGCGCTGCCCTCAGGCGTCGGCAACCTGCGCATAGCCGCGCGCCTCAATGGCGAGACGCTGCAGGATGGTTCCACCTGCGACATGATCTTCCCGGTGCCGGACCTCATCGAAATCCTCTCCGCCGTCATGACGCTCGATCCCGGCGATGTGATCGCCACCGGCACACCCGCCGGCGTCGGCTTCGCCCGCACGCCACCGCGTTTCATGCAGGCCGGCGATCTCATCGAGATCGAGATCGAAGGTATCGGCATTCTCGCCAACACCATCGTGGACGAATCCTCTGGCGCAGGCGAACAGGAAGGCGTGCGGCGATGATCGTCGAAGAGCGGATGTATGTGCTCCACACCGAGGTGAACATCGCCGACTATATGGCGATCTACACCAGCGAGGGCCTGCCGGTGCAGCGGGAGATCCTCGGCGGCTTCCTCGGCTACTTCACGACCGAGATCGGCACGCAGAACCAGCTCATCCACTTCTGGGCCTATGCGGACCTGGAGGAGCGCCGCAAGCGCCGGGAAAAACTTGCGGCCCAGCCCGCCTGGCAGGCGTGCCTCGTCAAGATACGCCCCATGATCCGGACCATGGAAAACCGCATCCTGCTCCCCACGGCTTTTTCCCCATGGCCCGGCGTGACGCTGTCGGGTCAGTAGGGCTTCGGAGTGCATCTCGGGTTGCCGGTCTGCGATCCGGCGTGCGCCGGATGAGGCTCATCGAGACGCGCCCCTATTCCACCGCCAACCGCTCGGCGAGTTCGCGCACGTCGTCCCAGCTCAGCCGGTGGCGTGCGTCGCCACCGGTGTCCACATCGACGCCCTCCGCATGGACGTTGGCGGAGAAGTCGCCGTCCATGCCCACGGGGCTGAGATAGAGGAAATCCGTGCGCCGCCAGTCGTGGGCGACGGCGGTGAAGGCGCGCGACAGGGTGCGCCCCTCCTCCAGCGTCAGGTCATAGTGCAGCGCCTCGCTCAGCGTCATGCGCAGCATGTCGCCGAGCAGGCGGTGGGACACGCGCCGGACGAAGGGGTAGGGGACGCTGTGGTCGGTCATTGCTTGAGGCTCATGGCGAAGTCCGGCCGCTCAGATCGCCCGCACCTCTTCCGCTTTGGCGACGAACTCCAGCGTGTCCGCTGCGTCGAAATCCGCCACAGGCACCGCGAAGGCGAAGCGGTTCGCGTACCAGAAATTGCCGAAGGGCAGGAACAGGCTGCCGGAGGTGAAGGTGGCGAGCGGCGTGTCGCTCGCCTTCAGCACCGCCTCGAAGCCGGGGCCGGCTTCAGCTGCGGCGGTGTTGTCGCCGAACACCTCGAACTGCACGACGAGCCGCACCAGCGGGGCGCCCGCCTCCTCCGTCCTGATGGCGATGACCTTCAGGTCCTGGAAGCGCCGGCCGATGCTGCCGTCCGCCAGCAATTGCGGGAATTCATGCACGCGCCCCTTCTTCACCGCGAGGCCGTCGGCGGGCAGCACGCCGAGGTCGGCGAGCCCGGTGGGCTTGGCGGGGGCCAGTGTCACGCTGGTGCGGGTTTCCTGCAATGCCGGCAAAATACGCTCCTGTCGGGTGGGTCGTTGGACATGCGACAAAAATCGACATTGCCCGCCCAGAAGCACATTGCGCGCCAGATCGTCCTCAGCTCCCGCGATAGGTGGTGTAGGCGCCCGGCGAAAGCAGGAGCGGGACGTGGAAATGCTCCTCCGGATTCCACACGGTGAAGGCCACGCGCACCTTGCCGAGATAGGCGCGGGCGGTGGTGGAATAGCCGTGGCGGGCGAAATAGGTGGGCGTGTCGTAGCGCCACTCATAGGTGCCGGCGGCAAGGTCGCCGTTGCCGAGGAGATGGTGGTCGCAGGCGCCGTCATCGTTGGTGACGAAGGAGGTGAGGCGCGTCATGCCGCCATCGCTCTCCCGCCGCCACAGCTCCACGCCCAGCCCGCCGGCCGGTGCCGCGCGCACGGTGTCGAGCACGTGGGTGGAGACGCTGCCCGTGGGCGCGGCGCGCACGCGGTCGAGCAGCCGCATCCAGGAGATGGCCGCGACCTCCGCCAGCGCCTCCGTACGCTCCGTCTCCGGGCTCGCCGCGAGGCGCCGCTCGAAGGTGGCGAACAGGGTTTCCAGCGAGGCCTTGCGCACCGCCAGGATGAAGGGATAGCCGAAGCGCGCCTCATAGGCGGCGTTGAGCCGGTCCAGCCGGGCGCTGATCTCGGCGTCGAGCGCATCTAGCCCGAGGGCGGTCTGCTCGGCGGTGGATTCCGCCGTGGTGCCGCGCCGGAGCGTCTCGGGGGAGAGGCGGGGATGGCCGTTGAGGAAATCCGCAAGGGCCGGCGCGGGCAGCGCCTCGATGCCGGCGAGCATCGCCTTGTGCAGGGCGGTGAGGGTGGCGAAGGGGCGCGCGGCGGCGGCGTTGCGCGCCACCCACGGGGCATTCTCGAACACCGGGCCGAGGGCCGCCGAGAAGTCGGTGGCGGTCATGGCATTCAGCGCGTCGAGGCGCAGGAGGTCGTTCTGCACATCCCGTCTCCCGGTCATTTCATGAAGCGTGAGAAGCCGGCGACGCGCTCCATCAGCACCATCATCAGCACGGTGGCGATGATGATGACGCCGCAGGCGGAGGCGGCCCGGCTGTCGAGCTGGTTCTGGATGATGTCCCAGAGATAGATGGGCAGCACCTGCGTGCGGGCATCCTGGAGGAACAGCGACACCGGCACGTTGTCGAACGAGGCCATGAAGGCGATGAAGGCGCCCGAGGCGACGCCGGGGCTGATGAGCGGCAGCGTCACCGTCCGGAACGTATGCACGCGCGAGGCGCCGAGGCTGCGCGAGGCGTCGAGCAGGGCCGGATCGAGCTGGGCGAGGCTGGCGAGCGTGGTGCGCAGCACGAAGGGCACGCACACCACGATATGGCCGATGGCGAGCGTCAGCGTCGAGGGCCGCATCCCCAGGATCGAGAACAGCATCAGCGCCGCGAAGCCGAAGGCCAGCGCCGGCAGGATCAGCGGCGACAGGAACAGCGTCTCCAGCCCCCGCGCCACCGCGCCCTCGCTGCGAGCGATGCCGAGTGCGGCGGCGACCCCCAGCACCACGCAGGCGGTGACGCTGATGACCGCCACCTTCAGGCTCACCCACAGGGCGGCCTGCAATTCGTTGGCGTCGATCAGCGCCGCATACCAGCGCAGCGAATAGCTGGCGGGCGGGAAGTGCAGCGCCTCCTCCCCGGTGAAGGAGAGGATGAGGATGACCAGCGTCGGCCCCGCCAGTACGATGACGGAGATGAGGGAAAGGAGGCCGAACACGGTGTTGAAGGAGAGGGTCTGCCAGTCGCGGAGCATGGCGTCCTCCTAGCCGTAGAGCCGGGCCGCGCGGCTGCGCGAGAGCGCCACCAGCATGGCGACGATGAGCAGCACGGAAATCATGAAGATGACCGAGACGGCGGCGGCGAAGGGCCAGTTCTGCAAATCCATGGCCTGCTGGAAGATCATCATGGGCATGTAGAGCAGCCGGGAACCGCCGATGAGCGACTGGGTGACGAAGGCCGTCACGCTCGCCGTGTAGGTGAGGATGGTGCCGGCGATGATGCCGGGAAGGGAGAGCGGCAGCGTGACCTTGAAGAAGGTGCGCCACGCCCCCGCGCCCAGCGCCTGCGAGGCGCTCTCGAGATTGGGATCGATGCGCTGGAGCGTGGTGATGAGCGGCAACACCATGAGCGGCATCTGCACCTGCGCCAGCACGATGACGACGCCGGTCTCGCTGAACAAAAGCTTGAGCGGTTGCGCCGAGAGGCCGAGCGCGAGGATCGCCTCGTTGACGATGCCGTGCCGGCCGAGGATGACGATCCACGCGAAGGTGCGCACCACCACGCTGGTAACGATGGGCAGCACCACGAGGAAGATCAGCACGGCCTGCCAGCGGGCGGCGACCCGTGTCGAGAGCCAGGCCAGTGGATAGCCGAACAGGAGGCACAGAAGGGTCGCCTTCGCGCCCACCAGCAGGGTGTCGCGCAGCACGGCGAGGTTGAGGCCGTCGGTGAGGAAGGCGGCGTATTGGGCAAGGCCCAGCGTGCCGGTCATCTGCCGCTCGGTCTCGAAGCTGATGGCGACGAGCAGGCCGAGCGGCGCGACGAAGAACAGCGCGAAGAAGGCCGCAAGCGGCAGCGCGAGCGCCCAGTCTCTTGGTTTGGAGTGATGGGCGCCCGCCATGGTCACGCCCGGATGTCGCGGTTGAACTGCTGGGTCCAGGCGGCGCGGTTCTGGTTCACCTTGGCCCAGTCGAAGAACACCATCTTGTCGAGGTCGGTGGGGGTCTTGGCGATCTTCTCCGCCACCAGCCCGGCGTAGGGCACCTTGCTGGAGGTGGGGATCACGTTCCAGGGCGACTTCTGCATCTCGCTCTGCACCTCGGGCGAGATCTGGCTGTCCACATAGGCATAGGCCAGCTCCGGCTTCAGCGCGCCGGCGACGATGTGCATGGTGGTCTTCCAGGCCGGGGTGCCGGTATCGACGCGGACGAACTCGATGGGCACGCCCTTGGCCTTCAGCTCCTCGGCGAAATTGAAGTTCTGCACGCCGATGTCGATCTCGCCCTGCTGGAACAACGCCCCGTGGGCGCCGAAATTGGCGGAGACGGCGGCGAGGTTCGGCAGCAGCGTCTTCAGCTTCTTGAAGCCCGGCTCCATGTTCGCCTCGGTTCCCCCGGCCAGCCGGTTGATGTCGAGCAGGAAGGCGAGGCCGAGGGTGGAGGCCAGCGAGGTGATGCCCACCCGGCCCTTGTATTCCGGCTTCCAGAGGTCCTCCCAGGAGGTGGGCGGGGTCTTCACCGTCTTCGGATTGTAGGCAATGCCGATGGCCTGCATGGTGATGGCCGGGCCGAACGTGCCCTGGAACTTCGGGTTCAGCGCTGCGAAGTTCGGCGACTTGGCCGGATCGTATTTGGCGATGAGGCCGGCATCGATGGCTTCCAGCGCCGGGCCTTCGTCCAGCATGGCGACGTCGAACGGCGGCTGGTTGCCCTTGGCGGCGGTCAGCTTGGCGATCTGCTCGGTCGCCAGCATGGGCGACTGCACCACGCTCGCCCCGGTGCGCTTGACGAAATAGGGCGGGAGGATCTGCTTCTGCACATTGGCCCAGGTGCCGCCGAAGGTGGCAGCCACCAGTTCGTCCGCTGCGAACGCACCGCGCGGGGAGAGCGCGAGGCCGGCAGCGGCAGCGGCGGCGGAGGCGAGGAACCCTCGCCGGGACATTTCGAACGTCATGCTCAATTCCCCTTCTTGTGGGTGTCGCCAGACGGGTCCGGGAACAGTCCGGTGATGCGGTTGGGCTTGAACTCGAGGAAGACGGCGCCTTCGAGCGGGGCATTGGCCTCGCGCTCCTGCACCACCTTCACCGACGAGCCGTCCATGAGCCGCGCCTCGTAGATGAGCGCGGGGCCGATGGGCATGACGGCGGTGATCTCGGCGGCGATGGCGTCCACGCCGCCTGCGGCGCTCACGCGAAGGCCCTCGGGGCGCACCGCGACGAGGACGGGGGCGCCAACGGGCAGCGATGTCTCGCGCCCGGTCTCGATGACGATGCTGTCCACGAGGCGTACGGCAGTTCCGTTGGCGGACGTGCCGGCCACTGTGGCCCTGAGCAGGTTGGCGGTGCCGACGAAGGTGTTCACGAAGAGGGAGGCCGGCCGGTCGTAGATGTCGGCCGGCGGGGCGAACTGCTCGAGGTTGCCGCGGGAGAGTACGGCGATCCGGTCGGACATGCTGAGCGCCTCCTCCTGATCGTGGGTCACCATCACCGTGGTGATGCCCGACTGGCGCTGGAGCCGCTTGATCTCGATCTGCATGTCCAGGCGCAGATTCTTGTCGAGGGCGCTGAACGGCTCATCCAGCAGCAGGATGCGCGGGCGGATGGCGAGGCAGCGGGCGAGGGCCACGCGCTGCTGCTGGCCGCCGGAAAGCTCGCGCGGTAGCCGGTCGCGGAACGCGGCCATCTGCACCACGTCCAGCATCTCGGTGACGACCGAGTCCGTCTCCGCCTTGGGCCGGCCGGCGGCGATGGGGCCGTAGGCGATGTTCTGCGCCACGCTCATGTGCGGGAACAGGGCATAGTTCTGGAACACGATGCCGATGCGCCGCCGGTTGGTGGGCAGATGGGAGATGGAGGCACCGTCCACCAGCACGTCGCCGGAGGTCTGGCGCAGGAAGCCGGCGATGATCTTGAGGAGGGTGGTCTTGCCGCAGCCCGAGGGGCCAAGCAGCGAGACGAGTTCCCCGGGGCGGATGTCGAGATCGACGGCGTTCGCGGCCACCACCTGCCCGAACGCGTGGGAAATCCCCCTCAGCGTCAGCGCGTGTCCGGCGGACTGGCTCATGTTTGAAGCCTCAAGGGTGCAGTCTGATCGGGACGCCCCATCGCCCGCGACATCAGGAGTGTCGCCGTGCGAGCCATTGCCGTCCATCGCAGATTTGATACTTTTCCATACGCAGATTGCGTATGGAGGCAGTGGTGCCGGCATCCCTCGTTCCCGCCGCCCTGCGCTATGCCGAGCAGGTGGCCCGCTCCGGCTCGATCCAGCGCGCCGCGAAGGATCTCAACGTCGCCGCCTCGGCCATCAACCGGCAGGTGCTGCAACTGGAGGAGACGCTGGGCGTCCCCCTGTTCGAGCGGGTGGCAAAGGGCATGCGCCTCACTCCCGCCGGGGATGCCCTCGTCACCCTCGCCCGCCGATGGATGGCGGACGAGCGGCGCACCGCCGCCGAGCTGCGCCAGCTTCAGGGGGTGGATCAGGGCCATGTGCGGGTGATGGCCATGGACAGCCACGTCAACGGCATCCTGCCCGCCCTCATCGCCGATCTCGACGTCCGCCATCCGCGCATCTCGTTGGACGTGGAGGTGGCGAGCACGGATGCCGCCGTCGCCGCCCTGACGGCCGGGGATGCGGACATCGCCGCGATCTTCAACCTGTCGCCCCGGCGCGACATCCATGTGTTGTGGTCGGCGGAGCTGCCGTTCGGCTGCGTGATCGCGCCGGACCATCCGCTCGCGCGGCGCGGCTCCATCAGCCTGCAGGAGGTGGTGGCCCATCCCATTGTGCTGCAAAGCCGCGCCTTGATGATCCGCCGCTATCTGGAGGCACGGCACGGCTGGCTGTTCACGCAGGAGCGCAAGACGCTGGAGACCAATTCGCTGCAACTGGTGAAGATCCTCGCCCGCGAGGAGGGCTACGTTGCGTTCACCTCCGAACTGGACGCGGCGCCGGAGCTGATTGCCGGCACGCTGGTGTTCCGGCCCGTGCGCGACAAGGGCGCCGAGCCGCAGATGGTGTCCATCGCCATCGACGGGCGCAAGCCGCTGACGCGCGTGGGCCGCATCGTGGCGGAGACGCTGGAACGCCTCATCGGCCAGACCATCGCCAACGTGCGCCGCGCGGGGCCTGCGTCGGACTGAGGGACGCGCGCGGCAGAATTGGCCTGCTGGTGCTGCGATAGGTATGCTCGCGCGAGGCGGTCGCGTCGCGGCCAGGGGCAAGCTGGAGGAGCAAATGGTTCGCTTTGCGCTGCGGGCAGTCGCGGTCCTGCTGGCGCTGGCGTGTGTCGCGATCCTCGCGCTGGTGCTCGCGGTCAACCTTCCGCAGGCGGAGGGCGCGCGCCGGGCGCTGGCGGAAGAGGGGCTGACCCAGCTTTGGGGCGAGCCGGTCCGAGTGACAGGAGCCGTCGCCGTTAGCCTTTGGCCTCGCGTGTCGGTGGACATGGACGGCGTGGAGGCCCGCGGTGCCGATGGCGCCAACGCGCGCATCGACCGCCTCACCGTCTCCATTTCGCGCTATGCGCAACTGCTCGCCGGTCGCCTGCGCTACGGCCTCGAGGTCGGGGGTGGCGATTTCGACCTGCCGTTCGACGCCGGCCTGAAGGCCCGCCCCGGATCGTTGCTGGCATCTCCCATCCACGTGCTCTCGTTGCTGCCCCACCTTTCGATCCGCGACACGGTGATGCGCTTCACCGATCCAATGAACGGCTGGCTGTTCGAACTGAAGGTGTCGAACCTGAAGAGCGCGATCGAGACGGGGCGCAACGTGCTCGTCGCCGACGCGGCGTTGAACGGCCAGGCGTTGACCCTCGCATTTGCCTTCGACATCGATGTGGAGAAAGAGGAGCGGGAGCGCCCCTATGGCGCGCAGATCACGCTCGCGACCGCCGGCGAGGCCGACGCCCGGGGCCTCTCGGCCCGTCTCGATGTGCGCGCGCCGACCAAGCGCTTCGATCACGGCCTTTCAATGCGGCTGCATGCCGATGCCGGCAGCCTCGCCAAGGTGCTCACCCTCGCCGGGATCGCGCCGACCATTGACGGGACCGGCCAAATCGCCGTGCGCCTCAAGGTCGAGCCGGACCACGCCAGCTTTCACGATCTGGATCTCGTCCTCAATTTGGCCGAGGGCCAAAGGATTTCAGTCACAGGGCAGGCCGACGACCTCGAAACCCTCGCCGGCGCCGAGCTGAAGGCGGTCGCCGATCTCAAGACGGACGCGCCGCCCGCCGTCTCCCTCCGCGAGATCGTCGTGACCCGCCTGACGGGCACCTTCCACAGCCGTGCCGAAGGCATGATGCTGGACGAGGCGCTCATCTCCACCAATGCGTTCGACCAGAGCCTGCGCGAGATCGGCCCCATCCGCGTGCGCTCGGTCGCCCGTGACCCGGAAGGTCACGTGGCCTTCCGGGGCCTATCTGTGCGCGCCGGCCCCCCGGATCGGCCCATCGCCCAGCTTGAGGGCAATGTGGATGACGTCCTCGGCCTTGCCGGCGTCGAACTGGCGGGCAGCATCGACATTCCCGTGGCCAGCGTTCTTTCCTTGCCCGCTGAGGCCCAGGACAGGCTCGGCCGTATCGTCGGCAGCCTGTCCCTGTCGGACGCCGGGGACGGCCTCGGGGTGGATTCCTTCGCGGCCCGCATAGACGGCAGCGACCTGATCTCCGCCGATCTCGCTCTCGTGCTGGACGAGCTCGGCAAGCCCGGCGTGGCGGCCACCACCCAGGTGGATGCGCGCCTCAAGGTGCCCAACTATTCCGCCTTCGCAGCTGCTTTGGGGGAAGCATCCAACTTCCGGGGGCAGCTGGGGTTCGAGGGGCGCCTCAGCGGCAACACCGACGCCCTGACGATGGAGGGCCGCACCGACATCGGGCGCACACGCATCAACGGAACCCTCTCCAGCCTTGCCGCCCCCGGGGGACGCTCGTTGGTGAAGGGCACCATCAGCTCCCCGATGGTCTATGCGGACGAACTCATCTCGTTCCTTCGGCCGGCGGGCCAGCGGCGCCCCAAGACCGTGCGGGTGGTGGGCGCCCGCGAGCGGGATGGCGGCAGCCAGCTCGACCTTGATCGGCACCACGGATGCGGACGTGAGCATTACCGCCACGCGTCTCCAGGGCGGCGGCGACAGCGCCACCGGCGTTCAGGCGCGTCTCGCGGTGAAAGACGGCAGCCTGAGGGTGGACCCGATGCGCATCGGCTACCGGGGTGGCGTGATCACCGGCGTCGTGGCGAGCGAGGGCCGCTCCGTCATGCGCGCCAAGGGGTCGGGACAGGGCTGGCCGCTGTCCTCCGTGCTTGGGCGCGGCTCGGCCATCTCGGTGTCCGGCACCCTGCAGATCGTCTTCAATCTCACCGCGCGGATGGATGCCGCCGATCCTCTCGCCACCCTCGCCGGCACGCTCACCGGCCGCGTGGGCAGCGGCCGCATCGGCACTGGCCTGCTTGATCTCGCCGGTGTCGGCATTATCGCGGGCATCTTCACCTCGTCGGTCCAGAAGGGCGAGAGCGTGATGCGCTGTGCCAAGGTGCCCCTGGTGTTCCACAAGGGTGTCGGCCGCACCAATCCGGTCATCGTCGTGAATACGGAGAATGTGCAGGCGCTCGCCCGAGGGACGGTCGACCTCGTGCGCAATCGCATCGACCTGCGCGTGGCGCCCCGGCCGCTCAACGCGCCCGAGGGGCCGGCCGGGCACAGCTTCACCGTGACGGGCGCGCTCAGCAGCCCGTCGATAGAGCTGGCATCGTCGGGCAATGATCCGGGGGGGCGCTACAGCTGTAAATGAGACCAAAGCGCTCGCGTGACCTGGACTTGGAATTAATAGATCGATCGATTAGTCTATAAATTCCAGCCGCGCCCTGCGGTTGATCTGGCCTCCCCCCCTCTGGAGCGAACCATGACCGACCATCGGCCCGTGCCTCCGCGCGGCGTGCCCGCGCATGAGGGAGCTTCCCCCGTCACGATCACCCGTCACGGTCCTGTTGCTGTCATTCACATCGACCATGCTCCGGTGAACGCGCTGTCTCGCGGCGTGCGTCAGGGTCTGCTGGATGCGGTGCGCGCGCTGAATGCCGACCCCGCCGTCTCCGCCATCGTCCTGAGCGGCGGTCCGGGACGCTTCATCGCCGGGGCGGACCTGCGTGAGATGGCGCTGCCGCCGGATGAGCCGTTTTTGCCCGAGGTGGTGGGCGCGATCGATGCCTCAACCAAGCCCGTGGTCGCGGCGCTGGATGGCGCGGCGCTGGGCGGCGGCTGCGAGATCGCACTGGCCTGCGATCTCAGGCTCGGTTCGACGAAGGCGCTGGTCGGGCTCACCGAGACAAGGCTCGGCATCATCCCCGGTGCCGGCGGGACCCAGCGGCTGGTGCGGCTGGTGGGGGTCGCGCAGGCCATCGCGCTGGTGTGCGAGGGGCGGGTGCTGAAGGCCGGCGAGGCGCTGGCGCTGGGCCTCATGGATGCGGTGGTGGAGGGCGATCTCCTCGCCGAAGCCATCGCCCGCGCGCCGACGGTCGCGAAGCGCCGGCTCTCGGCGATGCCGGTGCCGGCGGGCGATATTGGCGAGGAGGAGGCCGCGACCGCCAAGGCGCTGAAGGGGGCCAAGGGCGTGCCCGCCATCGCCGAGGCGATCCGCGTCATCAAGGCCGCGCGGGCGGGCGACTTCGCCGCCGGCCTCGCTGCCGAGCGCGCGGCGTTCCTCGCCTTGCGCGAGAGCCCGGAAGCGAAAGCCCTGCGCCATCTCTTCCTCGCCGAGCGGGAGGCGGTGAAGGTGCCGGGGCTGGAGGGGGCGAAGGCACGCCCGGTCTCCTCGACCGCCGTCATCGGCGCCGGCACCATGGGCGCGGGCATTGCCGTGGCGCTGCTGGATGCAGGTTACCCGGTGATCCTCGTGGAGCGGGATGACGAGGCCGCCCAGGCCGGCGTCGCGCGCATCGACGGGCTTTACGCCCGGCAGGTGAAGAGCAGCCGCATCACCGAGGCGCAGAAGGCCGAGCGCCTCGCCCGCCTCGCGCCCGCATCCGACTATGCGGCGCTGTCCGAAGCCGACCTCATCGTCGAGGCCGCGTTCGAGGACATGGCCGTCAAGACCGACATCTTCCTCCGCCTCGATGCGGTGGCAAAGCCGGGCGCGGTGCTCGCCACCAACACCTCCTATCTCGACCTCGATGCCATCGCCGCCGCCACCGCCCGGCCGCAGGATGTGGTGGGCCTGCACTTCTTCGCCCCGGCCAACATCATGAAGCTGCTGGAGGTGGTGAAAGCCACCCATACCGCGCCGGATGTGCTGGCGACCGCCCTCGCGCTGGCAAAGAAGATGGGCAAGCAGCCGGTGGTGGCGGGCAATTGCGACGGCTTCATCGGCAACCGCATCTATGCGGTCTACCGGCGCCACGCGGAATATCTGGTGGAGGACGGGGCCAGCCCCGAACAGGTGGATGCGGCGCTGGAGGCCTTCGGCTTCGCCATGGGCATCTTCGCGGTGTCGGACATGTCCGGCCTCGACATCGCCTACGCCATGAGGAAGCGCCGGGCGGCGACGCGCGACCCCGCCGAGCGCTACGTGGATATCGCCGATCAATTGGTGGAAGCGGGGCGTCTCGGCCGAAAGACCCAGGCCGGTTGGTACGCCTACGACGCAAACGGCAACCGCACGCCCGACCCAGCCGTCACGCAGATCATCGCGCAAGCCCGCGCCGCCAAAGGCATTCAGCCGCGATCCTTCACCCCCGAAGAGATCCAGCTCCGGCTTCTGGCGGTGATGGCGAACGAAGGCGCCAAGGCCCTCGCAGAGGGCATCGCGCTGCGGCCGTCCGACATCGACCTCGCCTTCGTCAACGGCTACGGCTTCCCCCGCCTGAAGGGCGGCCCCATGCATGCCGCCGACGCCCTCGGCCTCGCCGCCATCCTCGCCGAAGTCGAAGCCGCCCACGCCACCGGCGGCACCGGCTCCGACCCCGCACCGCTCCTCGCCCAGCTCGCCGCCGAGGGGACGACATTCGCAGACTGGCAGAAGGCCTAAGCCTCTCGCCCAGAAGTAAAAAACCCCGCCGCCGGCGCGTGCCGGGCGGCGGGGCAGTCAGCGGGCCGCCACGGTCGGATCAGGCGGCACCGACAATGGTGATGGAGCAGACGTTCTGCGCCGGCGCACCGCCCAGATTGTGGGTGAGGGCGAGGCTGGGATTGCCGAGCTGGCGCTCGCCGGCCTGCCCCGTCAGTTGCAGCCAGCATTCGTAGAGCATGCGCAGTCCGGAGGCGCCGACGGGATGGCCGAAGCATTTCAGGCCGCCATCCACCTGGCAGGGCAGGGTGCCGTCTGCGTCGAAAGCGCCGTCCAGCATACGTTTCCAGGCGGTGCCTTCGTCGGCGAGGCCGATGTCTTCCAGCGTCACCAGCTCGGTGATGGAGAAGCAGTCGTGCAGCTCTGTGAAGCTCAGCTGGGCGCGGGGTTCGGCGATGCCCGCCTCGGCATAGGCCCGGCGCGCGGCGATGCGGGCCGTGTGGACATAGGAGCCGTTCCAGCCGCTGCTCTGCACCTCCCAGCCATTGGAGGCGACGAGCTGGATCGCCTTGACCAGAACCAGCGTCTTTCCAAGGCTTTGGGCGATTTCCGGCGTGGTGACGATGGCGCAGGCGGCGCCGTCCGACACCGGGCAGCAATCGAACAGGCCCAGCGGGTCCGCCACGAGGGGCGCATTCACCGCCTGCTCGACGGTTATCGCCTTGCGCAGATGGGCGTTTTTGTTGCTGACCGCATTGGCGTGGCTCTTCATGGAGGTGTGCCCCATGGCCCGCTTGAGATCACCCGGCGAGATGTTGTGCCGCGTTCCATAGGCCCGCGCGAGCTGGGCGAAGTTTCCCGGATTCGTGTGTGTTGGCAGATACATGGGCGCGAAGGTGCCGCGCGAGGCCGGGGGCAGGCCGGCAAAGCCGGTGTCCTTCAGCTTCTCGACACCCACCGCCAGTGCAATGTCCACCGCCCCCGACGCCACGGCATAGACGGCACCGCGAAAGGCTTCCGTGCCGCCGGCGCAGAAGTTTTCGACACGGGTGACGCCGATGTTCGGAAGGCGCAGAGCCTGGGCCATCGGGGTGCCGGCCTTGCCGGCGCCGATATCGTCATAATGGGAAGAATACCAAGCCGCGCCAATCTGTTCGGGCGTGATGCCGGCATGGCTGAGCGCCTCAAGATACGCTTCCGCCATCAGCTCTTCCTGCCCCACATCCCAGCGCTCGCCAAAGCGGGAGCAGCCCATGGCGAGGATGGCGACCTTGTCCTTGATTCCATTGGCCATTTTCTCGCCCTCTCGTCAGTCTGCGGCGGACGGCGCGGGGGCCGCGACCGCTTTCCAGAAATAGCGACGGTACCCGGTTCGCTCGTCCAAATCCTTGATGCGAAAGACGAAATTGACCGCATCGCCGGGCGAGAGACGCTCCGCTTCGGGGTCGGTGAAGTCCATCATCAGGCGGGCGCCGCCGGGGATGTCGATGAGGCCGTAGCAATTGGGCGGGCTGCGGGAGAAGGCGAGGCGGTCTGCGGTGGCGGTGGCCACCGTGCCGCCGAGGTCCGCGAAGGGGCATGGTTGCTGGGTTTGCGCGAACAAACCAGCCTCCGCCACGGCGAGGCGGGAGGGGGGAAACTGCACCTGCCCTGTCTCGGGGCTGCGACTGCCGACGAAGCCCAGCAGGGCCTCGGAATTGCGGTAGGCGGTGGTGAGCGCCTCGTTGACCGGGAAACGTCCGCGCAGGCCGCGCTCCCACGGCATGAGGCCGCGAAAGATGGGGAGTTTCAGATAGTTGCCCTCGGTGACCCCAGCCGCCAGAGCGGCCGAGGCGGCGGCCGGGAAGGTGGTGATGGCGTCGGTCGCCTCCAGCACCAGAGCGGTGGCGCCCTGGCCGAACTGGGCCACCAGCACCCGCTCGCCGGGGTGCATGTCTTCCATCACTCGCGCCAGCATCACGAGGGCATGGGCCGCGCCCGTGTCTCCGCATTCCAGATCAAGGGGTTGCGCGAGTTTTGCGCGGGAGAGGCCGGCCGCCTGCGCCACCGCCTTGGCTGCGCCGGGGATGACGCAGGGCAGGACGAAATGGTCGATGTCGGCGGCAGAAAGCTGCGCTTTTGCAAGAGCTTCCGTGATGGCGCGGGGCACGAGGTCGAGGAAGCCTTCTTCCCGCACCCAGCGCTCCTCCCAGTCGGTCGCCAGCGGCCGGTCGGGGACGCGGTAGCGCTCGATGAAAGGGGCGGAGAGGCTGGCACCGCCGCGATAGGTGAGGAGGTCCGGCCCGCCGCCGACGAGGGCGCTGACACCCCCATCCGAATAGCGCATTTCGGCCATTCCACCCGGGTTGTTGAGAGGCATATCGGCGGCGATCAGCAATGCCGGGTCGGTGGATTCGAGCGCCCCATGCAGCGCGAGCAGCCCGCACCTCATGGTACCTCCCACATCCTGCGTCCGGGTCGCCTCGGGGAGGCGGAGGGCGGCATGGACGAGGGCGGCCTGCTGCGGCTCGGCGAACACCGGGGTGGTGGTGGCGAAGGTGAGGGCGCGGATGGCGGTGCGCGCCTGCGGAACCTGTGCCAGGCAGGCGCGGGCGGCGGCGACGCCCATCGTGATCGGGTCTTCGTCCCAATAGGCCAAAGTGCGGGCGCCGCGGGCCTCGCCCCGGGGGCAGAGCCAGCCCATGGCGGCGGCCATGGCGGCGCGCTGGAGGCGCAGGCGCGGCAGGTGGATCGCGAGTGCTGTGATGCCCGTCATGTGGTGCCCGTCTGTGCGGCCGGGGGAGGGGGCTTCACCGGTCGCCGCGCGCCGAACGTCGGGGTCGACGGCGCGCGGGAAAGCCGATTGCCGCCCGCATTTCGGCAGTATAATAATCAGAACGTTCGGTCAATAAATATCCAGAGGGGGGCGCCATGGGAGACGTGCGGACGGGTGAGGAGCACATCGCCATTGTCGGGGCCGGGCAGGCGGCCGCCTCCCTCGCGCTGCGCCTGCGGCACGGGGGCTATTCCGGAGCGCTGACGATCTTTGGCGACGAGCCGCACCCGCCCTATCAGCGCCCGCCGCTCTCCAAGGCCTATCTCAAGCGCGAATGGACGGTGGACCGGCTCTATCTGCGCCCGGCCGAATTCTGGAGCGGCCTCGGCGTCGATGTGGTGACGGGGGCGCCCGTCACCGCGCTCGATCCCGCCGCGCGCACGCTGGAGGTGGGCGGGCGCAGCGTGGCGTGGACGAAGCTGGCATTGGCCACCGGCACCCGGCCCCGCCCGCTGCCGCCGGAATTCGCCGATCTTTCAGGCGTCTACGAATTGCGCAGCCTCGCTGATGCGGACCGGCTGGAAGGCGAGATCCGCCCCGGCCGGCGGCTCCTCGTGCTCGGCGGCGGCTATGTGGGGCTGGAGACGGCGGCGGTGGCGGCGAAGGCCGGCGTCACCGTGACCGTGGTGGAGCGTGCCGCGCGCATTCTGGAGCGCGTCGCCTGCGCCGAAACCTCCGACGCCATCCGCGCGCTCCACGCGGGCCACGGCGTGCGCATCCTGGAAGGCCGCAGCGTGGCCGGGGTGGAGGCGCGGGAGGGCGCCGTCGCAGCGGTGACGCTGGACGACGGCACGCGCCTGGATGTGGATGCGGTGCTGGTGGGCATCGGCGTCCTGCCGCGTGATGAACTCGCCCGCGCGGCCGGCCTCACCTGCGAGAACGGCATCGTGGTGGACGCGCACGGCCGCACCTCGGTGGGGGGCAACTGGACACCCGGCATCTGGGCGGCGGGCGATTGCGCGTCCTTTCCGTTTGAGGGCGTGCCGACCCGGCTGGAGAGCGTGCAGAATGCGGTGGACCAGGCGGAATGCGCCGCCGACGACATGCTCGGCCACACCCGTTCCTATGCGCCGGTGCCGTGGTTCTGGTCCGATCAGTACGAGATGAAATTGCAGATCGTCGGCCTCAACCGGGGCTATGACGCCGTGCTGCGCCGGCAGTCCGAGCGGGGGGAATCGCTCTGGTACTTCCGCGACAGGCGCATGATCGCCGTGGATGCGCTGAACGACGCGCGCACCTACATGGCCGCGAAGAAGCTGCTGGAAGCGGGCGCGGTCCTGACGCTGGACGAGGTGGCGGACGCGGGGTTCGATCCGGTGGCGCGGATGAAGCGGTCGGCGTGAGGGGGGCGCCGGTCTGGCTGTAGGGAACGCCGGAGTGATTTAGAGCGCTGTCATGCCCCGGCTTGGCCGGGGCATCCACCCGGCCGCGGCCTGGGTGCTTGATCGCCAAAAGCCGGCCCAGCCGTGGAGTGGATCCCCCGGACAAGCCGGGGGATGACGGCGCGAGAAAGGGGTTGAAGGCGTCTGACAGATCGCTGGGTCGCCCCGCCCCTCTACTCCTTGCCGCGCCCCTCATGCCGGCTCCCATGCCGCCCGTCCGGCTTCGCATGTGCCGCGCCGGTGGTCGTCGGCGCGGGGGCATTGGCGTAGCCCTTCACGAAGAGGGCCACGGTGCGGTCGGCCAGCTCGTCGGGCGTCACGGCGCCGTCGGCGTGGTACCAGGTGTAGGTCCAGTTGATCATGCCGAAGAAGAGCATGGTGTCCACGTGCGCCGTGGGGGAATGGGCGAGATCCGGCCGCAATTGCAGAAGGATGTCCCTGACATAGGCGATCAGCTCGCGCTGCTTGGCCACCAGCACCTTGCGCGTCTCGGGCGCGAGGAATTCGGTGCAGGTGAGCAGCGCCACATGCTGGTCGCGCGAGACGGAATAGACGTTCAGGAACAGGCGGGTGAGCTGGCGGAAGCGCTCCTCCGGGTCCTGATAGCCGTAGAGGGTCTGCCGGCACTTCATGAGGAGGCTTTCCACATGCGAGGTCAGCAGGTCGGAAAGGATCGCCTCCTTGGAGGTGAAATAGTGATAGAGCCGCGACTTGGAGCACTCGCACGCCTCGGCGATGTCGCCGATGGAGGTCGCGGCATAGCCGCGCTGCGCGAACACGGACGCCGCCCGCTCGAGGATGGTGTCGTGGATATTGTCGTATTCGGCTGAGCGCGTTCTCGCCACGGCGGCCACACCTGCAAGAATGATCCGATCATTCGGTCTATAGGCGCATGGGGCGTCGGTGCCAAGGGCGGTACAAAGGGCGGTACACCGGCGCATCGCCTACTGAGGCACCATCGGCCGCTGCATCGAGCGGCGCGACAGGTGATCAAGGCGCCTTCCCTATGGTAGCCTCGCCGCGTCAGCGCGCCACCGACGTTGATGCAGATCAAAATCGCCGTTTACATAGACCATCCGTTCGGTCTATTAATTCGCCAATCGAGAGCGGCCACAAGAGCCGTGTGTTCCAACGGTCGGATGGGGGAGGAGCCAGATGCAGCATCCCGAGGTGGAGTCGCTCGACCGCGACGGAATTCTGAAGCTTCAGCGCGAGGGCCTCGCCGGCCTCGGCGCGCGTCTCGCCCGGTGTGACACCTGGAAGGCGCATTTTGCCCAGGCCGGCATGAAGCCGGAGGATCTCGCCTCCGAGGACGGCCTCGCCAACGCGCCCTTCATGGACAAGTCGCTGCTGCGCGACCTCTATCCCTTCCCCTTCCTCACCGTGCCCATGGAGAGCGTGGAACGCTTCGTCGCCACCTCCGGCACCACCGGCCTGCCGGTGACCTTCGGCATGACGAAGAATGATTACAACACGCTGCTGCCCTATCAGATGGCGCGCCTGCTCAGCGCCGCCGGCGTGAAGCCGGGCTTCCGCGCCTATCAGGGCTATGGCTATGGCCTGTGGATCGGCGGGCCGGCGCTGGATGCCGGCTTCTCCGCCGTGGGCTGCACCAACTTTCCCATCGGGCCCGGACGCGGCGAACTCGCCGCCCGCTGGCTGCGCGACCACGCCTATGACGTCGCCTCCATGTCGCCGCTGTGGCTGATGACGCTGGTGCAGGCCGCCAAGAACCAGGGCATCGATCCGCGCACGGACTGGACGCTCAAGGTCGCCATCCTCGGCGGCCAGTCGGTCTCGGCCGAATTCCGCGCGCAGCTGGAGGCCGAGATGCCCGCGGGCTTCATGAGCCACAACATCTACGGCACCACGGAAGCCGGCGGGCCCATCCTCGCCATCTCCACGCCCCACACCCATGCGGACGACGAGCTTCAGCTCCTCAACGAGGATACGGTGATCGTCGAGATCCTCGATCCCAAGACCATGAAGCCGGTGTCCGAGGGTGAGGTGGGCGAGATCGTCATCACCACCCTGCGCAAGGAGGCCTCCCCCGTGGTGCGCTGGCGCACGCGCGATCTCGTGCGCCTCTCCCCGCGCCCCTACGATTGCCCCTCGGGCCGGCGCGGCATGCGCAAGATCGGCCGGATCATCGGGCGCACCGACGACATGATCAAGTTCAAGGGCGTCATCGTCTTCCCGTCCCAGATCGAAGACGTGATCGCCGGCATTCCCGGCCTCGCCAAGGAAGCCTGGCAGATCTACGTGGACAAGGAAGCCACCACCATCGGCAAGATGACGGTGGCGGTGGAGGCGGTCACCGCCTCGCAGCGTCCCGGCGAGGATGCGGCGGCCGATGTGCGGCGCGAGATCAAGGCCCGCCTCGGCATCAACGTGAACGTGGAATGCCACGCGGAAGGCGTGCTGCCGCGCTATGAGGCCAAGGCCACGCGCGTGCTGCACCGGCCCGAAGCGACCCACTGAGGCGGCCTTGGCAGAGGCTCTTTCCTCCGACGCACCCGCCTTCGAGCGGGTGCGCGCGCGCATCGAGGCCGCGACCTCCGCCTGGGCGGCGGGGCTGACGCTCGCCGAGATCCGCGACAGCTTCGAGGCTTTCCTCGCAGACGGGGAGAGCGCGCCGGAGGTGACGCGCACGCCGCTCGCCCGCGCCGGCCTTCCCGCCTGCGCCTTCGATGCCCCGGGGGGCGATGCCGCCCGCGTCCTGCTCTATTGCCATGGCGGCGGCTTCCAGATCGGTTCCATCCGCTCCCATGCCGGGCTGATGGCGCGGCTTGCGGCGGCGAGCGGGATGCGGGTGATCGGTTTCGACTATCGCCTCGCCCCCGAGCACCGCTTTCCGGCGGCGCACGACGATGTCTTCGCAATCTATCGCGCGATGTTGGAGGCGGGGGAAACGCCGCTCGCGCTCGTGGGGGATTCCGCCGGCGGGGCGCTGGCGCTGGGCACGGTGATGCGGGCGCGGGATGCGGGATTGGCGCTGCCCAAGGCGCTGGTGCTGCTCTCGCCCTGGCTCGATCTCACCCTGGGCGGGGAGAGCTATAGCGCGCTGGCGGACCGGGACATCTTCTCCCGTCCCGAGCAGTTGAAGGCCATGGCGCGCACCTATCTCGGCCGGAACCACACGCCGGCCGATCCCGCCGCCTCGCCGGTGCTGGGCGATCTTTCCGGCCTGCCGCCGATGCTGGTGCACGCGGGCGGGCACGACATCACCCTCGACGACAGCCACCTTCTTGCCCGCCGCGCGGTGGAACAGGGTGGGCGCGTGGAAGTCGAGGTGTTTCCCGGCATGTGCCACCATTTCCAGGTGTTCGCGGAGCTGCCCGAGGCAGCGGCGTCGCTCTCCCGCATCGGCGATTTCCTGCGCGGGCTCTGAAACCCGGCCTCCTCCCGACGCCTTTCGACGTCGCTTGCGCCGGGCGCACTCGCCGGCCTCCCGCCACCGCCGGGAGGCCGGTTTTTTCGTTTCACCCCAGCCGCGCCGGATCGAGCCCCCAGTCGGCGAGGATGGCCGGCCCATCCGCGCCCGGTGCCGCGGGACCTTGAGCCACCTCCGAGGGGGTGGCGGAGAAGCGGGGGGCGGGGGCGGGTTGAGTCACGCCGTCGACCGTCACGAACGCGCCGCGCGCCTGCGCATGGGGGTGCGCGGCGGCCTCGTCCCAGTCGAGGATGGGGGTGACGCAGGCGTCCGTGCCGTCAAACAGCGCCGCCCAATGGTCGCGCGGCTCCGTGATGAACAGAGCCGCGAGCCGCGCGCGCAGTTCGCCCCAGCGGGCGGGATCGGCGGCGTGGGTAAACTCGGTGGGCTCCAGCCCCAGCCGGTCGAGGAGGATGCGGTGGAAGCGGCCCTCTACCGGCGCGACGGCGAGGAACTTCCCGTCCGCGCAGGCATAGGTGCCGTAGAAATAGGCCCCCCCATCCAGCAGGTTCGCGCCGCGCGCATCCCTCCACATCCCGCCGGCGCGGAAGCCCCAGAACATGGCTGCGAGGAGCGAGGCGCCATCCGTCATGGCGGCGTCCACCACCTGTCCCTGACCGGTGGTCCGCGCCGCGAGCAGCGCTGCCACCATGCCGAACGCCATCAGCATGCCGCCGCCGCCGAAATCGGCGACGAGGTTCAGCGGCACGGGGGGCGGCGCATCGGCCGGGCCGATGGCGGCCAGCGCCCCGGTCAGGCCGAGATAATTGAGGTCGTGCCCGGCCGCGTCCTTGAGCGGCCCCTCCTGCCCCCAGCCGGTCATGCGGCCGTAGACGAGGCGCGGATGGGCGGCAAGGCAGGGCTCCGGGCCGAGGCCGAGGCGCTCCATCACCCCCGGCCGGAAGCCCTCGATGAGGCCATCCGCGCGGGCGATCAGATCGTGCATCACGGCGAGGTCGGCCTCGGCCTTCAGGTCGAGGGCCAGCGAGCGGCGGCCGCGCGCCAGCACGTCGAAGCGCGTGTTCATGAGCGGCAGTTCCGCCCGCGCGCCCTTCTGGTGAATGCGGATGACCTCCGCCCCCGCATCCGCCAGCATCATGGCGGCGAACGGCGCCGGGCCGAGGCCCACCATCTCGACGATGCGCAGTCCCGAAAGCGGACCCGGCATCGTCCTCAGCCCTGGCCGGCGGGCAGATGGACGACGAGGCCGTCCAGCGCCGGGGCCACCTTGATCTGGCAGGAGAGGCGGGAGGTTTCGCCCACGTCCTCCGCGAATTCCAGCATGTCGCGCTCCATGCCGGTGGCCTCGCCCACCGCCAAAGACCAGGCGGGATCCACATGCACATGGCAGGTGGCGCAGGAGCAGGCGCCGCCGCACTCGGCGACGATACCGGGCACATTGGCGCGGCGGGCGCATTCCATGACGGAGAGCCCGTCATCCGCATCGATCTCGATGCGCGCGGCGGCAGGCGTGACGAAGACGATGCGGGTCATCGGGGGCTTCCAGTGTATTGGTCTTGCTTGCGAAATTCAGGCGCCGCAGCCCATGCCGCCGGAGACGCCCAGCACCTCGCCCGTGATGAAGGCGGCGCCCGGCGAGGCGAGGAAGGCCACCGCCGCCGCCACTTCCTCCGGCTCGCCCATGCGGCGCAGGAGGGTGAGGGCGGCCATGTCGGAGAGGATCTTCTCGCCCACCTCCGCCACCGCCCGCTCCACCATGGGGGTGCGGATGGGGCCGGGGGCGACGGCGTTCGCGGTGATGCCGTAGCGGGCGTTTTCGCGGGCGATGGAGCGGGTGAAGCCGATGAGCCCGGCCTTGGCGGCGGCATAGACCGCACCGCCCTTCGAACCCAGCCGCCCCGCCTCGGACGCGACGTTCACGATCCGCCCATAGCGCGCCGCCTGCATGGCCGGCAGCGCGTGGTGGGTGAAGAGGAAGGCAGTTTCCAGATTCACCGAGAGCAGGAACCGCCAGTCGTCCACCGTGGTGTCGGTGAAGAAGGCGTGCTGGTCGGCGCCAATATTGTTCACCAGCACGTCGAACGGGCCGTGGGTGGCGAACAGCGCCTGCGCGGCCGCCGCGTCCGTGCCATCCATGTGGACGAAGGTGGCCCCGGTCTCGCCCGCGAGCACGGTGCCGGTCGTGGCATCGCGATCGCAGAAGGTGACGGCCATGCCGTCCGCGCCGAGCTGGCGGACGATGGCGGCGCCGATGCCGGCGCCACCTCCCGTGACGAGCGCGCGGCGCGGGGGCAAAAGCGGCTTCTCGGGCGCGCTCATCGGCCGGTGAAGACGGGCTTGCGCTTCTCGATCACCGCCGCGAGGCCCTCGCGGCTGTCGGCGGTGAAGGAGAGTTCGGAGACGGTGCGCGCCTCCTCCGGCAAAGCGCGCTCCACGTCCAGCGCGTTCCACAACAGGCGCTTGGTGGCGGCCATGGCGAGCGGCGCGCCGGAGGCATAGAAGCGCGCGGCCTTGCCGGCTTCCTCGGTCAGCGCCTCGTCCGCCACGCACTTGGTGATGAGGCCGATGGACTGCGCCTCCTCGGCGGTGACGACGCGGTTGGAGAGCATGATCTCGGCCGCGCGGCGGAAGCCCACGAGATGGGGCAGGATGACCGAGGCGCCGGCATCCGGCGCCATGCCCACCCGCGTCGCCCCGGCCATGAACTTCGCGCCCGCGCCGGCGATCACGATGTCGGAGGCGCAGACGAGGCCGAGCCCGCCGCCGCCCGCCGCATAGCCGTGCACCTCGGTGACGACGATGGCCTTCAGGCGGATGAGGGCGCCGATGGCGACCTGGAGATAGGCCGTCACCTCGCGCAGGAAATCGCCCAGCGCCTCACCTTTGGAGGCGAACTCGCGCACGTCGCCGCCGGCGCAGAAATTCGCGCCCGCGCCGCGCAGATGCACCACCCGGACATCGGCGGCGCGATGCACCACCATGATGGCGCGATAGAGCGCCTGCATCAGCTCGATGTTCATGCCGTTGGCCGAGCCGGGGCGATTGAGCGTGAGGGTGGCGACGCCATCGGCATAGTCGAGCAGGACGGGGCCTTCGGCGATCCAGCTTTCGGGGGCGGGGGTGCCGTGTGTGGTGCTGTGTGTCATGGAAGCCTCTGGGGTGGGAGGGGAGGGAGCACGGTGGCAGGGCCCGCCCTCACACCAGGAACGACAGGGTGAAGATCGGCTTCATGTTGTTCACGAGGCAGATCTTCTTGCGCACCAGCCGGAAACCTTGCTCCGTCATGCGCAGGCGGTAGGTGTTGCGCGCCGCCCAGAGCGTCTCGCCGCGCAGATTGTCCTCGTAGATGAGGACGTTGGCGCGCACGTCCACCTCGGGGCCGCGCACCTCGGCGATCTCGATGTTGGAGATCACGCGGGCCAGCTCCGAGCGCGGCGTCTGGGTGTGGCGGCGGCCGGTCTTGAGCTGGCGGATGCGCACGCCGATGCGCGAGCGGTTGTCATAGAGCACCGACATTTCCTTCTCGGGGTCGGTGTCGTCGCCATTGGCGGGGACCCAGTAGATGGCGTCGTCCGTCCACAACGCCTCCCACCCGTCATAATCGTGGGTGTCGGCGAGGCGCGCCTCCAGATAGAGGAATTGCGCCACCTGATGGTGCAGCGTCGCCGGCTCGATCTTGGCGAGGTCGGGGGCGGAGGCGTCCGTGAAGGAGTGAGCGAGGGCGGTCATCAGCGGGCCTCCGTCATCAGGTTCAGATAGTGGCGCCAGATGCCGCGCTGGGGCGTCTCGTCGGTGGAATGGGCGATGCGGAAGCCGTTCTCGTCGAGGCGCTCGCGGTGCAGGCCGCGCGAGAGCACCAGCCATTCCGGATCGAGGATCTGCGCGCCGCGATGGTTGCGCTCGTACATCTCCGTATCGTCGGCGAGGAGGAGGCCGGCGGGGCCCACCGAGCCCATGGTCTGCTGGCGCAGGCGGCGGTTGATGTCCGGCGCGCCCTTGAACTGCACGGCGGTGACATGCTGGATGGTCTCGTCCACCGCCACCGGCTGGAGCACGAAGATCTGGATCTCGGCGATGAAGAGGTTCGGGAAGATCATGACGTGGGGCGAGCCGTCGATCATGATCTCTCGCGCGCGCTCCTCGCCATAGGCGGCGTTCATGCGCGTCACATAGTCGGGCAGGCGCTCCGGCGTGGTGCCGAACCACTGGAGCGGCTTGTCGTTCTTGCGCCATTCGGGGCGCAGGTCGAACTCGGTGTGGCCGTTTCCATAGTCGCGGGTCAGCGCCGTGGAGTCCGCCGCGTAGAGGCTGCCGATGCCGGAGTTCGTCACCTGGAAGACGGAGCCATGGACGAAGCCGGGGTGATAGCCGTCCGTCTCGTTCTCCAGCATGAACTTCCAGTTGGCCTTGGTGCGGTGCTGCAGGAAGCCGGCGGTCAGCTCCAGCTCGCCGGTGGGCGAGTTGTCGAGCAGCTGGTCGAGGGCCGCCTTCGCGCCGCCGAGGTGTTCCTCCAGCGAGATGCCCTCGGCCGCCAGGGAGCCGAACACGAAGCCGCGATAGATGGCGATGCGCGGCACCTTGCCGAGGTTCAGCCCCGCCTTGCTCTGGCCCTCATAGCCCTCCGGCAGGGCATAGCCCATGAGGTCGCCGGTGTTGGAGAAGGTCCAGGAGTGATAGGGGCAGGTGAAACTGGTGCGGTTGCCCTTCTGGTAGGCGCAGAGCTGGTTGCCGCGATGGGGGCACTTGTTGAGGAGGAGGCGGACCTCGCCCTCCTTGTCCCGCACCATCAGCACCGGCATGGGTCCGATGGACTTGGTGACGTAATCGTTCTTGTTGGGAATTTCGCTGGTGTGGCCCACATAGACCCAGGTCTTGTACCAGATCTTCTCCAGCTCTTCCTGGAAGATGGCCGGATCATAGTAAAGACGGCTGTTGATGCGCGCGGGCTCGATGAGCGCGCGATAGTCGCGGGCCTGTGCGGCCTCGGACACGGCGGCGTGCGGCATGGCGGTCCACCCCTGGTGTGGTCTTTGGATTGGCGGATAATTCATCGAACGATCGATCTAACTATTCCCGCGATCCTTGCGCCATGTCAAGCGGAACCCTGCGACGTGCCGATGCGAAATCTTTGAGGGGCGGATGCGCGAAAGGCGCGCCTTGATATTGGTACGTCCCTGAATTGGCGCAAAAAGTCCGCTTCGCTGACCTTGCGTTCAAACGCCCAAGATTCTGGTGGCAATGCGGTGCGATCTGAATTAAAAAGACCGAACGATCTAACGATAATAGATCGAAGCGTGATGCCCCCTCGCTGATCTCCGCAGGCTTGCCCGCGGTGGCGACGGCGCGGCGGCGTCAGCCATCAATCCTGGGGAGGACACATGAAGAGGATTGTCACGGGCGCCCTCGCGCTGGCCCTGCTCGCCACCGCCGCCCCCGCTCTCGCCGACATCAAGATCGGCGCCGTGGTTTCCGAGACGGGGCCGGCCTCCTCCCTCGGCGATCCCGAGGCCAAGACCATCCGCATGATGGTGGAGGAGCTGAACGCCAAGGGCGGCATCAAGGGCGAGAAGGCCAAGCTCGTCCTCTATGACGACGGCGGCGACCCTTCCAAGGCCAAGACCTTCGCCACCCGCCTCGTGGAAGACGACGGCGTCGTCGCCATGGTCGGCGGCACCACCACCGGCACCTCGCTTGCCATCCTCGCGGTCGCGGAAGAGAGCAAGGTGCCGTTCATCTCGCTGGCCGGCGCCATCGAGATCATCGATCCGGTGAAGCCCTTCACCTTCAAGACCCCGCACACCGACCGCATGGCGTGCCAGAAGATCTTCGACGACATGAAGGCCCGCGGCCTGACGAAGATCGGACTCATCTCCGGCACCGACGGCTTCGGCGCCTCCATGCGCGCCCAGTGCATCGCGGTGGCCAAGACCTCCGGCATCGAGATCGTCGCCGACGAGACCTATGGGCCGAAGGATGCGGACATGACCCCGCAGCTCACCAACATCCGCAACAAGCCGGGCATCCAGGCGGTGCTCAACACCGGCTTCGGGCAGGGGCCTGCGACCATCACCCGCAACTATGCGCAGCTCGGCATCACCTTGCCGCTCTACCAGTCCCACGGCGTCGCCTCCAACGCCTTCATCGAATTGTCCGGCGCCAAGAATGCCGAGGGCGTGCGCCTGCCCGGCACCGCCCTTCTCGTGGGCGAACTGCTCGATCCCAAGGACCCGCAGAAGCCTGTGGTGCTGGCCTACAAGGCGAGCTTCGAGAAGGCGGCGAGCGCGCCGGTCTCCACCTTCGGCGGCTATGCCCATGACGCCATGCGCATCCTCACCGAGGCGCTCAACAAGGCGCCGTCCGCGAAGCCCGCCGCCATCCGCGATGCCATCGAGGGCACCAATGGCCTCGTCGGCACCACCGGCACCTACAATTATTCGAAGACCGACCATCTCGGCCTCGATCTGTCCGCCTTCCGCATGCTGGAAATCAGCAATGGCGGCTGGAAGCTGGTGAAGTAGACGCAGCTTTGCTGCACATCTTCCGCCGCGCCCGTCGCGGCGGACCATAAGCCGCCCCCGCCGGGCCAGCGCCCGGCGGCAAGGCGCGGCACCCTTCCACACAGCGTGAGGCGGCCCGCCGGTGCAACCCGGCCGCCGCTTTGAACCGCCCGCGGGGAGCGAGCGCATGTCCGATCTGCTGCAATTCCTGGTGTCCGGGGTCACGGTGGGCGCGGTCTATGCCCTCGTCGCCCTCGGTTTCACCATCATCTACAACGCCTCCGACGTGGTGAACTTCGCCCAGGGCGAGTTCGTGATGCTGGGCGGCATGATCTCGGTGGCCGGGGTCGCCGCCGGATTGCCCTTGCCGCTCGCGGCGCTCATCGCCATCGCACTCACGGCGGCCATCGGCGTGGCGCTGAACACCTTCGCCATCGAGCCGGCGCGCGGGACGCCCGTGGTGTCGCTCATCATCATCACCATCGGCGCCTCCATCTTCATCCGGGGCGTCACCCAGATCGTGCTCGACAAGGGCACCCACCGGCTGCCCTCCTTCTCCGGCGACGATCCCATCCGCGTGCTGGGCGCCACCGTGCTGCCGCAGAGCCTGTGGGTGGTGGCGGGGGCGGTGGCCATCTTCGTGGCGCTGTGGCTGTTCTTCACCCGCACGCTCATGGGCCGCGCGGTGCTCGCCACCTCCAACAATCGCCTCGCGGCGCAGCTCGTTGGCATCAACACCCGCTTCGTGATGACGTTCTCTTTCGCCTTGTCCGCCGCCATCGGCGCGCTGGCGGGCGTGCTCATCACCCCCATCCTGCCCACCAGCTTCGAGATCGGCATCACGCTGGCGCTGAAGGGCTTCGCCGCCGCCATGCTGGGCGGCATGGGCAACCCGAAGGGCGCGCTCGCAGGCGGGCTACTGCTGGGCCTCATGGAGGCGCTGACGGCGGGCTACATCTCCTCCCACTACAAGGATGCGGTGGCCTTCTTCGTCATCCTCGCCGTGCTGTTCGCCTTCCCGCGCGGCCTTTACGGCAGCAATCCGGTGGAGCGCGTGTGACCATGCGGCTCTCCTCCAAGCAGTCCACCTTGCTGGTGCTGGCGGTGCTCATCATCGCCAGTCCCTTCTTCTTCCCGTCGAACTATTATTACCGCGTGGGCTCTCTGGTCTTCGTCAATTCCATCGCGGTGGTGGGCATCGTCATCCTCACCGGCTATGCCGGGCAGATCAGCCTCGGCCATGCCGGCTTCCTCGGCATCGGCGGCTATGCCTGCGCGCTGCTGCCGGCGCATTTCGGCCTGCCGCCCGCGCTCGCGGTGGTGGCCGGGGCGGCGATTTCCGGCGCCATCGCATACGGGGTGGGCCGGCCCATCCTGAAGCTGAAGGGCTATTACCTCGCGGTGGCGACGCTGGGCTTCGGCGTGCTCGTCTCCATGGTGCTCGCCAACGAAGGCTGGCTGACGGGCGGGCCGGACGGCATCAAGGTGCCGGACCCCGGCCTGCGCGCGCTGCTGGAACAGGCGGGCATCGAACTCACCAACCCGCAATTCTGGTACGCCCTCTGCGGCCTCGTGCTCTTCATCGGCGCATGGCTCGCGCTGAACCTGCGTGAAAGCCCCACCGGCCGGGCGCTGCGCGCGCTGCATGGCTCGGAGGTGGCGGCGCGCACGGCGGGCATCGACGTGGCGAAGGCGAAGCTGAACGCCTTCGTCATCTCGGCCGTCTACGCCTCGGTGGCCGGCTCCCTTTTGGCCTTGCAGAACCGGCTCATCACGCCGGACGTGGCGGGCTTCATGCACTCCATCGAGCTGGTCACCATGGCGGTGCTGGGCGGGGCGGGATCGGTGCTGGGCGGCATCTTCGGCGCGGCGCTGCTCACGCTCCTGCCGCAGGTGCTCACCGTGCTGCAGGATTACGAGCACGTGGTGCTCGGCCTCGTGATGATGCTCGTGATGATCTTCCTGCCGGCGGGGCTCATCCCCAGCGCCCGGCGCCTGTTGCGGGGGAGGGGGGAATGAGCCTCTTGCAAGTGGAAGGCCTCGGCATCTCCTTCGGCGGCGTCACGGCGGTCAACGACGTGTCGTTCGCGCTGGAGACGGGCAGGATCCTGTCCGTCATCGGCCCCAACGGGGCGGGCAAGACCACGCTGTTCAACATGATCTCCGGCGTCTATCTGCCGAAGTCCGGCCGGGTGCGCCTCGATGGCGAGGACGTGACCGGCCTGCGCCCGGACCTGCTGGCGGTGCGGGGCATGTCGCGCACCTTCCAGAACCTCCAGATCTTCCACGAGATGAGCGTTCTGGAGAACGTCATCGTCGGCTTCCACATGCACGAGCGCGGGCCGGTGCTCGCCGATCTCTTCGGCCTGCCCGGATCGCGCAAGCGGGCACGGGCGGCGGCGGAGGGCGCGCGGGTGCTGCTGGAGCGGGTGGGGCTGGAGCGGGCGGCCGAGCGCGAGGCGGGCGCCCTCTCCTACGGCGCGCTCAAGCGCCTCGAGATCGCCCGCGCGCTCGCGGCCAGCCCGCGCGTGCTGCTGCTGGACGAGCCGGCGGCCGGCTGCAACGCGGTGGAGACGGAGGAGATCGACCGCCTCATCTGCGAGGTGGCGAAAACCGGCGTCGCCATCCTCCTCGTGGAGCACGACATGAAGCTGGTGATGCGCCTGTCCGACACCATCGTGGTGCTGGACCATGGCGAGAAGATCGCCGAGGGCGATCCCGCCGTCGTCAGCCGCGACCCGAAGGTGATCGAGGCCTATCTCGGCGCCGGCACGACGGAGGCGCTTCATGCTCACGGTTGAGGGGCTGCGCTCGCGCTACGGGCGCATCGAGGTGCTGCACGGGGTGGACCTGTTCGTCGGCTCCGGCGAGATCGTCACCGTGGTAGGGGCGAACGGGGCGGGCAAGACGACGCTGCTGCGCTGCCTCTCCGGCGTGCAGCCGGTGTCGGGCGGCTCCATCACCTTCCGCGGCGAGGCTTTGACGGCCGTGCCGGCCTATCGCCGGGTGGCGCGGGGGCTGGCGCAATCGCCGGAGGGGCGGCAGATCTTCACCAATCTCAGCGTGGAGGAAAACCTGCGCCTCGGCGCCTTCGTCTTCGCCGACGCGCGGGTGGAGCGCGACATGGCGGACGCCTTCGCCATGTTCCCCATCCTGAAGGAGAAGCGCAACCAGCTGGCGGGAGGCCTTTCCGGCGGGCAGCAGCAGATGCTCGCCATCGCCCGCGCCCTCATGGGTCGCCCCGCCTGCCTCTTGCTGGACGAGCCCTCCATGGGCCTCGCGCCCATCCTGGTGGCGCAGATCTTCGAGGTGGTGAAGGGGCTCAAAGCGCTGGATGTCACCGTGCTGCTCGTGGAGCAGAACGCCTTCGGCGCGCTGTCGGTGGCCGACCGCGGCTATGTGATGGAGACCGGCCGCGTGACGATGGTGGGACCGGCGGCGGAGCTGATCGCCGACCCGCGCGTGCGGGAGGCGTATCTGGGGATTTGAGGCGCGTTGCCTCCCCGCCGCAAATCTGCTCTTGAGGGGCCATTGCTCCCAGCCCCCGGAGAGATGGACCCATGCCGCGCGTCGAGATCGATCTGCCGCTCTCCCTGAAGACCGCGCTGGAACAGGAAGCCGCCCGCGCCGGGAAGGATCTCGGCACGCACATTCGCGCCATCCTCGCCGATCATCTGAAGGCCGAGGTCCACACCGTGTTCCAGGTGTCCACCTCCGGCGCGCTCGTGGCCGGCGTGTACGACCGGGAGGTGAGCGTCGGCACGCTGCTGGAGCACGGCGATTTCGGCCTCGGCACCTTCGCCGGGCTCGATGGCGAGATGGTGGTGCTGGACGGCAAGGCCTTCCAGGTGCGCGGCAGCGGCGCGGTGCATGAGGCGCCGGCGGAGGCCGGCTCGCCCTTCGCGGTGGTGACGCGCTTTTCCGCCGATCGGGTGGGGGAGACGGAAAGCGTCACCAGCTTCGACGGCCTCGGCGCCGCCTGCGACTGCTTCCGCGCCTCCGACAACATCTTCCACGCCGTGCGGCTCGATGGGCGGTTCAGGAAGGTGAAGGCCCGCGCCGTGTGCCCGCCCAAGCCCGGCACGCCGCTCGCCGAGGCGGCGAAGACGCAGAGCGAGTTCACCTTCGAGGACGTGGACGGCACGCTGGTGGGCATCTGGTCGCCCTCATACTCCGCCGAGTTCAGCGTGGAGGGCTACCACTTCCACTTCCTCTCGGACGACCGCAGCCAGGGCGGCCATGTGCTGGAGGTGGAGGCGGGGCCGCTGAAGATCGCGGTGGAGAACCTCACCGACTTCCACCTCATCCTGCCCGAGACCGAGCACTTCCTGAAGGCGAACCTCGACCAGGACGTGGCGGCGACGCTGAGCACCGTCGAGCGCTCGCACTCCTGAGCGGGCGCCGTCCCGTCAGTCGGCGGGGGTGTGCCGGCGGAAGAGGATCTGCCGCATCCGGTCCGCGCCGATGGCGCGCGTCACGTTCTTGAAGGCGAAGAAGGGCAGCAGCGACACGAACAGGATCACGGTGACGATCACCGTGCCCACCCCGCCGCCGCCGACCTCGACCGCGCTGGCGGTGATGGCGTGGCCGCTGAACTTCGCGATCACCGACCGCTCGATGACGTGGAAGACGAGGAAGAACAGGGTGCAGATCACCGCCTCGTAGAGGATGACGAGAATGAGGGGGCGGCCCCTGAGCCAGCGGGCGACCTCCAGTTCCTCGATCACCAGCATCACCTTGGCGAGCACCAGCGCGTTGAGGAAGGCGAAGCCCTGGAAGGTGACGGCGTTGCCGTGGGCGCGCTCCACCAGCGCCTGGTTGAGCACGAACAGGCCGAGCAGCACCCACAGATAGAGGAACAGGAACAGGAAGCTGCGCGCCTGCCGGAGCGCCATCTCCTTCAGCGCCGCCGCCCGGCCGCCGGCCCCTTCGGCCCTCGGATTCCGCTCGTTCATGCCTCTCCCCCTTCTGCCGCCCGGCCGACGCCGCACCTGTCCCCCGCCGCGTCGCGGGGGCGTACAGGCGCGGAGGGGGGAAGGCAATACGGAGACGCTCAAGCTCCCGCCCGACGCGGCGCGGCCGGCAAAGGGCGCGAGGCTCTCCGCGCTATGGCATAAGCCGGCCAGCTCCCCATATAATTTGTATTGCAATTCAAATTATATTCTGGTTTCCATCGGGCATGGAATCTGCCCCCGCCTCCACCTCGCCCCGCGCCCGTTTCGGCGTCCGCTTCGCCCTTCTCGCCCGCCGCTGGCGCCGGGCGCTCGATGCCCGTCTGGCCGAGGCGGGGCTCTCGGATGCCACCTGGGTGCCGCTGGTCCATCTCCATGAATCCGGCGACGGCATCACCCAGAAGGAGCTGGCCGCGCTGGTGGGCATCGATGGGTCGAGCCTCGTGCGCCTGCTCGACATCCTGTGTCGGCAGGGCCTCGTGGAGCGGCGGGTGGATGCGGCAGACGCCCGCGCCCGGCTGGTCCATCTCACCGACGCCGGCCGCGCGCGCGTCGCCGAGATCCGCCGTGAGCTGGGCAAGGGGGAGGCCGAGATGCTGGCCGATCTTTCGGACGCCGACATCGCGGCCATGCTCCGCAATTTCCAGCTGATCGAGCAGCGGCTCCAGGCCCTTCAGGCGCAGCGCGCGGAACAGGTGGCGTGATGGCCCCGCCCGAGCCCGCGCGGGCGTCCTCCGCCGATGCGGCGACGCTGCCGACCCGCCGCCGCGATGCCGCGCGCCATCTGTTGAAGCCGCACCAGATCCGCGAAAGCTGGGGTCTCGCCCCGCAGCCGTGGCTGCGCAATGCAGGGCTCGCCGGCCTGCAATCGGCGCTGGCCGCCGCCATCGCCTTGCCGCTGACGCTGGTCTCGCCCTGGCCGCATCTTGTCGGCTTCGCGGCGCTGGGCACGCTCGCCGCCTTGTTCGGCCGCTTTGCCCCGCAGGCGGGGCGGGGCCGCATCGTGCTCGCCTGCGCCTTGTGGCTGACGGGGGCGGTGCTCGCCATGTCCGCGGCGGCGTGGCTCGGTGCGTCCTTCACCATGCAACTCGGGCTGCTGGCCGTCGCCTGCGGATTCTTCTTCTTCGTCGCCACCACCGGCCAATATGGCCCGCCCGGCGCGCTGATCTTCGTCTTCGCCGCCGGTGCCGCCATGGGCCATGCGACGACCGGGCGGGACGTGATCGAGCGTGCCGCCGCGACGGCGGTGGCGGCGGGCCTCACCTGGCTGATCTGCGCCGCGACGGAGCGTTTCCGCCGGCAGGCTTCGGATGAGGCGCCGTTTCCGGTGGAGCCGCTGCGGCCGCTGGATCACCGGCTGATCGCCGCCGCGCGCATCGTTCTCGGCTCGGGCATCGCCGCCTTTGCCGCTTATGGGGCCGGCGCGGCGCATCCCGCCTGGGCGGCGCTCGGCACCGTGGCGGTGATGCAGGGCGCCCATCTGCACATCAGCATGAACCGCGCCCTGCAGCGCATGGCGGGCACCGTGGTCGGGGCCGGCCTCGTGTGGGTGATCCTCGCGCAGGAACCCTCGGTGGGGAGCGTCATCGCGCTGCTGGTGCTGCTGCAATTCACCACCGAGCTGATCATCGGCGCCAATTACGCGCTCGGCCAGATCCTGGTCACGCCCATGGCTTTGCTGATGAGCTACCTCGCCGCTCCCGGCGCCGCCGGCACTGCCATGGCGCCGGAACGGGTGTTCGACACGCTGGTGGGCGCCGGCATCGGCATCGTTCTGGCGGTGGCCTTCTCGACGCTGGACGACCGCATCCATCTCGCCCGCCACCATGCGGCCCGCGAGGGCCGGCGGTCGGGCTGAGGTCGATTGTGCGATGCAATAGGAGTGATGTTGCGCCGCACTTGGCGGGCGGTCGCGCAAGGTGTATATTCATCCCTTCGAAACCACGTCCGTGACCAGAGATGACCCAAGACGACTTGCGCAAGGTTTTCCTGCCGCTCGTACTGGTGGCGGCGCTGTTTGCCGCCGCGGCGCCGCGCGCGGCCGGGCAGCCGATCTCGCTGTCGGCCGTCTCCAAGTCGCTCGCCCAATGGGGCGAGGCCTATGCGGACGCTGCGCCCATGCTCCAGCTGGGCAACTGATTTCGTCCCTTCAGCCCGCGCGTGTCACGCCGAGATCCGTTGACGGTCGAGGGCTCTGCCACAGGCTGTCGACGCGCGCCGGCATCGCCGATGGAAGCGCTCGCCCCGCGTCTGCGCGAGAAGCCTGCGCACAGGTGAGCGCGATCATGTGGAACACGTCGTCCTGGGAGCAGCCGCGCGAGAGATCGTTGGCGGGCCTGGCGAGGCCCTGAAGCACCGGCCCGATGGCCTTCGCCCCGCCCATGCGCTGGGCGATCTTGTAGCCGATGTTGGCGGCATCGAGATTGGGGAAGACGAACACGTTCGCATCGCCCCGGATCTGCGAGCCCGGCGCCGTCTTGGCCGCGCCCACCGTGGCGACGAAGGCCGCGTCGAACTGCAATTCCCCCTCGATCACCAGATCCGGCTCGGCCTGTCGCACGAGGCGCACGGCCTCCACCACCTTGTCCACCCTCTGGTGGCGCGCGCTGCCGTTGGTGGAGAAGGAGAGCATGGCGACGCGCGGCGCCTCGCCGGTCATGGCCGTATAGGAGTGCGCCGCCGCGCGGGCGATGTCGGCGAGTTCCGCCGCATCGGGGTCGATCACCAGGCCGCAGTCGGAGAACACATAGGCGCCCTTCTGCGCGTGATACTCCTCGCACAGGATCATGAGGAAGAAGCTGGAGACGATCTTTGCCCCGGGCGCGAGGCCGATGATCTGGAGCGCGGCGCGCACCGTCTCCGCCGTGGTGGCGACCGCGCCGCCCACCGTGCCGTCCGCATCGCCCTGCCGCACCATCATGGCGGCATAGGCCAAAGGCTCGCGGATGCGGCGCCGGGCGGCGGGAAGGTCCATGCCCTTGGCGCGGCGCAGGAGGTGCAGGGCCTCCGCATAGGCCTCGCCGCGCGGCGCGGTGGCGGGATCCTCGATGGCAATGCCCCGCGCATCGCCACCGAGGGCCGCCAGCACCTCCTCGTGGGCGCCGAGGAGGATGGGCCGGGCGATGCCTTCGTCCACGGCGCGGCGGGCGCCGGCCGCGATGCGCGGGTCGCTCCCCTCCGGCAGGACGATGCTGCGGGGCGCGGCACGGGCGGCGTCGATGATCCGGTCGAGGGCGAGCATGGCCGTGATCTCGGTGGGGCAGAAAAGGCCGGGCGGGGCGTGCGGAGGGGCCATCCCCGCCCGGAGGCGGGTCAGCGGGCGATCTGCGCGCGCATGTCGTCGCGGGCGATGCCGGCCACCGGCACCGGCTTCTTCATGGCATCCCGGCGGAACGGCTCGCCGAGCTCCTGGTTCAGCACCACCTCGATGAAGGTGGTGATGCCGGCCTTCTGCTCTTCGGCGGCGGTGTGGATGGCCTCCTTGAGGCTCTCCGGCGTGTCCACGCGCACGCCCTTGAAGCCGCAGCCCTCGGCGATCTTCGCGTAGGAGAGCTTGGGGTCCAGCTCGGTGCCGACGAAATTGTTGTCGTACCAGAGCGTGGTGTTGCGCTTCTCGGCGCCCCACTGGAAATTGCGGAACACCACCATGGTCACCGGCGGCCATTCCTCGCGGCCGATGGAGGTCATCTCGTTGATGGAGATGCCGAAGGCGCCGTCGCCGGCGAAGCCGAACACCGGTACGTCGGGGCAGCCGATCTTGGCGCCGATGATGGCCGGGAAGGCATAGCCGCACGGGCCGAACATGCCCGGCGCCAGATATTTCCGGCCGATCTCGAAGCTCGGATAGGCATTGCCGATGGCGCAATTGTTGCCGATGTCCGTGGACATGATGACGTCCTTCGGCAGCGCCGCCTGGATCGCCCGCCACGCCTGACGGGGCGACATGCGGCCCTTGTCGCGGGCGCGGGCGTCCTCGTTCCAGCGGGTGCCGGGATCGTCGTCCTCATGGTCCATGGAGGCGAGCTGCTGGAGCCAGCGCGAGCGGGTCTGGTGGATCAGCGCGCGGCGCTCCGCCCGGCCGGCATCGCCGGCGCCGGGGGCGAGCCGGTCGAGCAGCTGGCCGGCCACTTCCTTCGCGTCGCCGCAGATGCCCACCGTGATCTTCTTGGTGAGGCCGATGCGGTCCGGATTGATGTCCACCTGGATGATCTTGGCCTGCTTCGGCCAGTAGTCGATGCCGTAGCCGGGCAAGGTGGAGAAGGGGTTGAGGCGGGTGCCGAGCGCCAGCACCACGTCGGCCTGCGCGATCAGCTCCATGGCGGCCTTCGAGCCGTTGTAGCCCAGCGGGCCGACGGCGAGCGGATGGCTGCCGGGGGCGGCATCGTTGTGCTGGTAGCCGGCGCACACCGGCGCATCGAGCCGCTCGGCGAGCGCCATGGCCTCGCCGATGGCGTTGCCGATGACGACGCCCGCGCCGTTCAGGATCACCGGGAACTTCGCCTGCGAGAGGATTTCCGCCGCCTCGGCGATGGCGTTGCGGCCGCCGGCGGGACGTTCGAGGCGCACGATCTGCGGCAGCTCGATGTCGACCACCTGGGTCCAGAAATCACGCGGCACGTTGATCTGCGCGGGGGCGCAGGCGCGCCAGGCCTTCTCGATGACGCGGTTCAGCACCTCGGCGACGCGGGAGGGGTCGCGCACCTCCTCCTGGTAACAGACCATGTCCTGGAACATGGCCATCTGGGAGACTTCCTGGAAGCCGCCCTGGCCGATGGTCTTGTTGGCCGCCTGGGGTGTCACCAGCAGCATGGGCGTGTGGTTCCAGTAGGCGGTCTTCATGGCGGTGACGAAGCCCGTCACGCCCGGCCCGTTCTGGGCGATGGCCATGGCCATGCGGCCGGTGGCGCGGGTGTAGCCGTCGCAGATCAGGCCCGCATTGGTCTCGTGGGCGCAATCCCAGAAGCGGATGCCGGCCTTGGGGAAGAGGTCGGAGACCGGCATCATGGCCGAACCGATGATGCCGAAGGCCTCGTTGATGCCGTGCGCCTGCAGGACTTTGATGAACGCCTCTTCGGTGGTCATCTTCATGACGGAAAATCCTTTTGGAACCTTTGGAGATCTTGCAGTGAGATCTTGAGTGCTTGGGAGAGTGGGAGGCGGCGGCCGCGCGCCGCCTCCGGATTGCGCGCTGTCCCGAGGCTCAGCGCGCCGGCTGCCGGGCCGCCTCAGTGGTGGCCCGCGCGGCCTTCGATAATTGGGTGCCGGGGGCCGGCACCCGTATCGCCAAAGCGCAGAGCATGGAGACCAGCGCGGCGAACACCACGTAGGCGCACACCTGCCAGGGCAGTCCGTCGCCACGGGCGAGCAGATAGGTGGCGATGATGGGGGTGATGCCGCTCGCGACGATGCCGGAGAACTGGTAGACGAACGAGATGCCGGTGTAGCGCACCCGGGCGTCGAACAGGTCCGAGAACAGTGCGGCTTCAGGCCCGTAGCACATGGCGTAGAGCACGCCGAACGGGAACACGATGCCGAGCGCGATCAGCGGCAGAGAGCCGGTGGAGAACAGCCAGAAGGCCGGGTACACCACCAGGGCCAGCAGCGCCGAGCCCACCGCATAGGTGCGCGGACGGCCCCACTTGTCGGAGAGCTTGCCGAACATGGGGATGGTGAACACCATCACGAAGGCGGCGAGCGTCACCAGCCACAGCGCGGTCGTGCGCGGGATCTTCACGTAGTTCGCCAGATAGACGATGGAGAACACCGCGAAGACGTTGAAGAACACGCCATCGATGTAGCGCACGCCCATGCCCAGGAGCACGTTGCGCGGATACTCCCGCAGCATGGTGAAGAAGGGGATGGCCTCCGCCTTGTTGGCGGCCTTCACCTGCTCGAATTCCGGCGTCTCGTGCACCTTCAGGCGGATGTACATGCCCACGATGATGAGCACGATGGAGCCGATGAAGCCCACGCGCCAGCCCCACGCCATGAACTGCTCGTCCGGCAGCATGGAGACGATGGCGGTGACGCCCGAGGCGAGGCACAGGCCGAGCGCGAGGCCGATCTGCGGGATGGAGGCGAAGAAGCCGCGCTTGTTCTCCGGCGCGTATTCATACGCCATCAGCACCGCGCCGCCCCACTCGCCGCCGATGCCGATGCCCTGGGCGATGCGCAGGAGCAGCAGCAGGATGGGCGCGGCAATGCCGATCTGCGCATAGGTGGGCAGGAGGCCGATGGCCACCGTCGCCACGCCCATGATCATCAGCGTGATGATGAGCATGCTCTTGCGGCCCAGCTTGTCGCCGAAATGGCCGAAGATGAGCCCGCCCACCGGCCGCGCCACGAAGCCCACCGCGAAGGTGGTGTAGGCGAGCAGGATGGACACGACCGGATCGTCGGCCGGAAAGTACAGCTTGTTGAAGACGATGCCGGCGACGATGCCGTACAGGAAGAAGTCGTACCACTCGATGGTCGCGCCGATGACGCTGGCGCCGACCACGCGCCTCAGCTCGCGACTTGAAGCTCCCGCTTGCCCAGCCATTGTTGTGTCCTCCCGTCATTGATTTGATTTGGGGCGTTGTCTCGCCCGTTTCTGTTGTTCGCCACGTCTTCCCGGATCATGTCGGCGGCTTTTTCTCCGATCATGATCGCGGGAATATTTGTGTTGCCGGACACGAGGCTCGGCATCACGGAGCAATCCACCACCCACAGGCCATCGACGCCACGGACCCTTAGGCGCGGGTCCACCACCGCGTCGCGGTCGGCGTCGGGGCCCATCCGGCAGGTGCCGGCGGGGTGGAAGATGGTGGCGCCGTATTCGCGGGCGAAGGCGAGGAGGCCCTCGTCGTCGGTGACGCCCGGTCCCGGCAGCTTCTCTTCCGCCACATAGCTCTTCAGCGGCTCGGTGGCGGCGAGTTTGCGCGCGAATGTCATGGCGGCGACGGCGCAGCGCCGGTCCGTCTCGGTGGCGAGATAATTGGCGGTGATCTTCGGCGGCGCGAGCGGATCGCCCGAGCCGAGCCGCACCCAGCCGGTGCTTTCCGGCCGCAGCTGGCACACCGAGAGGGTGAAGCCGGAATAATCATGCACCTTGCCGCCGGCCATGTCGGCCGAAAGGGTGCCGATGTGGAACTGGATGTCGGGGGTCTTCGATTCCGGCAGCACGCGGGTGAACAGTCCGCCCTGGTTGATGCCGATGGCGAGCGGCCCTCCCCGGAAGAGGAGATATTCCAGCCCCATCCTGAGGCGCCCGAACAGGGAGTTCAGCGCATCGTTCGTCGTGATGGGCTTCGTGCAGCGATAGAGCAGGCGCAGCTGGAGATGGTCCTGCAGATTGCCGCCCACGCCGGGGCTGTCCACATGGACACCGATGCCGTTGGCCTTCAGGTGCTCCGCCGGCCCGATGCCCGAGAGCATGAGCAGATGGGGCGACTGCACCGAGCCCGCCGAGAGGATCACGCCGCGGCGCGCGCGGATGACCTTCACCTGTCCGCCGGTGCTCACCTCCAGGCCCACCGCCCGCCCGTTCTCGAACAGCACGCGGCGCGCCTGCGTCTCGGTCAGGATGGAGAGGTTCGCACGGCCCTTGGCGGGGGAGAGATAGGCCTTCGCCGCGCTCATGCGGAAGCCGCTGCGGGTGGTGAGCTGATAATAGCCGACGCCCTCCTGCCGGGCGCCGTTGAAATCCTGGGTTTCCGGCACGCCGAGCTTGCCGCCGGTCTCCTTGATGACCTCGATCAGCTCATGCTTGCGCGGAATGGAGCTGATGCGCACCGGCCCGCCGGTGCCGTGGAGGGGATCGCCGGCAAAGGCGGGATTGTCCTCGAGCTTGCGGAAATAGGGCAGCACATCCTCGAAGCCCCAGCCGGTGGCGCCGCGCGCGGCCCAGCCGTCGTAATCCTCCTGCTGGCCGCGGATGACGATGAGGCCGTTGATGGAGGAGCAGCCGCCGAGCACCCGCCCGCGCGGCCAGTAGATGCGCCGGTCGCCCATGGTGGGTTCCGGCTCGGTGTGGAAGCGCCAGTTGAGGCGATCGTTCCACATGGTCTTCCCGTAGCCGATGGGCACGTGAATCCAGGGATTCGTGTCCTTGGGGCCGGCCTCGACCAGAGCGACGCGGCTTTTGCCGTCTTCACTCAGCCGGTTGGCCAGAACACACCCCGACGACCCGGCGCCGACGACGACGAAGTCGAAGTTTTCCTCGCCTTGCATGGGCAGTTTCCTCTCTGCGAAACAGACGATGCGACGAAGGGATGAGATGAGTCAATGCATTTTTTGAACTGAAACGTCTCATTGAGTGAGATTTGTGTTGTGCAGTGCGAGCGGCGCCGTGTGCACCTGCGTTGCGTTTGACACCCCGCCGCCAGCCGCTAAGGCTGCATCCAGAGCACGCGCCGATCTGATTGCAGCGCAATCAGATCGGACAACGCGTTCTCGATTACGAAGTTAGAGGGCGATTCACCGATCAAGTTGGTTCAACTTGATCGGATCGCGCTCTAGCGAAAGGCTGGCGATTCAAATGGCCAAGGCAGCGAAGCAGCAGCTGGAGACGCAGGAGAAGCCCGAGAAGCCGGAGGAGCGCGACAACGCCTCCGCCATGCTGCGGGCGCTGGATCTGCTCGGCGAGATCGCCCGATCGGAGACGCCCCTCGGCGTGCCGGAGCTGTGCGTGCGGCTGTCCCTGCCCAAGCCCACCGTTCATCGCCTGTGCCAGAAGCTGGAGGCGGAATCCTACCTGCTGCGCGAGCCGGACGGCCGGCGCTTCGCGACGGGGCCGCGCTTCCTGCGCATGGGCTTCGACATGCTGCGCAATTCGGTGAGCGCCGAGCGGCGCGGCATCCTCGAGGCGCTGGTGGAGGTGGCGGGCGAGACGTGCAATTTCGTCACCCGCGTCGGCTCGGAAGCCATCTATCTCGACCGCGTGGAAGCCGCCTGGCCGCTGCGCCTGCATCTGGAGGTGGGCTCGCGCGTGCCCATGCACTGCACGGCCTCCGGCAAGCTCTTCCTCTCCGCCATGCGCCCCGTGCAGCGCCGGCGCATCCTCGAAACGCTGCACCTGAAGGCGCAGACCCCCAACACCCTCACCACCGTGGAGGCGCTGGACGCCGAGCTGGAGCGCATCGCGAAGAATGGCTACAGCACCGACGATCAGGAGTTTCTGGAGGGCCTCGTCGCCATCGCCGTTCCGGTGAAGGACAGGCGCGGCACGGTGGTCGCGGCGGTCGCCTGCCACGGCCCGCTGCCGCGCTTCTCGCTGGAGAAGGCGAAGACGCTGGTACCCAACCTCAAGGAAGCCGCCGAACGGCTGGCCGCCACCCTTCCCGATTCCGGCGCCGACGACGCGGACGGCTGAGACGGGCCTGTTACGGCGCGACGATCGCGGTGCCGATCATGCTGTCGCGGGTGACGAGGCGGGCAAGATCCGCCTCGCTCGCGTCCTCGGTGCCGGCGGGGCGGCGGGGCAGGACCAGATAGCGCATGTCCGCATTGCTGTCGTGGACGCGCACCTTCACGCTCTCCGGCAGGTCCAGCCCGAATTCCTTCAGCACGTCGCGCGGCTCGCGCACGGCGCGGGCGCGGTAGGATTTCGAGATGTACCACCACGGCGGCTGGCCCAGCAGCGAGCGCGGATAGCAGGAGCACAGGGTACAGACGATGACGTTGTGGAGATCGTCCGTATTCTCCACCACCACCAGCTGCGCCTCCTTGATGGTGAAGCCCAGCTCCGCGGCGGCGCCGGCGCCGTCCTTCAGCAGGCGGGCCTTGAAGGCGGGATCCACCCAGGCGCGGGCCACCAGCCGCGCGCCCCATTCCGGCCGGGGCGCCTCGAGGGCGGCGATCACCCTGTCCGTCTCCTCGGGGGCGAGGAGGCCCTCCTCCAGCAGGATCTGGTGCAGGGCGCGGGTCATCAGGGCGTAATAGTCGGAGCCCTGATGCCCCTCGATCACGGGAACGGCGCTCATCTCGGCGGGGGAGGCGGGTGTCGCAATCATGGGGCGTCGTCCTGTGCCGGCGCGAGCCAGTGGTCGTAGACTTCGATCTCCAGCGTGTCGTCGGATGCGCCGGCATAATCGGGCCACAGATCACGCTGGCCGAGGCGCACGCGATAAAGGTCGATGGCCGGCAGGCCCGGCCGCGCGCAGGAAAGCTCTTCCGGATTGGGATAGGCGCCGCAATGGCGCTCCACTACCCCCACCTTGTGCCGCACATACCAGGGAATGCGCACGTGGCCGGGTTTGCCGATGTCGAGGATGCGCACGCGGTCGCCGGGGGCGAAGCGGGGCGCGCTCATGGCGCTTCGGTCCCGGCGGGCGGGGCGCTCTTCCCGGAAACCGTCTTGGCCTCGTGGTCCACCTGCCGGCATTCCATGGCGGCGATGGCGTCCATGCGCGCGAGCACGGCGGCGCGGGGCACGATGCCCTTCTCGTCGAGCAGCACGGTGAGGGCTTCCGCCCGCCGCTCGTAGAAGCCGAGGGTATTGTACAGGTCCTCGCCGAAGCTCTCGAACACGCGGCGGATTTCATCGAGGGAGACGATGCGCCCCTTGGCCTCCAGCGCGCCGCGCATGGCCTCGGACAGCTTCTGCCAGTCGGCGAAGGCGTATTCGTCCTTCACCACCGGTCCGGCCGGCCGGCCGCCGATGTCGTGATAGCCGCGATAGGGGGGCGCGTCTGAACTGGTCGAACTCGTGGTGGCATTCATGGGGCGCTGCTCCTCACCGCCGTCTGGAACACCTCCAGCGCATGGGCCTTCAGCGCCACGAAGCGCGGGTCCGATATGGTCTCGGAATTGCGCGGCCGGGGCAAGTCGATGTCCATGTATTCGGCGATGCGCGACGGCCTGCGGGTGAGCAGCAGCACCTTGTCGGAGAGCCACACGGCCTCTTCCAGATCGTGGCTGACGAGGAGGGTGGTGGTGCGCGTCTCGGTGAGCACCTTCTGGAGCAGGTCGCGCATGGTCAGCGTCATCTCGTAATCGAGCGCCGAGAAGGGTTCGTCGAGGAACAGCACTTCCGGGTCCACCACCAGCGCGCGCATGATGGAGACGGTCTGCTGCTGGCCGCCGGACATTTCATAGGGGTAGCGGTGGAGGTCGAACTTGAGGTCGAACTGCGCCGCCAGCTTCTCGATGCGTCGCTCCCGCTCGGCCTTGGGCACGCCCATCATCTTCAGCGGATAATGGATGTTGTCGATGGCCCGCTGCCAGGGGAACAGCGCCTCGCGATAGTTCTGGAACACATAGCCGATGCGCGTCTCGGCGATGGTCTTGCCGTCGAACAGGATCTGCCCGGCATCATAGGGCAGGATGCCGGAGATCATGTTGATGAGCGTGGACTTGCCGCAGCCGTTCGGCCCGAAGATGGAGACGATGCCGCCGCGCGGGAAGTCGATGTCGAAGCCGGTATAGACCGGGTTGCCACGGAACGTCTTGGTGAGCCCGCGGATGGTGATGTGGGTGCCGGGCGTGAACCAGGTGAGGTCCGGCAGGGTCTCCCCCGCCGGCTCCCGCGTCTTGCGCTCCGTGGCGGTCATGGCGAAGGCGCTCACGACAGGTCGGAGGGCTTGAGGATGAAGGGCTTGATGTCGAAGTCCTGCTTTAGCGCGCCCTCGGAGCGGAACACGTTGACGAAGGTCTGGTAGGAGGTGAGGTCGGTCTCGTTCAGCTCGGCCCACGGCCGCAAATAGGGCTGGGCGACGATCGCCACCTGGTCCGGCTTCACCGCCGTGTAGGCGGGCAGGATGGTGCGCAGCGAGGTGTAGTTCTTCTCGGCCATGATGGTGGCCTCGTCGAGCGCCTCCACGAAGGCCTTGGCCACCTTCGGCCGCTCGGTGATGAACTTGGTGGTTAGCAGCGACACGCCCGAATAGAAGGGATCATAGACCGCCATCGACATGGGATTGGTGATGGCGCGCTTGGCCTCGCCCAGCGCCACGGCGATGGAGCCCACCGGCTCCAGCGAGAGCGTCGCGTCCACCGTGCCGGCGATCACGGCCTGAACCTGAAGGCCCACCGCCAGTTCCACGAGGCGCACGTCCTTGTCCGGGTCGAGGCCGGCCTTGCGCACCATGTAGCGCGACAGGGTGCGCCACTGGATGCCCGGCAGATGGCCCAGCGACTTGCCCTTCAGGTCGGCGAAGGTGGCGATGGGAGAGTTGTTGGCGACGATGAGCGCATCGTTGATGCGGTTCACCTTGATGCCGCCGCCCTGCAGGCCGAACACCTTGAAGGTGCCGGGAAACTGCGTCTCGGCGATCACCGCGATGCCGGCGGCGGCGCCCGGTGCGCCGGCATCGGCCCGGCCGGAGACGAGGGAATCGATGATCTGGTTGGGCGCCTGGAAGCGCACGGATTCGATCTCGATGCCGCGCTTCTCGAACAGCTTCTGCTCCAGCGCCACGTAATAGGCGAAGGACTGCATGATGGGCAGCCAGGAGACCACCACCTTCTCCTTCGGCTGGGCGCGGAGCGGCCGCGGGAAGGACGAGGCGGCGGCGAGCGTCGCGGCGCCGGCACCGAGGACGAAGTTGCGGCGGGTGGTCATGGTCGGTTCCTTCAGGGCAGGGCGGAAAGGTCGGGAGATCAGCGGCCGGACCAGTGGACCAGCAGCTTCTCGGCGGCGAGAAAGACGAGGTTGAGGCCGTAGCCGAGGATGCCGGACACCAGGATGGTGCCGTAGAGCTGCGGCAGGTCGAAGGTGATCTGGCTGTCGATGATGCGCTTGCCGAGGCCGTTGTCGGAGCCGATGAACATCTCGGCCACCACGATCACCACCAGCGCCATGGAGACGCCGGTGCGCAGGCCGATGAAGGTCTGCGGCAGGCTCTCGTAGAACATCACGTCCTTGAACACGCGCAGGCGCGAGGCGCCCATCACGCGGGCGGCGAGCACACGGGTGGGGCGCGCGTGCATCACGCCATAGGCCACGTTGAACAGGATGACGAGGAAGGCGGCGAAGGCCGCCACCGAGATCTTCGAGAAGTCGCCGAGGCCGAAGATGATCATGAACAGCGGGAACATGGCCGTGGCGGGCGTGGAGCGGAAGAAGTCGATGAGGAATTCGATGGAGCGGTAGACCTTCTCGCTCGCCCCCACCACGATGCCCAGCGGCACGCCAAACACTGCCGCGATGGCGAAGGCGTGGAGCGTGCGCTCCAGCGTGTAGAGAAAATCCTGCCCGAGCCCGGCGCCCATGTTCTCCCAGATGGCCTGGAGCGTGCGCACGGGGGAGGGCAGCAGCTTGGGCGTGACGAGGCCGGCGGCGAACACGCCGTACCAGATCAGGAAGAGGGCGAGCGGCCCGATGGCCATGTACCCCCAGCGGCGCCAGCCCGAAATGTCCGACTGCATTTATTTGCCTATTATTCGATCAGAAATGGTCAGTTGCATACCGGGATCATCGTGAACGATCGTGCGCCATCTCGCTCGCCGGGCGAGGCTTGGGCGGCTCGATCGTCCTGACCAAAGCAAGCGAGGGGCCATCTGCCACCGCGACACACGCAATTTTTGTCGTGGGCTGAACGCCCGAGAGGAAAACCACGCACGCAGAGTGGTTTACGAAGAGCGGCGGCGCCGGCCTGCCGGGCGACGGCTTGGGCGTAACGGCCGCACGTTGCTACCTCTGATTTAGAGCGTGCGTGCTAAAATAAGCCCAATCAATAGGCATATGCATACACTGTGCATGCAATGCAGGGGCGAGGGCCCGCTCTGGCCGGCGACTGCGTGACCGGAAGTCGATATAAGCCTCTGCAAAACATCGTATTTTTAAACCGCGCCCGCGGGCGGCCCGCATCTTGCTGCGGTCGAGAGGGCGCCTGCTGCGCGTCCCATCGATCTGGAGGAACCCGTGCCCGTGATTGCCGCCGACCCCTATCCCTGGCCCTTCGACGGCGTGATCTCGCCGAAGGACACCGCGCTGGTCGTCATCGATATGCAGACCGATTTCTGCGGCCCCGGCGGCTATGTGGATGCGATGGGGTACGACATCTCGCTCACCCGCGCGCCGCTGGAGCCCATCTCCCGCGTGCTCGCGGCCATGCGGGCGGCGGGATACTGGATCATCCATACGCGCGAGGGGCACCGTCCCGATCTTTCCGATCTGCCGGAGAACAAGCGCTGGCGGTCGCGGCAGATCGGCGCCGGCATCGGCGATCCGGGGCCGTGCGGCAAGGTGCTGGTGCGCGGCGAGGCGGGCTGGGACATCGTGCCGGAACTGGCGCCGCTGCCGGGCGAGATCATCATCGACAAGCCGGGCAAGGGCTCCTTCTACGCCACCGACCTGGAGATGATCCTGCGCACGCGCGGCATCCGCAATCTGGTCCTCACCGGCATCACCACCGATGTCTGCGTCCACACCACCATGCGCGAGGCCAATGACCGCGGCTTCGAATGCCTCCTGCTGGAGGATTGCTGCGGCGCCACCGACGCCGGCAACCACGCCGCCGCGGTGAAGATGGTGAAGATGCAGGGCGGTGTCTTCGGCGCGGTGTCCAACTCCCGGGATTTCGTCGCCGCGCTGCCGGCCTGAGCGCCCCCGGGCGCGTGAGAGACAACCGGATGGCCGCGCGTCAGGCGCGCGTCATCCGGCGCCAGGCGTTGGGGCTCATGCCGCTGTAGCGGCGGAAGATGCGGTTGAGGTGGCTCTGGTCCGAGAAGCCGCAGTCGAGGGCGATCTCGGCCAGCGGCAGGGCGCTCTCCACCATCAGCGTGCGCGCCCGCTCCACCCGCTTGCGCAGCACGAAGGCATGGGGCGTCTCGCCCTGGGCGATCTTGAACACCCGCCCGAAATGGCTGGGGCTGAGGCCGACGCAGGCCGCCATGCGCTCCAGCGTGATGCTGCTGGCGATGTGCGCCGCCACGAACGCCTCCAGCCGCCGGATCTGCCAGGGGGCGAGGCCGGACGCGCGGGGCGTCTCGGGCACGGTGTCGAGGATCTCGATGGCCCGCGCGAGCAGCGAGCGCGCCACCGTGGGATCGAAGGCCACGACCTCGCGCGCATCGGCGAGGAGCCCGGCGACCACCAGGCCAGCGGGGATGGCGGAAGGGCCGTTCGGGCGGGAAGTGGCGAGGGACATCATGCGCTCCGCTTCGGATGGCTCGGTTGGATCGGCCCATCTTCCCCGGCGGGGCACCTCCCTGAAATCGCATGAAGATTGCTTCGCACGACACCTGCGTTGGATGGCGGCAAACCAAAGTATGCCGCGCGCATCGCAGGCGGAACGCGCCGGACAGGCGTCAGGAAAAGCGCGGGATCGGCCCGACCTGCGGGGTCTGGTCGGGCAGGTCCACCTCCTCCGCATCGATGTAGCACCAGCCCCAGCCTTCGGGGGGATCATAGCCCTCGATGATGGGATGCCCGGTGGCCCGGAAATGGGCGCGTGCATGGCGGTGGGGGGAGTCGTCGCAGCAGCCCACATGGCCGCACGTCCGGCACAGCCGCAGGTGTACCCACGCGCTGCCGATTTTCAGGCACTCCTCGCACCCCTTCGCGCTCGGCGTCACCTCTTGGATGGCTCTCTTGTGGGTGCAGCTCATCTCGGAGCCTCGTCGCCGGCCGCCTCGGCGAACATGGCATGGATCTGCGCCACCACCGCCGCGCCCTCGCCCACGGCGGCCGCGACGCGCTTGACGGAGCCCGCCCGCACGTCGCCGATGGCGAAGACGCCGGGCACGCTCGTTTCCAGCGGGCGGCGGCCGGCGCCGGTGGTGATGAAGCCCTTGCCGTCCGTCTCCACGCAGGGGGTGGCCCATGCGGCGTTGGGGTCCGCGCCGATGAACAGGAACATGTGCCGCAATTCTCGCCGGTGCAGGCTGCCGTCGCGCCGGTCGCGGAAGGTGGCGGCGGTGAGGCCCGTGGTGCGGTCGCCTTCGAGGCTCGCGATCTCGCTGCCCACATGCAGCTCCACATTGGGCAGCGCGTCGATGCGGTCGATGAGATAGCGCGACATGGTGTCGGCGAGGGGGCGGCGCACCACCACGTGCAGTTTCTTCACATGCGGCGCGAGATAGACGATGGCCTGCCCGGCCGAATTGCCGCCGCCGACGAGGGCCACCTCCTCCCCGCCGCACAGGCGCGCCTCCACCGCCGACACCCAATAGGAGATGCCCGCCCCCTCGAACGTCGCGAGGCCCGGCACGTCGGGCCGGCGATAGCGGGCGCCCGAGGCGATCACCACCGCGCGCGCCTGCACGCGCCGGTCGCCCGCGCAGGCCAGAGACAGCGCGCCGCCGATGCAGTCCAGCCGCTCGACGGCGACCGGAATGGCGACCTCCGCGCCGAACTTCACCGCCTGGTTGAAGGCGCGTCCCGCCAGCGCCTGGCCCGAGATGCCGGTGGGAAACCCGAGATAGTTCTCGATCCGCGCCGAGGCGCCCGCCTGCCCGCCCGTGGCCCGCGCGTCGAGCACGAGAACGGACAGGCCTTCGGACGCCGCATAGACCGCCGCCGCGAGGCCCGCCGGCCCGGCGCCGACGATGGCCACGTCGTAGAGCCGTTCGGGATCGAGCGGCGGCACGATGCCGAGGCATCCGGCCAGTTCCTCGATGGTCGGACGCTTCAGCAGCGCGCCGGCGGGGCATACCGCCAGCGGCAGCTCGTCCGGCTGCACGCCGGTGCGGGCGACCAGAGCGCGGCCCTCCTCGTCGTTGCGCACGTCGAGGACGAGGTTGGGCAGGCCCGCGCGGTTCAGGAAGCCTTGCAGCTCCAGCACCTCCCGGCTGTCCGGCACGCCGATCAGGATCGTCCCCGATCCGCCCTCGGCGATCAGATTGACCCGGCGCAGGATGAGGGCGCGCATGATGATCTCGCCCAGCTCCGCCGAGCCGATGACGAGGGCACGCAGATGGGCGGCGTCGAAGGGCAGGGCAGTGCAGCCCTGCGCCCCGGCGCGGCCGGAGGCGATGGCGGGCCGCCCGTCCAGCTGGCTCACCTCGCCCGAGAACTGCCCGGCGTGGTGGACCGTGACGGGCGCCTCGCCCGACAGCCCGTCGCGCCGCACCACCTCGATCGTCCCGGAGATCACCAGCCAGGTAGGGGCGTCCACGGCGCCGATCTCGTAGAGGGCCTCCCCGGCCGCGAAATGCTGCTCCGGGCCGCTGGCGAAGCGCCGCGCGACGGCGATCTGCTGCGGAGTGAAGGCGGGAAACATCTGGTGCTCGCGCGCGTTGGTCGTCGTCACGATGACCTCCGGTCCGGGAATGGTGCTCCGGCGCTGGCGTCTGCGCGGGCCGCCCGCATCTTATGGCCGGTCGGGCCGCCCGCGTCTTCTATACTCAGGTTTGCGCGTCCGGTTCCGGCCGGGCGGTGTCATCGAGCGCCTTCAGGCTGAAGAAGAAGACGCTGCCCTCTCCCACGGTCGAGCGCGCCCGCAGCACGCCGCCGTGCGCGTCGATGATGGAGCGGCAGATGGACAGGCCGATGCCCATGCCCGCGTGCTTGGTGGTGAAGAAGGGTTCGAAGATGCGGGCGAGCACGTCCTCGCTCATGCCGCAGCCGGTGTCGGCGATGCTCAGGCGCACCTCTCCCGCCTCCTGCACCGTCTCGATGGTCAGCCGCCTCCGGTCGGGATCGGCCGTCTCCATGGCGTGGATGGCGTTGGTGATGAGGTTGAAGACCACCTGCTGGAGCTGCACCGGATCGGCCTCCACAAGACGACGGTCCTCCGCGAGGCGGGCGTCGAGCACGATGCCGTTCGCCTGGAGATCCTTGACCACCAGCCGCAGCACGTCCTCGGCGAGGTCTTCGAGGCGGATCGGCTCCAGCGTCGGCGCCGAGCGCTTGGCGAGGGCGCGCAGGGACTTGACGATGCCCGCCGCGCGCATGCCCGAGGCCCGGATCTGCTCGACGCCCTGCAGCGCCTCGCCCACGTCCGGCTCGGCCCTCCTGAGCCAGCGCGTGGCCGCGTCCGCGCTCGCCACGATGCTGGTCAGCGGCTGGTTGATCTCGTGGGCGATGGAGGCGGCGTAATTGCCCATGGCCATCATGCGGGAGGCCCGCCCCAGCTCCGCCCGCGCCTCGCGCAGGTCGAACTCCGCGCTGGCCCGCCGCGTGTTCTCGTCCATGAGATCGCTGTAGAGGCGGGCGGCATCGAGCGAGATGGCCGCCTGCGTCGCCAGCAGCTCCAGTAGCGCCGTGCGGTTCGGCGTGAAGACATCCGCCGCGAGGCTGTTCTCCAGATAGAGGATGCCGACGAGGCTGCCGCGCTTGATGAGCGGCATGAACAGCAGCGAGCGCGCGGGCACGCCTCCGTGTCCCGCCGGGCGCAGGCCCGGTTCCTCGCTGGCGGCGTCGGCGAAGACGGTGGTGCGGCGCGTGCGCATCACCGTGTTGAGCAGGGCCAGCGGCAGGTTTTGCGCGGTGGGAACGGCCGAGCGGAGGTCCACGTCCACCTGCTGGTTCTCGATGCGCGCCGAGGCCTCGATCACCGGCTGGTCCGCGCGCATGAGCATCAGAAGGCCATATTGCGCCCCGGCATGGACGATCATCTCCCGCATCAGGGTGCGGATGACCTGATCGAGCCCCACCGTCTCGGCGAGCGTCTGCGCGGCGCGGGTCATGACTTCGAGGTTCAGGCCGTCCTGTCCCGCCGGCTCCGGCGTCGCGTCGCCCGCCGGGAGCAGGCGCGCGCCGGCCCCGCCGCCGGCGAGAAGCGGGAATGCGCGCAGCAGCTGGTCCGCCTTGCCCGCAGCGCCCCAGTGCCGGTAGTGGCTGATCGCCGCCTGCATGTATCCGCCGGCGGGAATCTCGAGCCCGGCCTCCCGGCAGCAATGAGCCGCCAGCTCGTAGGCCAGCGCCTGCTCGTGCACGAAGCCGCTCGCCGCCGCGGCGTCCGCGGCCTGCTCATAGAGGCGCTGCGCCTCCGCCGTCCGGCCGGCGAGCCGCGCCGTCTCGGCCTCCAGCAGCAGATGCTTGCACTCGAAGGTGGAGGGATTGCGCCGCGCCCGGTCGGCGAAGCACTGCCGCACGGCGTCGAGCCGCTCCAGCGCGCCCTTCCGGGCGGCCGGGCCGGTGCTGGTGCGCGCCACCGCGAGGGCGAGGAAGAGCGCGCACGCCGCCGTGTCGATGTGCGCCGGCGCCGCCCAGCTCAGCGACGCCGCCCTTTCCAGATGCGGCAGGGCGCGGTCGAAATCGCCGAACAGGAAGGAGATAACTCCCGCATAATATTGTACCCAGAAGAGGGTGGCGAGCGACGTGATCTCGTGATCCGGAACGACCTGCGCGCCGTCATAGTCCCCGGAGGCGAGGGTGTCCGCGAGGCGGAGCTGCGCGGCCAGGATGAACTCGATGTCGCGATACCTGTACTGGCGCGTCCACGCCAAGCCTTCCTCGATGTCCTCCCGCACGGCCGGGAGGGGTGCGCCCAGCATGAGCATGTTGGACGCGATGTGGTTGCGGGCGTAGCAGGCCCAGCCGAGATCGCCGGCCGTGAGGCCGATCTGCGCGGCTTCGCGCGCGCGGTCGAGAGCGAAGCGCAGCGGCCGCGTCCAGACGCTCACCTGGTCGAGGGCCAGGAGCGTCGCCGTCCGCTGCGCCTCGTAGCCATCCCGCTGGACGATCTCCTGCGCCATCATGGCGTAGCTCAACCCGTCCTCGTAGTCGCCGTAAAGATCGGCGCTGAACACGCCGAACCACGCAAAGCCGTAGGCCCCCTCGGGCGTCAATCCGTGGTCGAGTGTCAGCTCGACGATCTTGATCAGGTGCAGCAGGCGCAGGCTGCCACGCACGAAGAAGGACGCGCTGAGGGTGGAGAGCAGAGCCATCGCCGATCGCAGCGCGGGATCGGCGCTCTCCGGCAGGTCGCGCAGTGCGGACACGTCGAGGGCGTTGAGGCGGGCGCTACAGGCCTGATAGGCCTGCTCGAGCTGTTCGTCCGTCACGGACCGCTCGAGTTCGACACCGAGGAGCGCGAGCCCCACCAAGGCCTCGTCGATCGCCCCTTCGTAGTCCGACCGGATGGTCCGCGCGGTGGCCTTGAGGCGGTAGAGGTCCGCCTGGTCGATGGGATTGGCGGCGATCGCGAGCAGCCTGTCGATGGCCGGCAGGGCCTCATCCGTCCGTCCAAGGGTGAGCAGGCTGTCGCAATGCAGCCATTTCACCTCGACGAACAGCGCGTGGTGGCTCACCTGCCAGTCGGCAGGCATGAGGCTGCGGGCGGTCTCGATATGGCCTGCCGCCTGATGGACGGCGCCGGCATTGCGGGCGCGGCGGGCGGCGGTTCTCAAGGCCGTCACGAAGGTCACGCGCTCCGCCGCGTCGAGCGCGGAGCGGTCCGCCCGCTCGATCTGCGCGGCCAGGGCGAAGGCCCAGTCCGCATCCCCGTCGCGCGCGATCTCCATCAGGCGGCGGGCGATGGCGAGATGCTCGGCGGGGCGATCCGCCTCGGGAAGCGAGGCATAAGCGGCTTCGAGAACGCGGTCGTGGGCGATGACGTAGTCCGCATCCTGCCGCAGGAGCAGGCCGGCCTCCATGAGCGCGGCCGCGATGTGCGCCGTTTCGTCCTCGGACCGGTCGATGAGGCGCGTGGCATGGGCTGCCGGAAAGCGCCCGCCCACGCTCGCGAGCCGTTGCAGGATGCCGCGCTGGGCCGGCGGCAGGGCATCGAGCCGCTGCAGCATGAAGTCCGACACCGACGCGTAGGCGCCGAAGCGCCGCGCATCCCAGTGCCAGCGCCGCGTCTCGGGATCGAAGGCGAGAACCTTGTCGTCGAACAGCGTCTGAAGAAGCTGCCTCATGAAGAACGCGTTGCCGCCGGTCCTGCGATGGATGATGTCCGCGAGTTCGCCGAGGTCCTCCGGCGCGCCGTTCAGCGCGCTCGCGATGCAGTCCAGCGTCTCGGCCACCGACAGGGGGCCGATGTGGATGTCGGTGGCCGGCAGCGGGCCGTCGCGCGCCTCCGTCAGCAGGCGCGAAAGCTCTGGATGGCGGGCCGCCTCCTCCGCGCGATAGCTGCCGATGACCAGGACATGGGGCGGCGCCTCGCGGATCAGCGCCTGAAGCGCGCCGAGGCTCGCCGCATCCATCCATTGCAGGTCGTCGAGGAACAGGACGAGGGGACGGGCGGGCGTCGCGAACGTCTTCAGGGTCTGGATCACCACCCGCGCCAGGCGCGCCTGCGCCAGGCTCGCGGCTACCTCGGGCAGGGCGCCGCTGTCCGGCAGGATGAATTCCGCTTCGGGCACGAGATCGATCAGGAGGCGGCTGTAGCCCGTCAGGTGGGAGGCGAGGCGCTCCCTGATCCCGTCCAGCACGTCGGCGCTTTCCCCCAGCGCGCGCATGATGAGGGTGCGCAGCGCCTGGGCGAACGGCGCATAGGGCATTCCCTCCTGCAAGAGCACGCTCTTGCCGGCGGCGAACTGCGCGTCCGCCGGCAGCCAGGCCTTCGCGAAATGCTCGACCAGAGCGGACTTGCCCGCCCCCGCCTCGCCGTGGATCAGGACCAGCTCGCCGGAGCCCGTGCGGGAGACGCGCCCGAAGGCGTCCACCAGCTGCGACAGTTCCGTGGCCCGGCCGAACAGCCCGCGCGCCGCGATGCCCTGCCGCGCCAGCTCGCCCCGGCCCAGGGGGAAGCTCGCCGCGCCGTCGCCCGCCGCCAGCGCGGCGCGGGCGAGGCGCAGGTCGATCCCGAGCGCGTCCGCGCTCTGGTAGCGCTGCTCCGGATCCTTGGCGATGAGCTTCATGAGGATGGCATCGATAACCGACGGCACGTCGGCGCGCACGGCGCCGGGGCGCGGCGGCTCGACCGCCACATGGGCGTGCAGCCATTCGGCCATGCTGCCGGCCTGCAGCGGCAGCCGGCCGACCAGCAGCGTGTAGAGCAGCACGCCCAGCGCATAGAGATCGCTGCGGGCATCGCAGGTCGGACGATGGAGCCGCGCCTGCTCCGGCGCGGCGTAGGCGATGGCATCGGGCGCCGCCAACCCCGGCATGTCGCTGCCCGTGGCGCCGACGAGATGGCGGAACCGCACCCGTCCCCGTTCCTCCAGCAGCACGCAGGGCGGCCTGAGGCCGCCATGGACGGCGCCGAGGGCGTGCAGCCGGGCGAGCGCGCCGGCGATCGCCATGCCGAGATCGAGCAGCGCGTCAGGGGCAAGCGTGCCGGGGGTCAGGTCCGCGAGGGTCGCCATGGGGCGATCCGGGTAGAGGAGGATCAAACGGTTGCGGTGCTCCAGCCGCTGGGGCGGGTCCGCGAGGTCGGGCTGCAGCCCGAGCGCCAGCGCCGCTTCCCGATCGAGACGCGCCGCCGCCGGGCTGCCGCGCAGCGCGGATCTCACCCGCCAGCGCTCGCCCGTCAGCTCGTCCTGCGCGAGGAAGGATTCAAGCCCGTCGCTTCTGCCGTCCCGGATGGTCTCGGACGTCAGCGCGAGGCGGTCGAAGGATGCGGCATCCATCCCGCCGCTGCGAAGCAGGGGGCTGGTGCCGTCGAAGGTGCGCGCTCTATCCACTGGCGATCTTTCATCCGATCAGTACAACGACACCTGCAGGTCGCATCCGGTTGCGAATACGCAGGGCTCTCCGCAACGCCGTCTGGTGTCCCCCCGTCGATTTTGCCGCCGCGCGAACAGGCGCGGAAACGCAGGCACCTTGCTATTTATCATTCGATCAAATAACTCATGTGACGACGCCCGCGTCAAGGCGTGCCGCGACGTGCGCCACAGGGAGGGACGGGCAATCATGAAGGCGGGCTTCGCCTCGTTCGCAGTCATCGGGTCTCGCACGTGATGCATTGCACAAATCGCCGCGATCTTGCCAAGCGAAGGGGCCGGTCTCTTGTCGATTAGTCCGGTCGCCTTGAACGATCATGGTCGTGGGCGCGATGGCACCGGGCGGGTTGCTGCGCCATCCCTTCGGTGTGAGAGGTGATGGCTGCGACCCGGGACGGGAAACGCCAACGCCGGCGCGATCGTCCAAGCCTGCCGCCGCCTGCCGCTGACACTGTCATGCAGGATGCAGAAGGAGTTTGCGAATGGCACGCAAGGTTGCGGATCTGATGGTCGATATTCTGGCCGGCGCCGGCGTCGAGCGGATCTTCGGCGTCGTCGGCGACAGCCTGAACGGTCTCACCGATGCCCTGAGGCGCCATGGCGGGATCGACTGGTTCCATGTGCGCCACGAGGAAGCGGCGGCCTTCGCGGCGGCGGGCGAAGCGCAGATCACCGGAAGGCTCGCGGTGTGCGCCGGCTCCTGCGGGCCGGGCAACCTGCATCTCATCAATGGCCTGTTCGATGCCCAGCGCAGCCGCGTGCCGGTGCTGGCCATCGCCGCGCAGATCCCCTCGGCGGAGATCGGCGGCGGCTATTTCCAGGAGACGCACCCGCAGTCGCTGTTCGCCGAATGCAGCGTCTATTGCGAGCTGGTGTCCGACCCGCGCCAGCTGCCCTATGTGCTTGAGAACGCGATCCGCGCGGCGGTCGGCAAACGCGGCGTGGCGGTGGTGGTGATCCCCGGCGACGTGGCGCTGCGTCCCGCGCCCGAGCGCGGCCCTTCCGCCCCCGCAGGCCTGCTGCCGCCGGCGCCCGTCGTGACCCCCGCCGATGCGGATCTCGACGCGCTGGCGGACCTGCTGAACGGGGTGGAACGCGTCACCCTGTTCTGCGGCCGGGGCTGCGCCGGCGCCCACGCCGATCTGATGGCCCTCGCCGAGACCCTCAAGAGCCCCATCGTCCACGCCCTCGGCGGCAAGGAGTGGGTCGAGTACAACAACCCCTACGACGTGGGCATGACCGGCTTCATCGGCTTCAGGTCCGGCTACGACGCCATGCATTCCTGCGACCTTCTGCTGATGCTGGGCACTGATTTCCCCTACAAGCAATTCCTGCCCACCGGCATCCGCATCGCGCAGGTCGACATCCGTCCCGAGCAGCTCGGCCGGCGCTGCAAGCTCGATCTCGGCGTGGTGGGCGACGTGGGCGCGACGCTCCGGGCGCTTAAGCCGCGCCTCAACGTCAAGGACGACCGCAGCCACCTCGATACAGCGCTCGCCGCCTACAAGACCTCCCGCGAGGGCCTCGACAGCCTCGCCACGGGCACGCCCGGCAACAAGCCGATCCACCCGCAGTATCTGGCGAAGATGCTGAGCGACACGGCCGACGAGGACGCCGTGTTCACCTTCGACGTGGGCACGCCGACCATCTGGGCCGCGCGCTATCTGAAGATGAACGGCCAGCGGCGGCTGGTGGGCTCCCTCGTCCACGGCTCGATGGCGAATGCCCTGCCGCAGGCCATGGGCATCCAGGCCGCCCAGTCGGGCCGGCAGGTGATCTCCTTCTCCGGCGACGGCGGCCTCACCATGCTCATGGGCGAGCTGGTGACGCTGGTGCAGACGAAGACGCCGGTGAAGGTCGTCGTCGTCAACAACGGGGTGCTCGGCTTCGTGGCGCTGGAGATGAAGGCCGGCGGCTTCCTGGAGACGGGCGTGGACCTCGAAAATCCAGACTTCGCCGCCATGGCGCGGGCCATCGGCATCCACGCCATCCGGGTGGAGGATCCGGGCGACCTGCCGGGCGCGCTGGACGACATCCTCGCCCACGACGGTCCCGCGCTGCTCGACGTGGTGACCGCGCGGCAGGAACTCTCCATGCCGCCCACCATCGCAGCGGAGGAGGTGGAGGGGTTCAGCCTCTGGCTGATCCGCGCGGTGATGAGCGGGCGCGGCGACGAGGTGATCGACCTCGCCGAGACCAATCTGCTGCCGCGCTGATGCGCCAGCCCACCGCCCGGCCTCAGGTCGGGCGGCCCATTGATGTCTGTCGCCGGCGTCTCCTCGTGGGGCGCCGGCGTGTTCGTTTGCCTCCCGGTTCCGCACGTCCGGCGCGCAAAGACGCCTCACGCGCGGTGCCGGCCATATCCAGGAGAACGCACTTGCCAAGGAGAACGCCCATGCCCACCTTGTTCGATCCCATCCAGCTCGGCGCCATCGCGGCGCCGAACCGCATGTTCATGGCGCCGCTCACCCGCGCACGCGGCACGCGCCAGCATGTGGCCACCCCGATCATGGCGGAGTATTACGCCCAGCGCGCCAGCGCCGGCCTCATCATCTCCGAGGCCACCGGCATCAGCCGGCAGGGCACCGGCTGGCCCTTCGCGCCCGGCATCTGGAGCGACGAGCAGGTCGCAGCCTGGCGGCCGGTGACGGAAGCGGTGAAGCAGGCCGGCGGGCGCATCGTCTGCCAGCTCTGGCACATGGGGCGGATCGTGCATCCGAGCTTCCTTGATGGGGCCAAGGCGGTTTCCGCCTCGGCCACCACGGCGCCCGCCTATGCCCACACCTATGACGGCAAGCAGCCCCACGCCGAGGCGCGCGCCCTCGACGCGAGCGAGATTCCCGGCCTGCTCGACGACTATCGCCGGGGCGCGCGCAACGCCCGCCTCGCCGGGTTCGATGGCGTGGAGATCCACGCCGCCAACGGCTATCTCATCGACCAGTTCCTGCGCGCCTCGGCCAATCACCGCACGGATGCCTATGGCGGCTCCATCGAGAACCGCGCGCGGCTGCTGCGCGAGGTGACGGAGGCGGTGGCCGGCGAGATCGGCGCCGACCGCACCGGCGTGCGCCTCTCGCCCAACGGCGAGAGCCAGGGCGTCAACGATCCCGATCCGGTGCCGCTGTTCCGGCACGCGGCGAAGCTCCTGTCGGAGATCGGCATCGCCTTCCTCGAACTGCGCGAGCCGCCGCCGGACGGCACCCGGGGCAAGCCCGACCATCCGCCGGTGCATCCCGAGATCCGCGCCGTGTTCGACGGGCCGCTGGTGCTGAATTCCGATTTCGATGGCGCCCGCGCCGCTGCCGCGCTGGAGAAGGGCGAGGCCGACGCCATCGCCTTCGGACGGGGCTTCCTCGCCAATCCCGACCTGCCCGCCCGTATCCGGCGCGGCATCCCGCTGGCGCCGGACCAGATGGAGACCTGGTACACGCAGGGGCCGGAGGGCTACATCGACTACCCCACCGCCGACGCGGCGCTGCTGGACGAGGCGCTGGAGGAGACTTTCCCGGCCTCCGATCCCGTCGCCACAGGCGATTTCCGATAGCTGCGTAGAACGAAGGACTCGGCGATTTTCGCCTGGCCCTTCATCTCAATCTGCCCACCAAAGAAAGACGCCCCGCGCGATGACCACCATCGCGCTGGGCGTCTCTGTTTCGGCCGGGCCTGTCAGGTGAACAGTGCGGATCAGCCGTAGCCGCCGTGCGCGCCGTCCGCCTCGTGCTGCACCTTGCCCCGGAAGATCCAGTAGGCATGGGCCTGATAGGCCAGCACCACCGGGATGATGACCATGACGCCCACCCCGAGGAAGGCGAGCGACCGGGGATCGGACAGGCCGTCCCAGACGGTGACCTGACGCGGCACCACATAGGGCCACAGGCTCACCACGAGGCCGAACAGGCCGAGGGCGTACAGCACGAGGGCGAGCGCGAAGGTCTGAGCCTCGCGGCCGTTCCAGATCGCCCACCAGATCCACGCGATCACCGCCACGGTGAGGAGCGGCACGGGCGCGAGCCAGAACAGGTTCGGCAGGGCGAACCAGCGCGCCGCGACCTCGGGCACGCTCCAGGCGCTCCACAGGCTCACCAGCAGCATCATCGCCGCGGTGAGGATGAGCGCCGCCCGGGCGATCTCCCGGCCGAACACCTGCGTCGGCCCCTCCGCCTTCCAGATGAGCCAGCCGGCGCCGATGAGCGCATAGCCGCCCACGAGGCCGATGCCGCACAGCACGCCGAGCACGCTCAGGAAGCTGAAGGCGCCGCCCGCGAACATGCCGTTCTCCACCGGCACCCCGTCGATGAGCCCGCCGAGGATGAGCCCCTGGCAGAAGGTGGCGAGGAGGGAGCCGGCGAAGAAGGCGGCATCCCACACCGGCCGGAACCGTGTCGCCTGCAGGCGGAAGCCGAAGGCGACGCCCCGGAAGATCAGGGCGAACAGCATGAACATGATGGGCAGATAGAAGGCCGGCAGCAGGATGTAGTATCCGGCGGGGAAGGCGGCGAAGAGCAGCGTGCCGCCCATCACCAGCCACGTCTCGTTGCCGTCCCAGACGGGCTCGATGGAGGCCATCATCACGTCGCGGTCCTGATCGCGCGGGGCGGCGAGGAAGAGGATGCCGACGCCGAGGTCGAGCCCGTCCGCGAGCACGTAGACGGTGACGCAGAAGAGGGCGGCGGCGGCGAAGAGGAGCGGCACATGGTCCGCCTGCATCAGCTCGGTCATGGTCAGGCCTTCGCTTGTCCGGCGCCGGGGACGGGCGACGGAAGGGTGGGGGAGTTGGTGAAGAGGCCGACGCTGGTGCGCTCCATGCCGGGGCGCTCGGCCACCTCGGGCGACGTGTCGGTCGGGCCCTTGAACGCCACCCGTCCGGCGAACCAGAGGAAGGCGAGCAGCAGCAGATTGTAGACGGCGAAGAAGATGAGGAGGCTGGTGGTCACCGCCCCGGCGGCGACCGGGGCGACGGCATCGGCGGTGCGCAGCACGCCGTAGATGATCCAGGGCTGCCGGCCTGCCTCCGTCACCGTCCATCCGGCCAGCACGGCGACGAGGCCGAGGGGGGTGGTCGCCATGGCGACGTATTGAAACCAGCGGGTGTCGTAGAGCCGGCCGCGCATCCGCAGCACCAGCCCCGTCACCGCCGTCACCAGCAGCAGCATGCCGATGCCGGCCATGATGCGGAAGGCGAAGAACACGATCGGCACGTTGGGCTGGTCGGCGGGCGGCACCGCCTTCAGGCCCTGAACCTCGCCGTCCCAGCTGTGGGTGAGGTAGAGGCTGGCGAGGTGGGGGATTTCGATGGCGTAGAGGTTTCTCTGCGCCGCCATGTCGGGCCAGGCGATCACCGTCATGGCCGGGCCGCGGGTGGTGTCCCACAGGCCCTCCATGGCGGCGAGCTTGGTCGGCTGCTCCACCAGCGTGTTGCGGCCGTGCAGGTCGCCGATGAAGATCTGGAGCGGCGCCAGCACCAGGGCCAGCCACAGCGCCATGGAGAAGGCGGTGCGCGAGGCCGCCACATGCCGGCCGCGCCACAGATGGAAGGCGGAGACGCCTGCGATCATGAAGGCGCAGGTGAGGAAGCTGGCGCACACCATGTGGGCGAGGCGATAGGGGAAGGACGCGGTGAAGATCACCTGCCACCAGTCCACCACATGGAAGATGCCCCCGGCATCCGCGACGGCGCCGGCCGGGGTCTGCATCCAGCTGTTGGCGGCGATGATCCAGGTGGTGCTGATGAGCGCGCCGCCCGCCACCATGAGGCAGGCGAAGAAGTGCGTTCCCCTCGACACGCGGGATTCGCCGAACAGCATGATGCCGATGAAGCCCGCCTCCAGGAAGAAGGCGGTCATGGTCTCATAAGCGAGGAGCGGGCCGAGCACGTTGGCGACGGAGCGCGAGAAGCCGGCCCAGTTGGTGCCGATCTCGTAGCTCAGCACGATGCCGGTCACCACGCCCATGCCGAAGACGAGGGCGAACAGGCGCATCCAGAAGCGCATGAGGTCGCGATAGACCGTCCTGCCGGTCCGCCACCACAGGAAGCTGAGGAGCGTGACGAACCAGGCGGTGCCGATGGTGAGCGTCGGCCACAGGATGTGAAAGCCGACGGTGAAGGCGAATTGCAGGCGCGAGAGCGCAAGGGCGTCCATGGTCATTTCGCTCCGGTGGCGGGGGCGGATTTCACGAGGCGCACGGGGACGCCCTTCGAGGCCGGGGTGAAGCTCTGCGGGTCGTGCGCGTAGAGCGGCACGAGGGGGTTGGTCTCGGGGTAGTAGGCCGCGCAGCTCGCCTCCGGGAACGGATGGAGCACGACACGGAAGCCGCGCACCGCGCGCTCGATGCCGTCGGTGGAGAGGGTCACGATGTCCACGCGGTCGTCGGGCTTCAGCCCGCGCTTCTCCATCTCGGTCTCGCCAAGGAAGATCACGTCGCGCGCGCCATGGACGCCGCGATAGCGGTCGGAGAGCGAATAAAGCGTGGTGTTGTACTGGTCGTGGCTGCGGATGGTGGTGAGCCAGAGCGGGTGACCGGTGACGCCGGGGTCCTCGCACAGGCCCTCGCAGACGATGAAGTTCGCCTTGCCCGAGGCCGTCGCCCAGATGCGCTCGCGGGCGGTGGAGGTGAGGTGGAAGCCGCCCGGCTCCTGGATGCGGGCGTTGTAGCCCTGGAAGATGGGGAACACCGCTTCGATGTCCTCGCGGATCCGCGCGTAATCCGCCGTCAGCGCCTCCCAGTTCACCCTGGACCGGCTGCCGAGGGTCGCCCGCGCCATGCCGGCGATGATCGCCGGCTCGCTCTTCAGATGCTCGGAGGCCGGCGGGTTGTGACCCCTGGAGGCGTGGACCATGGACATGGAATCCTCCACCGTGACCGACTGCGGCCCGCTCGCCTGCATGTCGATCTGGGTCCGCCCGAGGCAGGGCAGGATCAGCGCGTCCCGCCCGTGGACGAGGTGGCTGCGGTTGAGCTTGGTGGCGATGTGGACGGTGAGGTCCAGCCGGCGCATGGCCTCCTGGGTCAGCTGCCAGTCCGGAATGGCGGCGGCGAAATTGCCGCCGAGGCCGATGAACACCTTCGTCTCGCCCCGCAGCATGGCCTCCAGCGCGGTGACCACGTTGTGGCCGAACGCGCGCGGCGGGGTGAAGCCGAAGCGCGCCTCGATGGCCGCGAGCAGCGCGTCGGAGGGCACTTCCGTGATGCCCACCGTGCGGTCGCCCTGCACGTTGGAATGGCCGCGCACCGGGCAGATGCCGGCGCCCTCGCGCCCCACATTGCCCTTGAGCAGCGCGAGATTGGCGATCTGCTGCACGTTCTTGGTGCCATGGCGATGCTGGGTGATGCCCATGCCGTAAACCAGGATCGCCCGCTCCGCCCGCATGTAGGCCTCGGCCGCCGTCTCGATGTCGGCGCGGGCGATGCCGCTCTTGCGCTCGATATCCTCCCAGTCGGTCGCCGCGAGGTCGGCGACGAGGGCGTCGATGCCGGCGGTGTGGCCGCGGATGAAGTCCCAGTCGAGCACCGGCGCCAGTTCTTGCGCGCGGGCCGCCTCATCCGCCGCCACGAGGTGCTTCATCATGCCCTTGAGGAGGGCCACGTCGCCGCCGACGCGCACCTGGAAGATGCGCGAGGAGATGGGCGTGGAGGTCAGCGTCGCCATCTCCACCGGGTTCTGCGGCGCCTGGAAGCGCTCCAGCGCCCGCTCGCGGAAGGGATTGAACGACATGATGGTGGCGCCGCGCCGCGATGCGTTGCGCAGCTCGCTCATCATGCGCGGTGAGTTGGTGCCGGGGTTCTGGCCGAAGATGAAGATGCAGTCCGCCCGCGCGAAATCCTCCAGGAGCACCGTGCCCTTGCCGACGCCGATGGACTGGGGCAGCCCGACGCTGGTCGCCTCGTGGCACATGTTCGAGCAGTCGGGAAAGTTGTTGGTGCCGTATTCGCGGGCGAAGAGCTGATAGAGGAAGGCTGCTTCATTGGAGGCGCGGCCAGACGTGTAGAAATCCGCCATGTTCGGATCGGACAGGGCATTGAGATGCCGGCCCACCAGAGCGAAGGCCTCCTCCCAGCGCACCGGCACGTAGCGGTCGCTTGCCGCGTCGTAGCGCATGGGGTGGGTGAGGCGGCCTTCCATCTCCAGCTCGTAATCGCCGAGGGCGCTGAGCGCGGTGACGGTGTGGGCGGCGAAGAATTCGGGCGTGCAGCGCTTCGTGGTCGCCTCCCAGGCCACCGCCTTGCCGCCGTTCTCGCAATATTCGAAGGGCGAGGTGTGCTTGGGGTCGCCCCAGCCGCAGCCGGGGCAGTCGAAGCCGCCCGGCTGGTTCATGCGGGCAAGGGTGGCCATGCCGGACACGGCGACGTGCTGCTCCACCAGCGCGCTGCCCATGGCCTTCAGGGCGCCCCAGCCGCCGGCGGGCTCGTGATAGGGACGGATGGTTTTCGCGATGCCCATGGGCGGCTCCCGCAGCAGGGGTGAGAGGCTCTTGCGCGCGTCTTGCTCGACGGCGCGCGTCGCCGGTTCGGAAGTAACCGGAAGACGAGCCAATGATGACCTGCGGGGTCGGCTGCAATAAATGGGCTTCACATATGTCCGGCGCATACCTTGGTATGGCGCGGCACAGTCATTTCGGGGAAAGATCAGGACACGGGAAGCGGACGCGGCCCGCCCGTTGCGGGGCAGGCCGTCCCTGCGCGCCGGCGATCATTTGCCGGTGATGGTGACCGTCGCGGTGAGCCCGGCGGAGAGGGTGACAGACGGCGGCACGGGATCGAGCGCGATGCGCACCGGCACGCGCTGGGCGAGGCGCACCCAGGTGAACACCGGGTTGACCGAGGCGAGGCCGGAAACGTCCGGCGCCACATTGGGGATGGCGATGCCCCGGCCGATGCCGCTCACACGCCCGGTGAGGGGCGCGCCATAGGCCATCAGCGCCACTTTCGCCGTGTCGCCCAGATGGATGCCGGAGAGGACGGTTTCCTCGAAATAGCCGTCCACCCAGAAGCTGTCGCTGTCCACCACGGAGAGGGCGCGCTGGCCGCTGATGCCGTAGTCGCCGACCTGGGTGAGGAGGTTCGTGACATAGCCGTTCACCGGCGAGACGATGCGCGTGCGGCTGAGGTTCAGCTTCGCCTGGTCGCGGTCGGCGAGCGCCTGCTGATAGGCCGCCACCGCCATGTCCGCCGAGGCCGCGAAGCTCTCCTTTTCCTCTTCCGAGGCGGCGATGGCGCTGAGCTTCGTGCGGCGCTCCGCCTCCGCCTTCTTGTTCTCGAGATCGGCCTTGGCGCGGGCGACGGCGGCCTCGGCGCTGGCGAGGGCGTTCTGGTAGTCGGCGGGCTCGATGACCATCAGGAGATCGCCCTTGTGGACGAACTGGTCGGCCTTAACCGGCAGCTCCACGATGCGCCCCGAGATCTGCGGCGCGACGGTGACCACATAGGCCCGCACGGTGCCGTCGCGGGTCCAGGGGGTGGTCATGTAGGTCTCCCACATGCGCCATCCGAGCGCCCCGGCGACGCCCACGGCGGCGAGGGTCACAAGCACCCGCGCGAGGCGGGGCAACAAGGAAGCGCGCTTCCCGGCGGGCAATTCGATGGCGCTCATGAACGGGCTCCCATGGTAAGCACGGTGAGGGACAGCACGATCACGTAGATCGCGAGGGTGAAGAGGGCGGGGTGCCACACCACACGGGACAGGCCGATGCGGTTGCCGAGCATGATGAGCGGCATGGTGATGAGCCATGCCACGGCCATCATCGCCACGAAGGGCGAGAACAGCACGCCGAGGACAGACAGCTCCGAAAACATGATCCGGCTCCGTGTTGTGCGGTCAGGACGCACGGGCGCGCTGGCGCGGGGTGTCATCGAGACATTCCGCGAGGGCGTCGAGCGTGCCGATGAGGGTTGCGAGCTGCGCCCGTATCTGCGTGGCGGCGGGCGTCGCGGCCGCTTCGTCCAGCCGCGCCGCCAACTCGGCACAGGCGTCGCGGGCGGCAGCCGGGCGGCCATCGCCAAGCGCGACGCAGGCGCCGGTGACGAGCTGTTGCCCGTCTTCATCCGGGAGCGCGGCGCGCAGGAAGATGATGGCGCGGCCGAGCGCGAACAGGGCCAGCAGGCGGCGGGCCTCATCGTCGCTCGCCTGCGGCGGCAGGTCTTCCGCGCGGCGGGTCATCAGCGCACGCCAGCGCACGGCATCGCCGGGTCGCGCCCGCGCCGCCAGCCGCCGCACGTCGCGCACGGACAGGGCGAGGAGGCGCCGCGTCCGCGTCTGCGGTGACAGCACCGGCAGGATGATGAAGCAGACCAGCCCTGCGGCGGTGCCCCCGACGATGGTCAGAGCGCCATTGAAGAACGCGGACGGATCGTAGGCGATCGGATTGCCGATCTGAAGCATCGGCAGCGAGGTGACGGCCATGGCGAGGAAGAGGGTCGGGTGCCAGCTCCCCGCCTGCATGAAGCCGATGGGAACCATCAGCAGCACCAGCATCGTCGCCAGCCCGGCGAAGGTGGAGAGGAAGGGCAGGACGCCGAAATAGAGCACGCCGCCGACCACCGCCATCAGGACCGAGCCGATGGTATAGTCCACCGCCAGCGCGCGCGTCTGGTCGCCGGCCGCTCCGAAGATCAGGGTGGCGATGGCGACGAACGCGATGGCGAGTGGCCCTTGCGGCCAGGCGGTGAAGATGGCGAACGCCGCCGCCCCCGCCACCGCCGTGAACACCCGCACGCCGCTGACGATGGCCGGCAGCGGATCGCCGATGACGACGGCCCGGGGCGCGAACTGCACCCGCGTCGCCCGCGCGCCCTGAAGCAGGGCGATGCTCTCGGCCATCTCCTCAAGGCTGGCGGCGAGGGTGCGGGTGGCGTCCAGAAGCACGGTGGTCCGCCGGTCGCCGGGCGGGATGGCTTCGATGGCCTCCAGCGCCGCGCGGCAGGCATCGCGGAACCGCTGCGGGTCGGCGGCAAGGGTGCGGGCATCGAGCCGCGCGAGCACCGCGTCCAGTTGCGCGCGCGCCGCTTCGCCCGGAGCGCCGGGGACATCCGCGACGCGGGCGATCTCCTGCCACGCCAGCACCGCGTCCATCAGACGGGCGGAGGCGCGGCGCAGATTGCCGCCGCGGGACCGCAGATAGGAGGAGTCCGCGATGGCCGCGTCCGTCGCGAGGTGAAGCGGGCCGAGCGCGCGCAGGAGGTCCCTGAACCTCCCGCGCTGCCCGGCCGCCTCTCCCGGCGCGACGAGGGTCGCGCGGAAGCCCCTGGAAATCTGCCCGGCGGCCTCCTGCAGCAGGTCCGCGAGCCGCCGGCTGGCCGCGCCGAAATCGGTGAGCAGGATGACGAAGACCGTCGCGCCGATGCCGATGCAGATTTCGCTCACCCGGATGAGCGAAAGGAAGAACGCCGAGGTCGGATCGCTGATCGTATCGGCGAAGACGACGGACGCCGTGAAGCCCGCCAGCGCCGCGGCATAGGAGGCGAAATTGCGCAGCCCGACGACGGCGACGCCGCACGCCCCGCACCACACGGCGAGGCTGAGGGCGAGCGCGTAGCGCTGCTGGGCGAACACCGCCAGAAGGGCGATCATGGCCAGCGCGCCGACGATGGTCCCGATAATGCGCCAGCGCCCCTTCTGAAGCGAGGTGCCGAGATTGGGCTGGCAGACGATGGCGGCTGTCGTCGCCGCCCAGAAGGAATTCTGAAGTTCCAGAGCATAGGTGATGTAGAGGGCAAGACAAACCGACGCCGCGAGCCGCAACCCGAACACCAGCCTAGGCGCCAGGGGACGAAGGCGCGCCCGCAGCTCCTCGGACCATGCCGCGGGCCGCGTGTCGAGGCTGTCGTGAGAGAGGGAATTCATCGCTGTCGCGCCTGCCGGGCCGAAAGTGTGTGCTGTCAGCATAGGCGTCGGCGCACAGCGCGAAATTATACGCAAGGAAGCGGGGACCTACCTTCGTTTGCCCCTTTCCCATCCCCTCAGCCCAGCGCGCGCCCCAGGCGCTGGCCGTAGGCGACGATGGCGGCGCCCACCGGCAGGCGTGCCGCCGAGTAGGCCGCGAGGGCGGCGTCCATATCCACGCCCATATCCCGCTTTCCGGCGAGCGCATCGCGGAGCGCGAAGGCGTCGCCCGCCGCCTTCGCCACGCCCATGGCGGTGTGCGGGCGGGCCACGAACGCTGCGTCGCCCATGAGCGCGATCCGGCCCGCCACCATCCGTGGGGGTGCGTAATCGAAGATGGCATGAACGAAGGGGCGCGGCTCCGCCGCCACCATGGCCGCGAAGGACGGCGGCAGCAGGCGCGCGGCATCGGCCTTCATCGCATCGGCGACCTCATGGCGCACGCGGCCGGGGGCGAGGGAGAAGGGGCGGCGGGCGCCGTCAATGTCGGTGAGCACGTCACCGAGCGCGTCCTGCGTGTAGCGTCGGTACCAGACCCAATTGTAGCGCCGCCGGCCGGGGGCGATGGAGCCGTCCGGGCCGGGCACGAGATAGCCGAGGATGTGCGAGCCGGGCATCTCGTAGAAAGCGAAGCGGTCGAAGAGCTGCTCGGCCGCCGCCTCGGGCACCTCGGCTTCTGGAATAAGCCCGCGCCAGGTGGCGTAGCCCACATAGGTGGGATGGGACTTGGGGCCATTGACGGCGCCTCGCAGGGTCGAGCCGACGCCATCGGCGCCGATCACGAGATCCGCCCGCTCCTCCCGGCCATCCGCATAGGTCACGCGGGCGCCGCCGGTCATCTGCGACACGGAGACCGCCGGCCGGTCGATCTCATAGCGCTCGTCCGGCAGGAGCTGGCGGAAGGTGCGGAACAGCACGTCCCAGGAGAGCTGGGTCTGCGGCGTGCGCTGGCGGTGGATGATGGCGCCATCCCGGTCGAGATAGATGCGCTCGTGGGCCGTGACACCCACATGGGCGAGATGCTCCACGCCCACCTCGCGCAGGATGTCGAACACCTCGCGCTGAGCGACGAGGCCGGCACCGCGCCCTTCCAGGCCATGCACCGAGCGTTCGCTCACCCGCACGTCGAAGCCGGCGCGGTGGAGCAGCACGGCGGCGAACAGGCCGCCGATGGAGCCGCCGACGATGAGGATGCGCGGGGCCATGGCCTGTCTCTCCGGCGGTCAGACGATGAAGTCGATGACGCCGCCATCGACGCGCAGGGCGGCGCCGGTGGTGGCGGAGGCGAGCGGCGAGGCGATGTAGACGGCCATGTTGGCCACCTCCTCCACGCGCGCCGGCCGCTGGATGATGGAGCTTGGCCGGTGCGCCTTCACGAAGTCGGCGCCGGCCTCCTCCAGCGTCTTTCCGGCCGCCACCGCGTCCTTCAGCATGGCCGCGACACCCTCCGAGAGGGTGGGGCCGGGGAGGATGGAATTCACCGTCACGCCCGTGCCCGCCATGCGCTTGGCGAGGCCGCGCGCGAGGGAGACGTCCGCCGTCTTGCTGACGCCGTAATGGATCATGTCCGCCGGGATGTTGAAGGCGGATTCCGAGCCCAGGAACAGCATGCGCCCCCAGCCGCGCGCCGCCATGCCCGGCAGATAGGCGCGGGCGAGGCGCACGCCGGACATGACGTTGATCGCCCAGTGGCGATCCCAGACGTCGTCATCGGCCTCGAAGAAGTCGGACGGCTGGAAGATGCCGAGATTGTTGACGACGATGTCGAACGCGGACTCGGCCGCAACCAGCGCTGCGGCACCCTCGGCGGTGCCGAGATCGATGGCCCGGCCCCGCGCCGCGCCGCCGATGCGCGCGACCGCCTCCGCCACCTTCGCCTCCGAACGCCCATTGACGACCACCGCCGCGCCGGCCTGCGCGAGGCCCTGGGCGATGGCGAAACCGATGCCTTCGCTCGACCCGGTGACGAGGGCGGTCTTGCCCGTGAGATCGATGTTCATGGCTGTCTCCTGAGGGTGTGCCGCGCCGCGTCCGGCGCCGGGCGCAAGTGGGCCTCATCATGGCCCATAGCCGGTGGGGGAAGATGCGGCGGGTCTGGGGCCGGCTTCTTTCCCAATCGCACGGGCAGGGCGCGCGGCAGCCGCAAGCAAACCCAAGTATGAGCGGCCCAAGCCTATGGCCGATGTCGACCGGCCCGCCTTCTCGGCATTGTCGCTGCCGACATTGGACACCCGCGACGCGGGACGAACGAGGCACCCCATGGCCGATCCGCACGACGCCGCACCCCCCTTGCTGCAGCCGGGACAGGCGGCACCCGACTTCACCCTGCCGGCGACGCCGGACCAGATGCTGTCCCTCGCCGACCTCCGGGGCGCGCCGGTCGTCCTCGCCTTCTATCCGGCCGACTGGAGCCCGGTCTGTGGCGACCAGATGGGCCTCTACAACCAGATGCTGCCGGAGTTTCACCGCGCCGGCGCCCAGCTCGTCGGCATCTCCGTCGATGGCGTGTGGTGCCACGCGGCCTTCGCCGAGGCGCGCAAGCTGCATTTTCCGCTACTCGCGGATTTCGAGCCCAAGGGCACGGTCGCCCGGCGCTATGGCGCCTACCGCGCGCAGGACGGCGTCGCACAGCGGGCGCTGTTCGTGCTCGATGCCGGCGGCATCATCCGCTGGAGCTATCTCTCGCCGCTCGGCCTCAACCCCGGCGCCGACGGCATTCTCGATGCGCTCGACGCGCTCGCCCCCACCCAGAAGCCACAAGGAGCGCAGGCATGACGCGCCGTCTTCCCCCCGTGAGCGCCACCGACACCGTGGCCGGGCCCGCCGACGCGCCGGTGACCCTGATCGAGTATGGCGATTACGAATGCCCCTATTGCGGCGAAGCCTATCCGGTGCTGAAGACGGTGCAGGAAGCGATGGGCGCGCGGCTGCGCTTCGTGTTCCGCAACTTCCCGCTCACCGAGATGCACCCGCACGCGCTGCGTGCCGCGCAATTCGCCGCGGCGGCCGCTGCCTCCGGCGTGTTCTGGGCGGCCCATGACATGCTCTACGAGCATCAGGATGCGCTCGACGTGGCAAGCCTCACCGCTTATGCCGCGCGGCTCGGCATCGAGCGCCGCGTCCTGCAGGCGGCTTTCCAGGGCCAGTATGATGCCCTCATCCAGCAGGATTTCGTGGGCGGGGTGCGGGCCGGCGTGAACGGCACTCCGTGCCTCTTCATCAACGGCGTTCGCTACGACGGCCCGCGCGACCGGGAGAGCCTGATCGCGGTGCTGGAGCAAGCCGCCGCTGCCGCGCTTCACGCACCGGCCTGAGGCCGGATGCGCTGCCCTAAGGAGGCACCCATGATCTTCAAGCAGACATCGACCCTTGGTCGTTCCGCCGCGCCCGATCTTGCCGGCGCGCCCGATCTCGCCGCCGCGCCGCAGCCCGGCGCGCTCGGCTTCGGCGCGACGCTGGCCATGGCCACGGCCGCCGGCCTCGCGGTGGCGAACATCTATTACAACCAGCCCATGCTGGAGCTGATCGAGCAGGATCTGCCCGGCGCCCTGACGGGGGCCATTCCCACCGCCACCCAGCTCGGCTACGCCATCGGCCTCATACTGCTGGTGCCGCTCGGCGATCTCGTGGAGCGGCGGCGGCTCATCGTCGTGCAGTTCGTGCTGCTCGCGGCGGCGCTGGTGCTGGCGGCGGTGGCGCCAACGGCGCTGCTGCTGGTGGCGGCCTCGCTGGTGGTGGGGCTCGCGTCCACGGTGGCCCAGCAGATCGTGCCCCTCGCCGCGCATTTCGCCGCGCCCGAGAAAAGGGGCGCCACGGTGGGCACGGTGATGGCCGGCCTTCTCACCGGCATCCTCCTCAGCCGCACCGTCGCCGGTTTCGTCGCCTCCCACGGCGGCTGGCGCGAGATGCTGTGGCTTGCGGCGCCCATGGCGCTCGCCGGCGCGGGGCTGATGGCGGTGACGCTGCCCGCCAGCAGGCCGGAGCAGCGCCTGAGCTACCACCGGCTGCTCCACTCGGTGTGGCAGCAATGGCTGGATTTTCCGGCACTGCGGCTCGCGGCCATCACGCAGGCGGCGCTGTTCGCGGCCTTCACCGTGTTCTGGACCATCCTTGCCTTCCGCCTCGCCGAGCCGCGCTTCGGCCTCGGCGCCGAGGTGGCGGGACTGTTCGGCCTTGTCGGCGCGGTCGGCATCCTCGCCGCGCCCCTCGCGGGACGGTTCGCCGACAAGCGCGGCCCGACGCTGGCGGTGCTGGTGGGCTCCATCGTCACCCTCGCCGCGTGGGTCGTGTTCGGCGCATGGGGATCGCTCGCCGGGCTGATCGTCGGCGTGATGCTGCTGGATTTCGGCATGCAGAGCGCCCTCGTCTCCAACCAGCACATCGTCTTCGCCCTGCGGCCGGAGGCACGCGCGCGGATCAACACGGTGCTCATGAGCGCCATGTTCCTCGGCGGCGCCCTCGGCTCGGCAACGGCGACGCTGGCGTGGGGCGCGGGCGGCTGGTTCCTGGTGAGCGTGCTCGGCACGGCCTTCGCCGCCTTCGCCGTCGGCCTGCAAGGGCTCGCGGCCCGGCGGCGCCGGTCCGATCCGGCGCGCTGACGGCCGGGCACATGAAGGGTGAAGGAGGCTCCGCCATGGGCACGGGACGCTGTTTCGCCCTTCTTCTCGCCGCGCTCCCCGCCGCCCTGTGGCCGGCGCAGGCGGTCTCGTCCGAGGGCTTCTATGCCATTCCGGACGGCCTGAGGCAGGGACCGCCTGGCGCACTCCTGAAGGCGGAGCCCGTGCCGGCGCCGCCGGGCGCGGGCGCCGCCTATCGCATCATCTACCGCTCGCGCGACCACGCCGGCCGGCCGGTGGCGATCTCCGGCCTCGTCGCGCTGCCGCCGGAGGGTCGCGCCGGTGCGCGCCCGGTGGTGGCATGGGGGCATGGCACGAGCGGCGTCGCGACGCGCTGCGCGCCCTCCCGCGACCCGGCGCAGTCCTTCGCCCGCATCGACGGCCTTTCCGAGCTGATGGCTCACGGCGTCATCGTCGCGGCCACCGACTATGGCGGGCTGGGCGAGGCGGGACAGCATTCCTATCTGCTCGGAGCGAGCGAGGCGCATGCCATGATCGATTCCGTGCGCGCGGTGCGGCACCTGCCGGGCGCCGATGCTGGCGCGCGCTATGTGGCATGGGGCTTCTCACAAGGCGGTCACGCCGCCCTTTTCACCGCCGCCGAGGCCCGTGCCTACGCCCCGGAGCTGCGCCTTGCCGGTGTCGCCGCAGCCGCCGCGCCCACCGAGCTGAGGCGCCTCCTGCGGGACGATATCGATACCCTGCCGGGGCAGGTCGTCGCCTCCTTCGCCGCGTGGTCGTGGGGACAGGCCTACCGGCTGCCGCTCGACGGCATCGTCCGGCCCGCGGCACGGGCGACGGTGGAGCGGATCGCCGCCGATTGCAGCCTCGATCCCCTGGGCGACGTGTCGCTCGGCCTGGCGGCGCTGTCCTACGGCGCGACCGGCTTCCTGCGCTCCGGCGCCGACCGGCGGCCCGGCTGGGACCAGCTGATCGCCCGCAATTCCGATCCGGACCCCAAGGGCGTGCCCGTCTTCTTCGCGCAGGGGAGCCTTGATGCCCTCGTCGAGCCGGCCACCACGCGGGACTATGTGGGGCGCCTGTGCCGGACGGGCACGCCCGTGACCTATGTGGAAGTGCCGTGGGCATCCCATGGCGGGGTGGCGAAGGCCGTGGCGCCCATGGCCGTGTCCTGGCTGCTCGCCCGGCTCTCGGGCGCGCCGGTGCCGGACGGGTGCGTCCGCGCCGGCCGCTGAGGCGACGCGCGCGGCAGTACAAGTTCGGACATCGGACCCAAAGATATGCATTCCCCTATATTGATGGGCTAGACAGTATACCCGCGTATAGGCTCATTCCGCAGCCTCCTCTTCTACAGTGTTCCTGTGTCGGCGCTGGATCTCGGGCCGCGCGTGCCCCGCACGCCGCCGCCACGGAAGACCCATTCTGGAACACAGCAAGAGGACCAGGACCATGCCCTACGTCACCACCAAAGACGGCGTTGAAATCTTCTACAAGGATTGGGGTCCGAAGGAGGCGCAGCCCATCGTCTTCCATCACGGCTGGCCGCTCTCCTCGGACGACTGGGACGCGCAGATCCTGTTCTTCCTCCAGAAGGGCTTCCGGGTGGTCGCGCACGACCGTCGCGGCCACGGCCGCTCGGCGCAGGTGAGCGACGGCCACGACATGGATCATTACGCCGCCGACGCCGCCGCCGTGATGGAACATCTCGATCTGAAGAACGCCGTCCACATCGGCCATTCCACCGGCGGCGGCGAGGTGGCCCGCTATGTGGCGCGGCACGGCCAGCCGCAGGGGCGCGTGGCGAAGGCGGTGCTGGTGAGCGCCGTGCCGCCGCTGATGGTGAAGACCGCGACCAATCCAAGCGGCACCCCCATCGAGGTGTTCGACGGCTTCCGCTCCGCGCTCGCGGCCAACCGCTCCCAGTTCTTCATGGATGTCGCCTCCGGCCCCTTCTACGGCTTCAACCTGCCCGGCGCGACGCCGGTGCCGGGCGTGATCCAGAACTGGTGGCGGCAGGGCATGACCGGCGGCGCGAAGGCGCATTACGACGGCATCAAGGCCTTTTCCGAGACCGACCAGACCGAGGATCTGAAGCTCATCGCCGTGCCGACCCTCGTGATGCACGGCGATGCCGACCAGGTGGTGCCCATCGACGACGCCGCCCGGCTGAGCGTGAAGCTGCTCCAGAACGGCACGCTGAAGGTCTATGCCGGCTATCCCCACGGCATGCTGACCGTCCACGCCGATGTCATCAATCCCGACCTGCTGGCCTTCGTGAAGGCCTGACGGGCCGATGCGCGGCGGTGCGGGCCCTTCCGCACCGCCGCCGCCCGCCGGCTCTCAAAACTTCAGACGAAACCTTGCGACTGAGCGCGCCACCCGCGTGCGGCATGCATGCTCCAGGCCGGCGTGCGCACGGCGCCGAGACAGGCCGGTGGTGCGCATGACCGACATTCGCTACATCCTCGTTCTGCTGGCCGGCGTCGTGCTCACCAATTGGGTGGCGCGCGTGCTGGGCGATCGCGTGGCGCTGCCCCTCATCCAGGTGGCCGTGGGCGCCGCGATCGGCTCCCTCACGAGCTTCGGCGCCACGCTGAAGCCGGAGCAGTTCTTCCTCATTTTCCTGCCGCCGCTTCTGTTCTTCGATGGCTGGCGCGTCTCCAAGACGGACCTTGCGGCGAACGCGCCGCTCATCCTTTCCATGGCGCTGGGGCTGGTGGTGGCGACGGTGGGCTGCGTCGGGCTGATGCTCCACTGGCTCATCCCGGCGATGCCGCTCGCCGTGTGCTTCGCCCTTGCCGCCGTGCTCTCGCCCACAGATGTGGTGGCCGCCGGCGCGGTGGCGCGGCACATTCCCATTCCGCGCGGCGTGCTGCGCCTTCTGCAGGGCGAAGCGCTCTTCAACGATGCGGCCGCGCTGATCTGCCTGCGCCTCGCCATCGCCGCGGTGGTGACGGGGACGGTGCCGGTGCTTTCCTCCCTCGCCGCCTTCGCCTGGGCCGCCGGGGGCGGCATCGCCATCGGCATCGCCTTCAGCTGGATGGTGGCGACCGCGAAGGCCTTCATGGTGCGCCGGGTGGGAGAGGACACCTCCGGCCAGATCCTCATCAGCCTGCTCATTCCCTATGGCGCCTATCTGCTGGCGGAAGCGGCCGGCAGCTCGGCCGTGCTCGCCGCGGTGGCCGCCGGCATGATGATGAGCCGCATCGAGGTTTCGGGCCGTGCGCTGCCCCTCACGCGGCTGCGGCGCGTCGCGGTGTGGGAGACGCTCCAATTCACGCTCAACGGCATCATGTTCCTCCTGCTGGGAGAGCAGATGCCCGGCATCCTCTCCGGCGCGGCGCGCAGCATCGCGGAGGGCGGGCACCATGCGGTGGGGTGGCTCGGGCTCTATGTGGCGGCCACGGTGCTCGCGCTCGCGGCCCTGCGCTTCGCCTGGGTGCTCGCGGCGCTCTCCTGGTGGCCCGCCGGCGGACGGCGCGGGGAACCTAGCACCACGCCCCACTGGCGCTCGGTGGCGGTGATGGCGTTCGGCGGCGTGCGCGGCGCGGTGACGCTCGCGGCCGCCCTCAGCCTGCCGCTGGTGGTGAAGGACGGCGTGCCGTTTCCGGCGCGGGATCTCGCCGTGTTCATCGCGGCGGCGGTGATTCTGGTCTCCCTCGCCCTCGCCAATGTGGCGCTGCCGGTCCTTCTGCGGGGCATCGAGCTGCCGCCGGATGTCGCCGATGCGGAGCAGGAGCGCGCGGCGCGCGCGGCAACCTTGAAGGCGGCGCTCGATGCGCTCGCGGATACGGCGCAGACGCAGACGGCGGGCACGCCGCCGGTCGCCATGATCGTCGCCGACCACTACCGGCACCGCCTGGAGCAACTGGAGGCGGAGGGCATCGACGGCGGAACCGCCGCCTGGCCCGAGGAGCGGCGCATGCACCTTCTCGCCATCCAGGCCGAGCGGCGCTCCATCGTCAGCCGCGTCCGGCAGCGGCTCATTCCCATCGATCTGGCGCACAGGCTCCTGCGGGAGACCGACGCCGAGGAGGTCGCCCTGCCCATCGGGCCGGGCCGCGCAGATCGCGGAGATGTCTGATAAACCCACGTATAATTCGGCAAGACAACCATATCCCTGGGATGAATTTCTGTTCGATACCGGGAAGGAGATGCGAAATGTAAAACATGATCATCGACAACAGAGGAGGTTCTCATGTCTGCGAATTCGAAGTTCATCATGGCGTTCGGTGCTCTCGCCTTCGTGGTGGCCGGCGTTGCGGGCACCGCCCGCGCGGACACCAGCTTCCCCACCGAGGCGCGCGGCGAAACCACTTTCTTCGATGCCCAGCCGGCGCCGGTGGCCCAGCCCTTCGACATCTTCCAGCTGCCTTCGCCCGCGAAGCTGCGGGCCATGAACGCGGCCCGCCCGTTCATCGGCCAGCCGGCCCAGCCCGATCCGCACTGGGGTCCGGCCCAGGATGCCACCTCGCCGGGGGCGTGAGCCTTCCGCCATGATCTGGAACGATGAGGCCGGCGCCCACAGGGTCGCCGGCCTTCTCGCGTTCGGGGCCGGCAAAGGCGCACGTCCGTGCGGGCAAAAAAAGGCCCGCCGGGGATGCCGGCGGGCTCAGTCGGGGAGGAAGGGGAGGGCGGGGAAATCAGCGGGTCCGGGTCGCCTCGAAGAGGAACCACACGCGGCGTTCGGCCTCGTCGATCCAGACCTCGATGAGGCTGGTGGTGGCGACATCGTTGTAGTTCTCGCACACCACATGGGCCTCGCGCAGGAAGGTGATGAGGCGCTTGTTGTCGTCGGCCAGCTCGGCCAGCATGTCCTCGGCGGTCACGAAGTCCGCGTCATTGTCGGCGAGGCGCTGGAGGCGGGCGACATGGCCCACGGAGCGCAGCGTCGTGCCCCCCACCTTGCGGGCCCGCTCGGCGATGGCGTCGGTGGTGGCGAAGATCTGGTCGCCGTGCTCATCCAGAAGAAGATGGTAATCGCGGAAGTGCGGGCCGGACATGTGCCAGTGAAAATTCTTCGTCTTCAGATAAAGCGAGAACATATCCGCCAGAAGAACGGTCAGCGCGCCGGCGATGTCGCGGGTAGCGTCTTCGCCGAGATCGGTGGGGGTCCGCAGGGGCGCCTGCTGGCGCAGCTTCGCAATGGTCTTGTCCATGATCGTCGTCCTATGTGAAAGGCAGAAGGAAACCGGTGCGCGGCGGAAGTGCCGGGGCGACCGCTCGGTAACGGGTCACGGCGATCACCATAGGATCGTGCGGCGAATGAAAGTATTGGGCGCTCGTTTGCCCGCATCATACGAGGGTATGGGGGCCGCCGGGCTGCCGGGGCGCGGGCCCTCGGGCGCGGGCGCGCGAGCCCCCCGCGAGGGCCGCCACTGCGCGGGTCCATGTCAACGAGAGGGAAGGGGGCAGAACGGGGAGGCGGGCGCGTCGGCGCTCAGCGGCGCGGGGCGGCCTGCAGCGCGCGATCGATGCAGTCGATCATCTCGTTGCCGTCGAACGGCTTGGCGAGGAATCCGAAGGCGCCGGCCTCGTCCACCTGGCGGCGGATGCGCTCCTCGGGAAAGGCGGTGATGAAGATCACCGGCACCGGGTCGCCTTCGGCGCGCAGCCGGGACTGAAGCTCGACGCCGCTCATGCCGGGCATCTGGACATCGGTGATGACGCACGCGGTCCCGCTGCGCTCCGTGGACCCGAGGAAATCCTCGGCGGAGGCGAAGGACCGCGCGCCGAAGCCAAGGGAGCGGACGAGGCTCTCCGTGGCGATGCGAACGGATTCGTCGTCATCGATGATCGTTATGGTCGGCGCGCGTGACACTCGGGGCACCTCAACGTGCAATCCTCGGCACGGACGTTCGCACCGGACTGACCCTATATAGCCTGCGGCTTGCCCAACCCGGAATCATACAGACGTTTGCAATTCTAGCTTTTTGCACTCAGCCCCAGCGCCTCCGCCATCCGCACCAGATCGGCGAGCGAATGGGCCTCCATTTTCCGCATGACGTTACCGCGATGAATCTTCACGGTAATTTCGCTCAGGCCCACCTCGCCGGCAACCTGCTTGTTCATCAGGCCGGAGGTGACGAGCGCCATGATCTGGCGCTCGCGCTCGGTCAACGTATCGTAAAGGGCGCGCAGCTTCGAGGAGGAGGCACGCTCGGCGCGGCGGCCGCGGTCGATCTCGATGGCAGCCGAGACCGCGTCCAGCATGTCCTGGTCGCGGAACGGCTTGGTGAGGAAGTCCACCGCGCCCGCCTTCATGGCGCGCACGCTCATGGGAATGTCGCCGTGCCCGGTCATGAAGATGATGGGCAGCTCCATGTCCGACCGCGCCAGCTGGGCCTGGAAATCGAGCCCGCTCACGCCCGGCAGGCGGATGTCCAGCACCAGGCAGCGCGGCGCATCCGGCAGCTTGGCGGCGAGAAGCTCGGCGGCGGAGGCGAACAGCGCCACCTCCAGCCCGATGGAGCGGAACAGGCTGGACAACGCCTCACGCAGGCTGGCGTCGTCGTCCACGACGATCACGACGGGGGCGCTCGGGGGCGGCGCCGGGCGGGTCAGCGGTCGACTGGTCACGGGCGGATGTCCCTGGTGCTGGAAGGGGAGGTGGCGCCGGAAATTGGCAAGGTGAGGGAGAAGCACATGCCCCCCTCGTTGTTCAGTGCGGCGTTGATGCGGCCGCCGTGGGCCTGCGCGATGGAACGCGAGATGGAGAGGCCGAGGCCCATCCCATCCTCCTTCGTGGAGACGAAGGGCGAGAACAGGGTGGCGAACATGTCGGGCGCGATGCCCGGCCCGGTATCGCGCACGCAGATGGTCAGCTCCGCCTCGCCGTCCGTGGGCCACGGCGGCGTCGCGAGCGCGGTGCCGATGTGCAGCACGCGGCGGGATTCCGGAACCTCTTCCATGGCCTGGATGGCGTTGAGCACCAGATTGATGAGCACCTGCTGCAACTGGATGCGGTCCCCCTCGATGAGCGGCAGGCCGGGCGCGAGGGCAAGCTCCAGCCGGACACGGTGGTTCCACAGTTCCCGCTCCAGCAGCAGCACGCAATCCTCCACCAGCTCGGCGCTGTCCAGCGCCTGGCGCACCGGCGTGCCGCGGCGGGCGAAGGCGCGCAGCCGCTCCACCACGTCGCTCGCGCGGCGGGCGTTGGCGATCATGCGGGTGACCGAGGATTCCGCCTCGCCGAGGTCCGGCTCCGCGCGGCGCAGCCAGCGCAGGCAGGCCTCGCCGTTGGTCACCACCGCCGCCAGCGGCTGGTTGACCTCATGGGCGATGGAGGCGGTGAGCTCGCCCATGGTGCTGACGCGGGTGACATGGGCGAGATCGCTCCGCACCTGGTGCAGCTCCTGCTCGGCCTTCTGCCGTTCGGTGATGTCGCTGCTGGTCTCCATGATGCCGCTGGGCCGTCCACGCGCGTCGCGCTGGAGCGACCAGCGGCTGGCGCAGACGAGCTTGCCGCCGTCGCGGGTGGTCTGGACGATCTCGCCCTCCCAGTGCCCGGTCTCCAGCACGGCGCCCATGATCTCGGCGCGGGGGGCGGGGTAGTCTGTCTTGAGCAGCGCGCCGGCCGGCTGGCCGAGGGCCTCGGCGCGCGTCCAGCCGTAGAGCCGCTCGGCGCCGCGGTTCCAGTACACGACCGTATCGGAGAGGTTCCGCACGAAGATGGCGTCGTGGGAGAGATCGAGCAGCGCGGCCTGCTCCTTCAGCGCCCCCGTCGCCTGCTGGTTGCGCAGGGTGAGGAAGGTCGTGACGGCGATGGCTGCGACGCTGACGAAGCACCGCATGGCGGAGGAGATGTTGTAGTCGGTGGCGTGGATGATCCCGAAGCTCAGGATCGTGAGCAGGACGCACACGCCGGCGACCGTCACCAGCCCCGTGCGCCCGAACAGGGTGGCGCTCAGGGTCACGACGACCACGTAGAGCACGGCAATCGCCATGTCTAACGGCGAGAGCGTGTCCACGAGGAAGATCGCGAGGCACAGCAGCGCCACGAGCACGGAGCCGGTCCGCCGCCGGGCGGCGGCATCCGCGCTGTTGCTGGACAAGGAACCGGCCGGACCAGACATCATGCCCTCGCGCGTTTGGCGTGCGCCCGGCGATCGGCCGGAATGCAGTCGCCGGCCGTGCGCCGTGCGGCTGCCGGTCGCCCGCTATCGTGCTTCGGTATCACCGCCATAGGCCTCGATCTTGCCAGTTTGAACGGCGGATGCGCCGGCTCGCGAGCAGGCAGTGCAGCAAAAACGGCCGGCCGGCTCAAGCCCGCTAACCCTAAAGTCCTTCCGCCTATACCAAGGTATGCCCGCCGCAACCCGATCATATGAGCGGCGAACCCCAAGTAGAATGGAGCAAAACACGGTGGCGACCGATGCTTGGCTCCAATCGGCGAAGCGTTAGGTCTTTCCGCCGGAACGGGCTGGCGCCGTGATCGCGCCGCTGCCGGGCCGGGCGCAACGGTGGGGCCGCGCGGAGCCGTCCATCCAGCATTGGGGGTCTTCCGCATGTCGTTCCATGCCACGTCATCCACCGCCGCCGAGGCCATCGCGCAGAGCCATGCGGGCCTTCATGCGGGTCTTGATGCCGAGGTCCGCCGCATCGGGCGGCTCGCGCCGTTCCCAGCCCGCCAGGCCCCGGTCCTGCCCCGGCCGGAACAGAAGCCGGCGCGGGCCAGCTCCGGCCTCGTGGCATGGCGGCTCAAGCGGGTGCTGGCCTTCATGGAGGAGCATTATTGGGAGCCCGTCACGCTCGCAGACATGGCGCGCGTCGCCGGCCTCAGCCGCATGCATTTCGCCGCCCGGTTCCGCGTCTCGACAGGCGTCCGGCCGCATGAATATCTGCTGCGGCTGCGCGTGGAGCGCGCCCAGAAGCTGATGCTGGAGAGCGCGGAGCCGCTCGCGCAGGTCGCTTTCAGCGTGGGTTTCCAGACCCAGGCCCACTTCACCACCGTCTTCCGGCGCTTCGCCGCGACGACGCCCAATCGCTGGCGGTCGGAGCAGTTGGCCCGCGCGCCGCGCGGCGGCCGGCCCGCCCCGCATGCGCTGGGGCCTGCGCATCAGGCCTGATATCCGCTTTCCAGCAATCCCGATGATCAGAGGCCGGTGCCGGCATGGCGCCGGCCTCTTGCGTTTGCGCTCCGGCGGGCGCGCGGTGCATGCCTGTTCGGGCAAAGGCCATACGTTCGTATACTGAATAGTCGAAGCATATGAGAAGAATAAATCACGGCATAATATTCCCGGTCGGCAGCATCTCCTAAATTCATCACATCAACAACGGAGTGCTTGCCATGTCCATCAAGTCTGCTGTCCTCGCCGCCGGTGTCGCCGTGGCGCTCGTCTCGTCCATGGGTTCGGCCTTCGCCGGCCCGACCGTCCAGAAGGAGAATGTGGAGCAGTATGCCGTCTCCGCGCAGGGGAGCCTGACCCCGACCTCGCCGGCGGCCGTGGCCCGCGAGCAGGCCCGCCTCGAGCGTCCCAGCGCCTTCGGCACCCCCGGCCCCTATTATGTCTCCGAGCGCCCGTTCGAGACCGGCAACGCCCAGTCCGGCCCCGCCCACGACGCCGACGACAATTGATCGGCGCAATACTGAAAGCAAAAAGGGGTCGCCTCGGCGACCCCTTTTCTTTTGCGCGGACGGGCATGCGCCCCGGTCTCAATCGACCTTCAGCGGCGCGTTGTCGCTGTCGAGGAACTCGACGGTGGTGAACACCAGTTCAGTATCCCCGATGTTGGTGAGGTCATGCATCATGAACTCGCCGGGGCCGAAATGGTGGTGCTTGGTGTCGCCGGCCTCATACGTCACTTCGGCGACGTGCCCGTCGGCATAATGGGAGCGGGCGCGCCCGCCGGTCACGGCCGTCCAGAAATAGTCGAGCACATGGGTGTGAAAGCCGATGCGCTCGCCGGGCTTCAGCGCGAGGTGCCACACCCGCACCCGCTCGCTCTGCGACACGAGACGGCTGCCGACGCGGCCATTACCGCGGCTGGCATGCAGATCCGCCCGCAGGGCCTCGGGCCAGTCGCGCGGAGCTTCGATGGTGGCGTAGGTGGCGGTGGTGTTGATGTTCATTGGGTGTCTCCCTGTATTTCGGCGTTTCAGTCCAATGCGAAGCCGGTCTGCGCCCGCACGTTCTGCGCGGCGAAGGCCGCGCGCACGCGCTCGGCCGCCGTGCTGCGATCCGCCAGCGAGACGAGGATCGAGACGAGGAAGGCGAGCGGCACGGAGAACAGCGCGGGGTTGTCATAGGGGAACGGCGCCGGGCCGAGCTTCAGCGTCGTCGTCCACACGCTGGGGCTCAGCGCCACGAGCAAGAGGGCGACCACGAGGCCGGTCACCGAGCCGGTCACGGCGCCGCGCGTGGTCAGGCCGGGCCAGGACACCGACAGCACGATGACGGGGAAGTTCGCGCTCGCCGCGATGGCGAAGACGAGGCCCACCATGAAGGCGATGTTCTGGTTCTCGAACAAAAGGCCGAGCGCCATGGCGAAGAGGCTGATGACCACCGCCGCCGCCTTGGAGACCCGCACCTCCTCCTGCTCCGAGGCCTTGCCGCGCCGGATGACGCGGGCATAGAGATCGTGGCTCGCCGCCGACGCGCCGGCGATGGTGAGGCCCGACACCACCGCGAGGATGGTGGCGAACGCGACCGCCGAGATGAAGCCGAGCAGCACCGAGCCGCCGAGCGCGTTGGCAAGGTGCAGCGCCACCATGTTGGTGCCGCCCACCACCGCGCCGGTCGCATCCCTGAAGCTCGGGTCCGACATGACGAAGGCGATGGCGCCGAAGCCGAGCACGAACAGCAGCGTGTAGAAGACGCTGATGAAGCCCGTCGCCACCAGCACGGAGGTGCGCGCCTGCCGGGCATCGGCCACGGTGAAGAAGCGCATCAGGATGTGCGGCAGCCCGGCGGTGCCGAACACGAGGGCGACGCCCAGCGAGATGGCCGAGATGGGGTCCTTCACCAGCCCGCCCGGCGCCATGATGGCCATGCCCTTGGGGTGGAGCGCGGCGGCGCGGGCGAACAGCGCCTCCAGGCTGAAGCCGAAATGGCCGAGGATGAGCAGGGACATCACCACCGAGCCGGTGAGCAGCAGCACCGCCTTGATGATCTGCACCCAGGTGGTGGCCAGCATGCCGCCGAAGGTCACATAGGCCATCATCAGCAGGCCCACGAGGCCCACCGCCACCCAGTAGGGCAGGCCGAACAGCAGCTCGATGAGCTTTCCGGCCCCCACCATCTGGGCGATGAGATAGAGCAGCACGATGACCAGCGTGTTGGTGGCCGCCACCACCCGCACCGGCACTTCCGAGAGCCGGTAGGCCGCCACGTCGGCGAAGGTGTAGCGCCCGAGGTTGCGCAGCGGCTCGGCGATGAGGAACAGGATCATCGGGAAGCCCACGAGGAACCCGATGGCGTAGATCATGCCGTCATAGCCGGAGGAATAGACCAGCGCCGTCACGCCGAGGAAGGTCGCGGCGGAGGTGTAGTCGCCGGCGATGGCGAGGCCGTTCTTGAAGCCGCTGAGGCCGCCGCCGGCAGCGTAATAATCCTGCGCGCCGCCGGTGCCCTTGCGGGCCGCCCACCAGGTGACGCCGAGGCTGACCGCCACGAACATCAGGAAGAGGGTGATCGCCACCGGATTGACGGGCTGGCGGGCGCCGCCTTCGATGGCGCCGGCGGCCGAGGCCGGAGTGGCGGCGCAGGCGAGGGTGAGCGCAAATGCGAGGGCCGCGCCGTTAAGCTGAGGCCGTTTCATTGCACGTCCTCCCTGAGGTTCTGGGTGAGGCGATCGAAGGTGCGGTTGGCGACGGCGACGTATATCGCCGTCAGCACGAAGCCGAGGCCGAGCAGGCCCACCCCCGCGACGATGCCCCAGGTCGAGACCGCATCCGGCAGCACCGGCGTGCCGAGTGCGCTTGGCTTCAACGCCACGGTGAGGATGTAGGCGAAATAGAGCGTCGCCATCAGCGCGGCCATGGAGAGGCCGAGCCGGGCGCGGATGGCGGCAAGGCGGCGGAAATTGGGGTTCTGCCGGATAGCCTCGATGCGCGCGGCGGCATCGAGCGAACGCGCATGCGGGCGCGGGGGGAAGGCGCCGTCGGGCTTCATGCTGCGATCCCCGTGGCGACGGCGGTTTCGCTCATCACCGCCTCGGGGTGGCGGTGCCGCTCGGCGCGGGCGCGCTGCTCCTCGTCGAGGATCTGCGCCTGCATGTAGGCGCCGAGATGCCGCGCCCGCTGCACCACGGCGCGGCCGAAGGCGAGACGCTTGGCTTCGAAGGCGGCAAGCGCGGCTTCCACATCCGTGCCGTCCGCGAGCGCGTCGGCGAGGGCTGCGGCATCGGCTGCGGCCTTGGTCACGCCCATGCCCACATGGGGGCGGGCAACGAAGGCCGCATCGCCCAGGATCACCACATGGGGCGAGAGGCGCAGGCGCGGGCTCTCCAGGTCCTGGATCGCCTGCAGGAAGGGCTGCTGCGTGCGCTCCACCACCTCGGCGAATTGCGGCGCCAGCAGGCGGTGCGCGTCCGCCCGCATGCCGGCCACCACTTCCGGCCGGATGAGGTGCGGGGGAATGGAGAGGGGATGGCGCGTGCCGTCCACATCGGTCAGCAACTCGGCGAGCTGCCCGTCGCTGGCGGCCGGGCGATACCAGACGAAATTGTAGCGGCGGTGCCCTTCGTCGAGCTGCTCGTCCGCGCCGGCGACGGGATAGCCGAGCATCTGCTCGCCGGGCGGCAGGCTGAAGGAGAAGTGGCCGCAGAGCGCCGCGCGGGTTTCGGGCGAGAGCGCACTCTCGTCCACCAGTCCGCGCCAGGCCACATAACCCGCATAGCTGGGCTTGGCCTCCGGCACGAAGGCGGCGCGCACGGTGGAGAACAGGCCGTCCGTGCCCACCAGCAGGTCGGCTTCCTCCACCGCGCCGTCGGCGAAGTAGGCGCGCACGCGCTCGGCGCTGTCCTCGACGCGCACGAGGTTGCGGCCGTGGTGGTAGCTGTCGTCCGGCAGGGCCGAGCGCAGCAGGCGGTAGAGGTGGCCCCAGGAGGTGAGCACCTGCGGCAGGTCGAGCTGGCCGGTGATGCGGCCATCCGGCCCGAACACCCGCCGTCCGCTGACGCCCACGCCCACGCGGGCCTCGGTGACATCGAGGCCGGTCTTGCCGATGACGTCGAACAGCTCGGGATGGGTGACGATGCCGGCGCCGCGCCCGGCGAGTTCGCTGCCGATGCGCTCGAAGACGGCCACGTCCCAGCCCGCCCTGCGCAGCAGCAGCGCGGTGAACAGGCCGCAGATGGAGCCGCCGATGATGACGGCGCGCTTGGGGCGCGCGAGGGCCGCGGCGGTGCGCGCCTGCGGCCCGGCGTTGGTGTGCGTTGGCATGGTGTCCTCCCTCGGCTCCTGAAGGCGGCAGCCCGTTCGCCTGTGCGAGGGCCGGCCGGCGCGAGCCGTCCAGTGGTCGCGTCGCATCGCCGGTGCCCGGTCTGTGCCGGGCTGGGCGAAGCGGTCCGACTATTTATCGGATGATAGATAGTGGCGCGAAATGCGACCGGCGTCAAACTAATTTATCAAATGATTATTTCCGGCCCGCGACCTTCCTGCGCGCCGGCTTGGCGCGGTCGATCACCGAGGCGAAGGCCGCCGGGGCGCCGTTGAGGAAGGCGTTCACCTTCACGTCGATGTCGGCCTCGGGATCGGCCGGAATGGGCATGCCGTAGATGAACTTGCGCACGCCGATGTAGAAGATGCCCGCGTGCAGCGACCAGATGAGCTCGATCTCTTCCTCGCTCACCGGGGCTTTCTCGTCGAGACCGTTGGCGGCGCGGATCTCGATGACCATGCGCTCGAACAGGCGCGCGCGCAGGAAGGCGAGATAGCGGCTGTTGAAGTCCAGCCCCTTCAGGCCGGCGAACATGAACAGCCGCACCCATTCATAGGTCTGGATGACGGCGGCATAGGCCCGGTAGAACCGCTTCAGCCGCTCCTCGATGGGGATGGAGCGGTCGGCGATGGCGGTTTCCCACTCGGTCTGCCAGCGGCTCTGGTAAACCTCCTGATAGACCCGGTCGAGCAACGCATCCTTGCCGGGAAAATAGCGGTAGAGCAGCGGCTGGGTGATGCCGAGCCGCTGCGCCAGATCCCGCGTCGCGCCGTCGAATCCGAATTCGGCGAAGAAGGCCACCGCCCCCGCCACGATATCCCGCTCCCGGTCCGCGGGTGACAGGCGACGACGCTGGGGGGAGGGGGCTTTAGAGGACGGCACTGCGGACACCCGGTCTTTATCGGACGATCAATCCTAGCACGGCTCGCGTGCGATTCATCACCCTGCGACGAGATGCCGGAAGGTCAGGTGCCGTTTCTGCCGCCGTCAGTGGACGCCCAGATGCTCCTCCAGCCGGGCCGGATCGGCCTGGAAGTCCGCCGCCGAAGCCTTGTCCACCACCCGCCCCGTGCTGATGACCACCACCTCGTCGGCGAGCTTCAGGGCGAAGGCCATGTGCTGCTCCACCAGGATCACCGACAGCCCGGCGGCCCGCAGCCGACCGACGATGGCGCCCACCTCGGCGACGATCTGGGGGGCGAGGCCCTCGGTCGGCTCGTCCATCAGCAGCACGCGCGGCGCGGTCACCAGTGCCCGGCCGATGGCCAGCATCTGCTGCTCGCCGCCGGACATGAGCCCGGCCGGATGCCGGCGCCGTTCCTTCAGGCGGGGGAAGAGGCCGAAGATGTCGTCGTCCGTCCACGCCACACGCCCGTCCGGCGGCCGGGCGCAGCGGGCGACGGCGAGATTCTCCTCCACGCTGAGGCTGCGGAAGATGCGCCGGCCCTGCGGCACCAGCGCAAGCCCGGCCCGGCAGATGGCCTCGGGCGAGAAGGCGGAGATGTCCCGCCCATTGAGCACGATCCGCCCGGTGCGGGTGGGCAGCAGGCCGGCGAGGGCGTTCATGCAGGTGGTCTTGCCCGCGCCGTTGCGGCCGAGCAGAGCGAGAATGCGCCCCGGCGCCACCTCCAGCGACACGTCGTGCAGGATGTGGCTGTCGCCATAGAAGGCGTTCAGGCCGGAGAGCGAGAGCGCGGCGTCACTGGGCAAGATAGGCCTCCCGTGTCCTCGGGTCCGCGATCACCTCCTCGCGCGTGCCGTCCACGATCAGGCGGCCATGGTGCAGAAGGGCGATCTTCTCGGCGAAGGCGAGCGCGACATCCATGTCGTGCTCGATCATCAGGATGGTGAGGTCGCGCGGCAGCTCCGCCAGAAGCGCACTGACCGTGCCGCGCTCCTCCTTCGACAGGCCGGCGAGCGGCTCGTCCAGCAGGAGGATGCGCGGCGCCTGCGCCAGCGCCATGGCGATCTCCAGCCGCCGCTTCTCGCCGTAGGAGGTCTCCGAGACCGGCCGATCGGCGAGCGTGTCGAGCCGCACCCGCGCCAGCACCTCCAGCGCCTCGCGCCGCAAGGCGGGGTCCGTCGCCACTGCGCCATAGGGCTTCCAGCGCTGCGGGCGCCCGCCGAGGAGGGCCATGATGACGTTGCCGATCACGCTCTCGCGCGCGAACAGGGTGAGGATCTGGAAGGTGCGGCCGATGCCCCGCGCCGCACGCCGGAAGGTGGGCAGGGCCGACACGTCTTCTTCCGCGATGCGGATCTGCCCGGCGGTGGGCCGGAGGTCGCCGGCGATCAGGTTGAACAGCGTGGTCTTGCCTGCGCCGTTCGGGCCGAGGAGCAGGCGCCGCTCGCCCGGCGCGACGGTGAAGTTCACGCCCTGGATGACATGGAGCCCGCCGAAGCTCTTGTGCAGATCGTCTATCCGAAGGGCGGCAGTTGGCGCGGTCACGGGCGAGCCTCCTTGACGGGGGTGGCGGGGATCGCCGTCGGCCCGCGCCGCGTGGCGAGGTGCGCGCCGAGCGTGCGCATCAGCCGCCGCGCGCCGGGCAGAAGCCCTTCCGGCACCACCACGATGATGAACAGGAAGATGAGGCCGAGCAGCGTCGGCCAGCGGTCGGTGTAGGCGCTGGCGACATTCTTCAGCAGCACCACCAGCGCCGCGCCGACAATCGGCCCGAAGGTGGTGCCGAGCCCGCCGGCGATCACCATCAGCACCGCTTCCGACGACACCGTGAGCGAGAGCGTGTGGGGGCTGATGAAGCGGAACAGCAGCATGTAGAGCACGCCCGCGATGCCGGCGATGCCCGCCGAGAGCACATAGGCCGCATAGCGGATGCGCCACACGTCATAGCCCAGCGTGCTCATGCGCCGCGGCTGGTCGCGCACGCCCTGCATGGAGGCGCCGAGCGGCGAGCCGGCAAGGATGGTGACGAGCGCGAGGCAGCCCCCCGTCACCACGAGGCACAGGTAGAAAAGCCCCGTGCCGTTGGCGAGCAGCCCCTGGAAGCGGGGCATGGAGATGCCGTTCTCGCCATTGGTGAGGTCCACGTAGCGGAAGGCGACGCCCCACACGATCTGGCCGAGCGCGAGGGTGATCATCAGGAAGCTCAGGCCCGAGGTGCGCAGCGCCACGAGGCCGAACAGCGCGCCCGCCGCCACCGACAGGCCCACCGCCGCCGGGATCGCCGCCCAGAGCGGCCAGCCGGTGCTGGTCGTCAGCAGCGCGAAGGCATAGCCGGCGATGCCGAGAAAGGCCGCGTGGCCCAGGGAGACCATGCCGCAATAGCCGGCGATCAGGTTCACGCTCACCGCGAACAGGCCGTAGACGAGAACCTGCGTGGCGATGGACAGATAGAACGGCCCGGGCAGCACGAGGGGAACCGCCGCCGCGCAGATGAGGAGAATGCCGAGGGTCTTGAGGCCGGGGTTTTTCATGCGAAGGCATTTCATGCGGCTTGCCTCCCGAAGAAGCCCTGGGGCCGCACGGCGAGCACCACCACCATGGGCAGGAAGAGGATGACGTAGGCGAGATCCGGAAGAAGCATCTGCCCGAAGGTGTAGACGAGGCCGATGACGAGGCTGCCCGCCAGCGCCCCGGTGAGCGAGCCGATGCCGCCGAGGATGACCACCAGCAGCGCCAGCGGCAGCATTTCGGAATCAAGGCCGGGATAGACCGACATGATGGGCGCCGCGAGCGCGCCGCCGATGCCGGCGAGCCCGGCGCCGAGGCAGAACACGGTGGTGAACAGGCGCGACACCGGAATGCCCATCGCCCGCGCCATCTCCCGGTCGTCCACCGCCGCGCGGATGCGGGCGCCCAGCGTGGTGCGCTCCACCAGCGCCCAGATGCCGACGAACGCCACCAGCGCCAGCGCCACCAGCGCCAGCCGATAGGCGGGAAAGACGATGCCGCCGAACCCGACCGCGCCGCGCAGCGCCTCCGGCGCCGGCTGGGCGATGGGATCGCCCGACCACACCAGCAGGCACTGGTCGGCGATGATGAAGGCGAGGCCGAGCGTGCCCAGCACCTGCGCCAGCTCGCGACCCGCGAGGCGGCGGATGAGCGTGCGCTCCAGGATGCCGCCGAAGACGGCGCACGCCGCCCCGGCCGCCAGCACCGCCCCCGCGAACCCGAGCCCCACCGCGGAGGTGGCGATGTAGCCCCCCAGCATGAAGAGCGCGCCGTGGGCGAGGTTCGCGACCCGCATGAGGCCGAAGATCAGGGAAAACCCGACCGCCAGCAGGAACAGGATCGCGCCGAACGCGAAGCTGTTCAGGAAACCGTTGATCCAGAACATGGGGGCCATCTCCAGGGGCCGCCGCGGGGGCGGGCGGTTTCAGTTCAGCCGTTGGGTGGGGGCGCTCATGTCGAACCAGTCGAACGGCTGGTCGCCGACGTTGACCATCACCGCCTTCACGTCGAAATAGGCGTCGAACGCCTCCTTCCCGAACTCGCGGCCGATGCCGGAGAGCTTGAACCCGCCCCAGGGCGAGGCCGCATCCACCCGGTGGTGATCGTTGATCCAGACGATGCCGGCCTCGATGCGGTCGGCGACGCGATGGGCGCGGGCGATGTCACGGGTACGGACAGCGGCGGCGAGGCCGTAGGGGCTGTCGTTGGCGATGCGCACGGCATCGTCCTCGGTGTCGAACGGGGTCACCACGGTGAACGGTCCGAACACTTCCTCCTGGAAGATGCGCATGCGCGGGTCCACATCGGCGAAGACGGTGGGCTCCACATAGAAGCCGTGGCTGCCTTCGAGTCCGGGCGGCACACGACCGCCCGCCACCAGCCGGGCGCCCTCCTCAAGGCCGATGCGGGCGAAGTCCAGCACCCGCGCCCGCTGCCGCTCGGAGATGACCGGCCCCATCTGGGTCGCGGCATCGAAGGGGTCGCCGACGGCGATGGCCTTCGCCTTGGCGGCGAGCTTCTCCACGAACGCATCGTAGATGGAGCGCTGCACGATGTGCCGCGCGGCGCAGACGCAGGTCTGCCCCGCGCCCACGAAGGCTCCGAAGGCGGCATAGTTCACCGCCTGGTCGAGGTCGTAATCGTCGAAAACCAGCACCGGCGTCTTGCCGCCGAGTTCCAGCGTCTGGCGGGCGAAATTGCTGGCGGCGGCGGCGCCCGCCCGGCGCCCGGCTTCCGTGCCGCCGGTGAGCACCAGCTTGCGGATGCCGGGATGCTCCGACAGCGCCCGCCCGGTGACGGCGCCCGGGCCGGTCACCACGTTGAACACGCCCGGCGGCAGGCCGGCCTCCGAGAAGATCTCGGCGAGGCGCAGCGTGGTGAGCGGCGTGTATTCGGAGGGCTTCACCACCGTGGTGCAACCCGACGCGAAGGTGGGGGCAAGGTTTCGGCAGGCGATGAGCAGAGGATGGTTGAAGGGCGTCACATTCGCCACCACCCCTACCGGCAGGCGGCGGGCGTAGGTGAGATAATCGCCCTCCACCGGGATCACGTCGTCGCGCCGCGCCATGGCGAGGCCGGCATTGTAGCGGAACAGGTCCGGCACGCGGGCGAGCTGGGCGCGCGTCTCGCGCACGGGCCGGCCATTGTTCAGCGTCTCCAGCTCGAACAATTCGTCGAGATGGGCCTCCATCACGTCGGCGAGCTTGTTGACGAGGCGGGCGCGGGTGCGCACCGACATGGAGCGCCACTCCTTGGAGCGGAACGCCGCGTCGGCGCTGGCGACCGCGCGGTCCACATCCTCCGCGCTCGCCTCGATGACCTGCGCGATGGTGGTGCCGTCTCGCGGGGCGGTGATGTTCATCAGGGCGCGCGGGCCGGGATCGACGCTGCGGCCGTCGATGAACAGGCCCTTGACGAGGTCGTGACGGGGCGTTCCGGCCGAAGCCGGTTCCAAAGTGAGTGCCATGTGTGTCTCCGTTTCGTCGGGATGCGGCGGTCAGCCGCCGGTCAGAGCCCAGGCGTTGCCGCCGGCGATGCGGGCGCGCGCATCGGCGGAGAGGCCGGGCACGGCGTCGAGCGTGTCGAGCGCGGTCTCGTCCGCCATGTCGAAGGGGATGTCGGTGCCGAGCAGCACATGCTCCGGCCCGACGAGATCGATGAGATAGGCGAGCGCCCCGGCATCATGGGTGATGGTGTCGAAATAGAAGCGCCGGAACAGCTCCTTCGGCGAGGTCGGAATGGTCTGCGCCTCGCGCCGCACCTTCCAGCCGTGGACGAGGCGGCCGATCTGATAGGGCAGGAAGCCGCCGCCGTGGGAGAGCGCGACCTTCAGGTCGGGAAGCTCGTCCATCACCCCGCCGAAGATCAGGTCAGCCGCCATGATGGCCGTGTCGAGCGGATTTCCGGCAAGGTTCGTGAGGTAGTATTTCTCGAAGCCCGCCTTGGTTCCGAAGTAATAGGGGTGGGTGAGGATGAGCACGCCCAGTTCCGCGGCGCGCCGCAGCACGGGCCGGAACTTCGGCTCGGAGAGGGCGGCGCCGTCGATGTGGCAGCCGATCATCACCGCGCGCATGCCGAGATCGGCGACGATGCGCTCCAGCTCCGCCACCGCCGCGTCGGGCGACTGCATGGGCAGGGTGCCCATGGGCCGAAGGCGCTGGGGCGCTGCGGAGGCGAAGGTCGCGATCTCGTCATTGAGACGCCGCACGAACGCCACCTCCGCCTGCGGCGGAACGCGGTAGAAGAACAGGGTGGGCGAGGGCGAGATGATCGCGGCGTCGAGGCCCCGGCGGTCCAGCGCCTCGATCTTCGCCGAGGGGGTGAGAAACTCCTCGAACAGGGGATAGGCGAAGCCCTCCCGGTGGGCGAGGCGCGTTGCGCCCTCCGCCCGGTCCACCCGGACGCCGAAGACATCCGCTTGGGTTTCGAGGTGCCGGATGATGGCCTCCGGCATGACATGGTTGTGGGCGTCGACGATCATGGAACCGTGCTCGCAAGGGTGGGGCAGGGGTGCCGCGGGGCGGCGCGCGCTCAGAGCTTGGTGGGCTCGCCGCGCGAGTAGACCGGCGCGGCAAGGAAGGCTTCCGGCTTGTAGGTCCAGAACTGCGAGACGTTCTCGTAGGTCTTGATCACCGTGTTCATCAGCCTTCCGTCGCGACGTTCCGTCTTGCGGATGTAGATGTTCTCGATGGGATTGCCGTAAGCATCGAGCCGCCACGGGCCACGCGGATCGTCCTTGATGTCCACCTTGCGCAGGGCGTTCATGAAGGCCTGCTTGTCCTCGATCTTGCCGTCCACCACTTTGAGAGCGGCCTCGAGCGCGAGGCCGGCCGAGTATGCGCCTTCGGAATAGAAGCCGGGATCAACGCCCGTCTGCTTGCGCAGCGCGGCGACGAAGCGCGCGTTGGCCTCGCCCGGCAGCGCGGCCGAATACCAGCCGGCGGAGATGATGCCGATGGCCTCGTCGCCCATGCTGTGCAGCACGCCCTCGTCCACCGTGGTCATGGAGCCGATGAGGGGGATTTTCCCCTTCAGGCCATATTCCGAATACTGCCGCAGGAAGCGAAGGCCGTTCGCCCCGGCGAAGGCGGCGAAGACGGCATCGGGCTCGCCGATCTGCGAGATGTAGGAGCCATAGTCCGCCACGTTGAGCGGCGCCCACAACTTCTTGACGAGGGTGCCGCCGGCCGCCTCGAATGTGCGCTGGAACCCTGACGTCTGCTCCTGGCCGAAGGCGAAATCATCGGCGATGGCGACGATCTTCTTGTACTTCAGCTCCCGCGCCACATAGTCACCGAGCGGGTGGCAGGGTTGGGCGGAGGTGGACGAGGTGCGCACGAACCAGGGGTTCAGGCGGCGCTGGGTCAGGTCTTCCGCGGCGGCCGAGCAGCACAGGAAGGGAACTTCCGCCTCCTGCAAGTAATCGTTGATCGCCAGAGCCTCGAAGGCCGCCACCGGCCCCACCACCACCTGCACGCCGGAGCGCTGCACCAGCTCCTGCGCCCGCGTCTTGGCGAGCGCCGGCTGGCCGCCCGTATCGGCGACGATGAATTCCACCGGACGCCCGGCGACACGTTCGGCGCGCTCGCGCAGGAAGAGGCGGAAGCCGTCCTCCATCTGCCGGCCGCCTGCGGCGAGGGCGCCGGATTTGATCGTGAGCATGCCGATGCGAATGGGCTGTTGCTGGGCCATCGCGGGCAGCGCGCCATAGGAGACGGCAGCCGCTGTCGCTCCCAGGAATCCTCTCCTTGAGATCATGTAATCCTCCCGGACGATTTTTATTTATCGTTCGATCACTATTCGCATGGGAGGTGATCTGCGTCAAGGCGGTTCGCGGCGGGATGTGACGGGCAAGGCGCGAAAAATGGTTCGGCGCCTGCACGCTCGGCGTCGGAGCGGGCCGCCCAAGCCTTTTCAATGCCGGAATAAATCGGCAACCAACATCGCCACCAGAATGGCCGCCGCGATGAGCAGGCAGGCAGCGGGGCCGAGCGGCGTGATGAGGAGCGCGCCGCCCGCCGCGCCGGCGACGAAGGCGATCCAGCCGAGAAAAAGGGTCGCCGTGCCGGCGGGGTCCGCCGCGCGTGCGCGCAGCCGGGCAATGGACTGGCCGAGGCGGACGAGTTCGCCGCTGACGAAGCCCTTGCCGACCGACGTCTGTCCCGACGTCTGATGGAGGCTGTTCTGCAGGCCCATGGCAAGCGCGACGGGCAGAAGGCTGATCGTGGACAGCGCGATGCTCGACGCGGCGGCGGCGAGGAGGAGAAGCCCGGCCTCGATGCCGAGCGCCAGCGGCAGCAGCCGCACGCCGGCATGATCGTGAAGCAGCGTTCCGGCCGAAGCGCCGAAGACGAACGCGGCTACGACTCCGGAAATGGCTGCGATATCTGGAATGCGCAAGGTGGCGAGCGCTATTCCCAGGTGAATGCTGTTGCCGCTCATGAAGGACACGTAGAGATGACTGAATGTCACATAGGCCACGACATCCAGAAAACCGGCGACGGCGGTGAGCAGGGCGCCGAACACTGCGGGATGCGCCATATCGAGCGGAACGGGGGCGGCTGATCTCACCGGCGGCGGGGCGGGCGGCGCCGGCGTCGGATCGGCCGAAGAGGCTGGCGGATAGCCGAGAAACGTCATGGCGTCCTCGCGGGTTCTACGCGGGCCGGGGCTCCCAAGACTGGGCTGAGGCGGGTTTTACTGGCGACCGGCGGCGCGGACACCGCCGGTCGCCCTCCCGGATCACGGGAGGAGGGGATGGTGGCCGGTGGGGATTTTGGCGATCTCCCCGGCCGTGAGGTGGGTGTGGTCCATCACCACCTGTTCGGGTAGCGCGCGCAGCCAGCGGTTCAGGGAGATGTCGTGGAATTCGGGCGCCACGAACAGTTCGAGGAAGACGAGATCCTCATCTCCGGTATTCTCGATGTAATGGCCGGCCATGTTCTGCACGAAGCCCACGTCGTTGGAGCTGAAATCCATCGTGCGGGCCGCTTCCTGGCCGGGGAACACGGTCATGCGGCCGCGTCCCTTGATCCAGTATTGCCATTCGCTGCCGTTGGGGTGCCAGTGCAGCTCGCGGATGCATCCCGGCTTCACCGTCACGATGGCGGAGGCGATCTTCTGCGAGGCCGGGAAGTTGCGGGAATCGATGACCTTCACCGTGCCCGATGCGCTTTCCCGCGTGGGCGTCATGGTGCTCGCCTTGAAGGTGTAGGAGATTCTCGGCGTCTCGGCGTGGCGCGCCACCTCGGCGATGTCCTGGTCGAGCGTATTGGTCGGCTCGGCGGCGGAGAAGATGTAGAGCGGTTCGCCCTTGGGCAGCCGCGCGATGGCCTCGGCATCGAGGCCGAAGTTCTTCTCCAGTATTTCGGGCGGGGTATGCTTGAGCCAGTCGGAAAGAAGCAGCGTGCTTTCCTCTGAGAAGTCGCCCTGGTTGAAGACGAGCAGGAATTCGCAGCCGTCCTCACCGAGGGCCTGGATGGAGTGCGGCGCGCCGGCCGGGAAGAGCCAGAGGTCGCCCTCGCCCACGTCGTCCACGAACAGGGCGCCGTCCGTCGTGAACACCGTCACCCGCGCGCGGCCGGAGAGCATGATCGCCCACTCGTCCGCGAGGTGCCAGTGCAGCTCGCGGAAGCTGCCACGGGTGAGGCGCATGTTGACGCCGGCGATATCCTTCGAGACCGGAAGCTCGCGCGAGGTGACCTGATGGGTCCACCCTCCGTCCTGCACGCGGCGGTGGGTGAGATCGAAGGAGTACCAGAAGGGCTCGACCACGCCGTGATCGGTGGGCGGCGGCACGTCCGAGCTGGGGTTGAGCGCCATGAGGGCGCGGTTCTTCGGCCCCGTATTGGTCGCCGAGACATTGCGCTCGGCCGTGGCGGTTTCCTGGGCGAGGGCGCTGTAGAAACCGGCGGGCTGTTTGGCGTCGTTGGCCATGGCTGCTCCTTTACGGTCTTTGGGCAAGGTGATGGCGTGGGCTTTGCTTTGAGCCTCGACTTCGGCATGACATGTCGAATGCCGGATAAGAGTGCGCGTCGCTGGCCCGTCGCGCCATAACACCTGAAGACCGGGCGGCGCCGTCTTGGTATGGGGGCACGAGATGTTGGTATGACGCCCGCGCGTCAGGTCACCGCAAAGGGCATGCGGATGGAGAAGGTGCTGCCCGCGCCGGCCTCGGACGTGGCCTCCAGCGCGCCGCCATGCCGCTCGACGATGGATTTGCAGATGGCGAGCCCGACGCCCATCCCGGCGGCCTTGGTGGTGAAGAAGGGCCGGAAGATGCGGGTGAGCACCTCCGGCGCCATGCCGCAGCCGGTGTCCGTGATGGTCACCTCCAAATGGCCCTCCCGCGCGGAGGTCGCGACGCGCAGGCGGCGGGCCTCGGGCGGGGTGGTTTCCATGGCGTGGATGGCGTTGGTGACGAGGTTGAAGACCACCTGCTGGATCTGGACGGCGTCCGCCATCACCGCGCGCGGGGCGGCGGCGAGGGCGAGGTCGAGCTGCACCTGGTGCGCGCGCATGTCGGGCCCCACCAGCCGCAGCACCTCTTCCACCACGCGCTCGATGAGGAGCGGGGAAAGCTCCGACGCGCCCGGCTTCACCAGTGCGCGCAGGGCCTTGATGATGTCCGCCGCGCGCCGGCCGGCGTCGCGGATGCCCTTGAGGCTGCGCGTGGCCTCGCCAAGGTCCGGCTCCGGCCGGTCGAGCCAGCGCAGCGCCGCGTCCGAATGGGCGACGATGGTGCCGAGCGGCTGGTTGACCTCGTGGGCGATGGAGGTGGCGAAGCTGCCCATGGCGGTCATCTGCGCCGCCTGCGCCAGCTCGCTGCGGGCCTCGCGCAGGTCGAACTCGACCCGCACGCGGCGCAGATTCTCCTCCATGAGGTCGCCATAGAGGCGCGCGGCGTCGAGGGAGATGGCGGCCTGCGGCGCGAGGATGTCCAGCATCGCCATCCGCCGCGGCGTGAAGACGTCGGCGGCCAGCGCGTTTTCTAGATAAAGGATGCCGATCAGCTCGCCGCGCTTGAGGAGCGGGATGCAGGCGAGCGAGCGCACCGGGCGCTCCCCCATGGCAAGGCCCCGGTCGGCCGCCTCGCGCGCGGCATCGCCGAGGATGATCGGCCTTGCGGTCCGCAGCACCGTGTTGAGCACGGAGGGCGGCACGCGGGCCTCCGGCGCGCCGCCGGGCTTGAGGACGATCTCCAGCTCCTGGCTCTGCACCAGCGCCGCCGCCTCGGCCACCAGCGTCCCCTCGCGCAGCAGCAGCAGGAGGCCGAACTGGGCGCCGGCATGGACGATCATGCTCTTCATCAGCGTGCGCACCACCTGTTCGAGGCCGATCTCCTCGGCCAGCGTCTGGGAGGTGGCGGACATCACGGCGAGGTCGAGCGCGTCCTGGATCTGGCCCGGCGCGGCGGTCGGGTGCGGGTCGTGCGCGGTGGGGAGCCGGGCGCCGATTTCGTCCGCCTTGCGGTGCGCGCCCCATTGGCGATAGCAGCGGGCGGCGGCCTGAAGGCAGCCCTGGGCGGGCGCGGTCAGGCCGGCATCGAGATAGCACTGGCCCGCCAGCTCGTGGGCGAGGGCCTGATCGTGGATGAAGCCCGCCGCGCCGGCGGCGTTCGCGGACTGCTCGTAGAGCAGGAGAGCGGGGCCGAGCTGGCCCGAGAGGCGCGCGGCCTCGGCTTCCAGCAGCAGGTGCTTGCAGGAGAAGGTCTCGGGATTGAGCGCGGCCCAGGCGGTGAAGCGCGCGCGGGCGTCCGCCATGCCGGCGACCCGCCCGGGCAGCGGCCCTGCACCGGCCGCGCGCGCGCGGGCGAGGGCGAGGAAGAAGCAGCAGCTGGCCGTGTCGATATGCGCCGGCGCGGCCCAGGCCAGCGCGTCGGCGGCTTCGAGCCGGTCCAGCGCTGTCTCCATCTCGCCCCGGAAGAAGGCTTGCAGACCGGCGTAATGGAGAACCCAGAACTGGGTGGCGACGGAGGACGCCGAAAGATGCGGATCGAGCGGCGCGGGCGGTTCGTCGGTCGCCACGCTGTCCACGAAGCCGAGCTGCGCGGTGAGGATGGCGAGGATGTCGGTGTAGCCGATCTCCGCCACCTTGGAGAGGCTCTCCACCAGCTCCGGCCGCAGCCGGTCCAGCCGCTCGCCGATGATGATGAGGTCTGAGCCGATGTGGTTGAGGGCATAGCAGGTCATGCCGAGATCACCGGCGGCCTGCCCCACACGCGCGCCCTCGCGGGCATGGTCCAGCGCGGTGCGCATGGGCTTTGTCCAGACGCTCACCTGATCGAGGGCGAGCAGGGCGGCGGTCCGCTGCGCCTCGTAGCCGTCGCGGGCGGCGAGGGTGCAGGCGGCCGTGGCATAGGCGGTGCCGGTCTCGTAGGCGTCGTGATGGTGGGCACCGTAATGGTGGGCGCTGAGCACGCCGAACCAGGCGAGCCCATAGGCCGTCTCCGGCGCCAGCCCGTGTTCCAGCGTCAGCTCGATGATGCGGATGGCGTGCAGGAAGCGCAGCTCGCCCTTCACGAAGAAGGACGAGATGAGGGTGGAGAGCAGCGCCAGCGCGGATCGCGCGCGGCGGTCGGTCATGTCGTCGAGGGCGAGCAACTCGTCCATGCTGACGCCGGCGAGCTTTTCGAGGCAGCGCCGGTAGCTCTCCTCCAGCATCTGCGGCGCGGGCGCGGGATCGAGTGCGATGTCGAGCACACGCAAGCCCTGAAGCGCGGCGTCGATGGCCGGCCCGTAGGCCCCCTTCACCGTCTGGGCGATGGTCCTGAGGCGGTAGACGTCGGCCATGTCGATGGGGTCGCGGGCCTGCCGCGCCAGCCCGTCGAGGCCGGACAGCGCCTCCTCAACGCGGGCGAGGGCGAGCAGGCAGTCGCAGCGCAGCCATTCCGTTTCGAAAGCGAGGGCGGGGAGGGCGCCCGGCGGATCGTCAGCGCCCGCGTCGGGCCGCATGCGTCCGATCAGCTCGGCGAACTGGAGGGCGCGTTCGGCATCGCCGGCGGAACGGGCGGTGCGCGCGGCCTGAAGCACGATGCCCGCGAACCGGCGGCGGTCGTCCTCTCCCAGCCGCGCGAGATCGCAGCGCTCCACCTGCGCGGCAATGTCGAAGGCGACGGCACGGTCCGGCACGCCGGCACCGGCGGCAAGGCAGCGGGCGTTGCCGAGGTGCATGTCGGCCCGCTGGTCGGGCGCCATGTCCGCATAGGCCGCTTCCAGCACCCGGTCGTGGACGATGGCGAACTCGGCTCCCGCGCGGCGCAGAAGGCCGCCGGCCACGAGAGTGCCCGCCGCTCGCGCCGCCTCCTCGGGGCCGATGCCGCAGAGCTGGGCCGCGAGGCCCGTCGTCAGGCGCCCGCCGAGGCTCGCGCAGCGCCGCAGCACCTCCCGCTGGAGCGGCGGGAGCACGCCGATGCGCTCCTGCATCAGCTCCAGAACCTCATGCTGCCGGCCGAGGTGGGGCGGGTCGAAGTGCGGCGGGTCGAAGTGCCAGGCCTGCGCATCGGCATCGAAGCGCAGGGCCCTGTCCTCGCGCATGCGCTGGAGCAGCTGGCCGATGTGGAACGGGTTGCCGCCGGCTTCACGATGAAAGAAGGCGGCCATCGCGCGCACGTCGTCGGGCGCGCTGTTCAGCGTGAGGGCGATGAGGTCCGCCGTCTGCGGGAGGTCCAGCGGCGCGAGGCGCACTTCCCGAAGGTCCGTACCGGCGCCGCGCGCCACCTCCAGAAATGCCTTCAACGCGCCCCGGCCTTCGGCATCCTGCCGATAGCTGCAGATGAGCAGCACATGCGGGGGCGGCGCGGCGCACAGGTGGCGCACCACGTTGAGGCTGGCCTGATCGAACCATTGCAGGTCGTCGAGGAACAGCACCAGCGGCGCCTCGGGGGAGGCGAGGGCGGCGAAGGTCTCGGCGACGATGCGGGTGGCGCGGGCCTGCGCGAGATGGGCGGGCACATCCGCCAGCGCGTGGGTCTCGGGCGGCAGCAGCGTCGCCTCGGGCGCCAGCTCCGCCAGCATCCGGCTGCTGCCCACGATGGTGCCGAGGCGCGCGCGCACGCCCTCCAGCAGGGCCGCATCGGCGCCCATCACCGCGGCGATGGCGCTGCGCAAAGCCTGCCCGGCGGGGGCGAACGGCGTGCCCTGACGCAGCTGCACGCCCTTGCCCGTGGTGCAGAGCGCGCCGGTATCGCGGAGCGTGTCGAGCACTCCGTCCACCAGCGCCGACTTGCCGGCACCGGCCTCGCCGGTGACGAGCACGATCTGCCCGCGCGACGATCGCCGGGCGGCGGCATGGGCATCGAGCAGCGTCGCGCGGTCCCGGTCGCGCCCGACCAGATGGGCCGAGGCGCGCGTTAGATCGGCGAACTCGCCGCGTGCGAGCACGAAGTCTCCGGCCGCGCCGGTGGCGGCGATGGTGCGTGCCACCCGCCGCAGATCGGCATGGAGCGCCTCGGCGGTCTGGTAGCGCTGGCGGGGCTCCTTGCTGATGAGCTTCAGCAGGATGCGGTCGATGATGGCGGGCACCTCCGGCCGGGCCGGCCGGACGGAGGGGGCGTCCATCGCCACGTGCGCATGGAGCCAGTCGGCGAGGCTGGCCGCCGTCAGCGGCAGCCGCCCGGCCAGCAGTTCATAGAGCATCACCCCGAGGGCGTAGAGATCCACGCGGGCATCAACCGCCGCCGGCTCGGTGCGCAGCAGCTCGGGGGCGGCATAGGCGAAGTCGTGTTCCGCGACGGATCGGTCGCCGAGAACCGCGAAATCGGCGAAGCGCACCCGGCCGTCGGGCTCGATGAGCACGCGCCCGGGCGTCAGCGCCCCGTGGATGATGCCCGCCGCATGCACCTGCGCCAGCGCCGCCGTCGCCGCCAGCGCCAGGTCGAGGAAGGGGGCGACCTTGATCCCGCGCGGCGCCTCCGCGAGCGTCTGCCCGCTGCGGGCGGGATAAACCAGCGCCGGGCGCCCGGTGCCGCCCATGAAGAGCGGAACCTCCGCCAGCGCCGCGCCCAGCCGGAGGGCCACGGCCGCCTCGGTCTCAAGCCGGCTCGCGGCGGGGGCGCTCCACCTGGCCAGACGGATGCGCCAGCGCGCGCCATCCGCATCCGTGGCGGACCAGCATTCGATGCCCTGCTCGGAGGTGCGGGCGGTCACCGCAAGGCCCGCCCACCATGCCCGGTCCTTCGTGCCGAGACGGCCGGAGAGATCGTTGCCGAGGAGATACCAGTCGTCGGGCGCGGCCGTCACGTCGCGGTGAGACAGGTTCGGCATCTGCCTCCTCGGGTTCATGGCGGGCTCCCGGCGGGTTGCTGTTCGGCCCCGGCCGCGCAGGGGGCACTGCCGGAGCGAGCCTGACGCTACCGATCCGGCCGGGCGGCGTCTTTGCCGGAAGCGTCATTTTCATTGGCCAAAATTGACGTTCTTGATCGTTCCGGCCAGGAGCTTCACTATAGGGCGCTTGGGGAAGCATAGGGTGCTTGGGGAAGCCGGGCCTTCCGCATCGGAGCTTGAAATGGTTGGGCTGAATGATTTCGGCCGCATGAAATTCCCCCGCGCCGATCTCGTCGCGAGCTCCGGCGCGCGCAGGTGGAAGGGCTTGTGCGCCGAAATCCGCAACCATCCCGCCGGGGAGATTCCCCCGCCCGTGCCGCAGCAGCTGGAAATGACGCTGGCCCTGTCCGGTGCCGGCGGCGCGCGCGTGGAGCGCCGCGCCAACGGCCAGCTTCAGGACACGCCGGTGCAGGCCGGCACCCTCTGGCTCTGCCCGACCGGCGTGTTCGAGGACTCCATCCGGATCGGGGCCGACCTGACCAACGTGATGCATGTGTTCGTCGGCAGCGACATCTTCCGTGACATTTCCGACCTGCTCTCGCGCCCGGTCTCGTCCGGCGACATCCAGTACATCGCCGGGATCGACGACGATTTCCTGCGGGGGGTGGGATACCGCATCTCCGAGGAACTGGGGCAGGAGACGGCGTGCGGCGCCATGCTGGTGGAGGGGCTGGCGCGGGCCATGGCCGCCCACCTCGTGTCGCGCTATTCGGGCGCCGGCCTCATCGAGGCCTCGGCGGCCGCCGTCACCATCGAGGACCGGCGGCTGCGGCGCGTCATCGGCTTCATCAACGAGAACATCGAGACGGACATCTCCCTGTCCACGCTGGCGGACCTGGCGTGCCTGAGCCGCCACCATTTCGCCCGCGCCTTCCGCACGGCGACGGGCGTGCCGCCGCACCGCTTCATCAGCGCCCTGCGCTTCAAGCGCGCGCAGGAGCTTCTGGCCCACAGCGAGGCCAGCCTCGCCGATGTGGCCCTCTCCTGCGGCTTCTCCTCGCAATCGACCTTCACGCGGGCTTTCCGGCGGCAGCTCGGCGTGTCGCCCGGCGAATTCCGGCGCAGCGCCCGGATCTGAGCGGGCGGCTCACGCACCGACGCTGCGCGACACCGTGGCGAGCGCGCCGGGCGCGAGGAAGCCGAGCGTCACGGCGGTGAGGCCCAGCGCCACCGACAGGCCCACATTGAGCGCCGCGCGTCCCGGCTCGCCGGCCTGGATGAGGTCGAGCGTCTGGAGGCTGAAGGAGGAGAAGGTGGTGAAGCCGCCGCACAGCCCTGCCAGCAGGAACTGGCGGACCTCGTTCGGCGCGCCCGATCCCGCCCCCTGGAAGAGCCCCGCCAGCGCGCCGATGACGAACGAGCCGGCGATGTTGATGAGGATGGTCCCCCACGGCAGCGCGCCGCCGACGAGGAGGGTGAGCCAGCGGTTCATCCCGTAGCGCAGAATGGAACCGAGGGCGCCGCCAAGTGCGACATAAGTATAAACGAGCATTATCCCCTCGCCGGACAGAAGAAGCGCGCCGAAGCGCCGCAATGACGGGGAGAAGCATTCCACGCGGTGGCGGAGGCGGACATTCTCCATCCATTTTTCCAGCCTGAACCATCGGGTGATGGGCCGACCTATGGGTATGTACCTTCGGCCGTCCGGCGCCCCGCGCCCGCGCGCAGGCGGTCGAGCACGAGGTAGATGACGGGCGTCGTGTAGAGCGTCAGCACCTGGCTGACGAGGAGCCCGCCGACGATGGCGTAGCCCAGCGGCTGGCGCAGCTCGGAGCCGGTGCCGTGGCCGAGCATCAGCGGCACGCCGGCGAGCAGCGCGGCGCAGGTGGTCATCAGGATCGGCCGGAACCGCAGCAGGCAGGCCTCGCGGATGGCTTCGCGCGGCGACAGGCCGGCCCCGCGCTCGCGGGCGATGGCGAAGTCCACGATCATGATGCCGTTCTTCTTCACGATGCCGATCAGCAGGATCACGCCGACGAGGGCGATGATGGAGAAGTCGAAGCCGCACGCCCAGAGCATGACGAGCGCCCCGAGCCCCGCCGAGGGCAGCGTCGAGAGGATGGTGAGGGGGTGGACGTAGCTCTCATAGAGCACGCCGAGGATGATGTAGATCACCACCAGCGCGGCCGCGACGAGATAGGGCTCGCGCGCCAGCGACTGCTGGAAGGCCTGCGCGTTGCCCTGGAAGGTGCCGGCCAGCGTCGGCGGGGTTCCGAGCCCCTGCTCCGCGCCGTGGATGGCCGCCACCGCATCCCCCAGCGCCACGCCGGGCGCGAGGTTGAAGGAGAGCGTCACCGAGGGGAATTGGGACTGGTGGTTGATGGAGAGGAAGGTCGTCGGCAGCGAGGTCCACCTGGCGAGCACGGAGAGGGGGACCTGCTCGCCCGTGCGCGGCGATTTCACATAAAGCGCGTCGAGGGCATGGGGCGAGGCCTGCATGGCCGGCAGCAGCTCAAGGATGACGTGGTAGCTGTTGAGCTGGGTGAAATACTGCGTCACCTGCCGCTGACCGAAGGCGTCGTAGAGCGTGGCGTCGATGTCGGCGGGGCTGATGCCGAGCCGCTCGGCCTGCTCCCGGTCGATGGTGAGGGTGAGGGTGGCGCCCCCGGTCTGCTGGTCCGAGGCGACGCCGGTGAGCTGCGGCAGGCCCTTCATCGCCGCGAGGAGCCGCGGCGCCCAGGTGTTCAGCTCGCCGATGTCGCCATCCTGAAGGGTGTACTGGAACTGCGTGCGCGACAGCCGCCCGCCCACGTTGAGATCCTGCGCCGCCTGGAGAAACAGCGCCGCGCCCTCGACACCGGCGAGCTTCGCCTGCAGCCGGTCGATGATCTGGAAGGCGGAGGCGGTGCGTTCGGCGCGTGGCTTCAGGGTGATGAACATGCGCCCGTTGTTCACCGACTGGCCGGCACCCGCGCCCACCCCCGTGCCCACCGAGGCGACATCCGGATCGGCCGAGACGATCTGCGCGAGGGCGAGCTGGCGCCGCGCCATCTCGGCGAACGACACGTCCTGCGCGGCCTCGGAAATGCCGATGATGAGGCCGGTGTCCTGCTGCGGGAAGAAGCCCTTCGGAATGGCGTAGAACAGCACGCCGGTGGCCACGACCGCCGCCAGAAAGATGCAGAGCGTCACGCGGGCATGGTCGAGCGCGAGGTCCAGCGTGCGGCGATAGCCGGCAAGCAGGGCGCCAAAGGCCCGCTCGGACACGAGATAGAGCCGCCCGTGGGCCTGTGGCGCGCCCTTGGGGCGCAGGAAAAGGGCGCACATCATGGGGGTCAGCGTCAGCGAGACGAGGGCCGAGACGGCGATGGTGATGGTCACCGTCACCGCGAACTCGCGGAACAGCCCGCCGACGATGCCGCCCATCAGCAGCAGCGGGATGAACACCGCCACCAGCGACAGGCTGATGGAGAGGATGGTGAAGCCGATCTCCGCCGAGCCGTCGAGGGCCGCCTGAACGGGCGATTTGCCCATGTCCACATGCCGCTCGATGTTCTCCAGCATGACGATGGCATCGTCCACCACGAAGCCGACCGCGATGGAGAGCCCCATGAGCGAGAGGTTGTCGAGGCTGTAGCCGAGCGCGTACATCGCCGCGAAGGTGCCGACGATGGCGAGCGGCACGGCGACGGCGGGGATGATGGTCGCCCACATGGTTCGCAGGAAGACGAAGATCACCGCCACCACCAGCACGATGGTGATGACCAGCGTCTTCTCCACATCGTCCACCGAGGCGCGGATGGTGACCGTGCGGTCCGAGAGGATCTCCAGATGGATGCCGGCGGGGGCGGTGGCCATCAGCGTCGGGAGACTGGCCTTGATCGCGTCTGCCGTGGAGATGACGTTGGCGCCCGGCAGCTTGTAGACGGGCAGGAGAATGGCGCGCCCGCCGTTGGCCCAGGCCGCGAGCTGCGTGTTCTCGGCGGCGTCCACCGCCATGCCGATGTCGCGCACCCGCACCGGCGCGCCGTCGCGCCAGGCGAGAATGGCATCCAGCCACGGGCCGGCGGCGGTGAGCTGGTCGTTGTCATAGAGGGTGAAGGTGCGCGCCTTGCCCTGCACCGTGCCCTTGGGGCCGTTGAGCGTGGTGGCGACGATGGCCTGCCGGATGTCCTCCAGCGAGAGGCCGAGGTTGGCGACCTTTGCCGGGTCCACCTGAATGCGCACGGAGGGCTTCTGCTGGCCCACCACGTTCACCTGCCCCACGCCGTTGATCTGGCTCAGGTGCTGCTCCAGCACGGTCTCGGCGAAATCATCCACCTGAATGATGGGCAGCGTGTCCGAGGAGAGGGCGAGGACGATGATGGGCGGATCGGCCGGGTTCACCTTCCTGTAGGTGGGCGGGGCCGGCAGGTCGGCCGGCAATTGCCCGCCGGCGGCGTTGATGGCGGTCTGCACGTCCAGCGCGGCGCCGTTGATGTCCACGCCCAGATTGAACTGGAGCGTGATGGCGGAATTCCCCAGCGTCGAGATGGAGGTCATCTGCGCGAGGCCGGGAATCTCCCCGAACTGGCGCTCCAGCGGCTGCGTGACCGACGAGGCGATGATCTCGGGGCTGGCACCGGGCAGCGCGGTGGAAACCTGAAGGGTGGGAAAATCCACATCCGGCAGGGGCGCCACCGGCAGGAGCGGAAAGCAGATCGCGCCGAGCGCCAGCAACCCCGCCATCAGCAGCGATGTGCCGATGGGATTGCGGATGAACCAGGCGGAGAGGGAGGTCGTCGCGGCGGACGGGGAAGCGGACGGGGAGGCGGCACGGGGCTCGGCGTTGGCCATGGCGCTCAGCCCCCCTGCGCCTTGCCGCGCACCGTCACGCCGGGAGCCAGGCGAGACTGGCCCTGTACCACCACCTCCTGCCCTTCGGCGATGCCCGCCTTGATGACGGCGATGCCCTCCGCGATCTGGCCAGGCGTGACGGGAGTGGCCGCGACCCGTCCGTCCGCGCCCACCGTGTAGACGAAGGGGCCGTCCGGCCCGCGCTGCACGGCCTCGGCGGGGACCGTGACGACGCCCGTGAGCGTGGTGACGCGCAGCCGCACATCGACGAACTGCCCCGGCCAGAGCCGGTCCTCCCGATTGGCGAAGGTGGACTTGACCCGCAGCGTTCCGCTCTTCGGATCGATCTCGTTGTCGATGATCTCCACCGAGCCGGTGTCGAGCACCGTCCCGTCCTCGCGCGAGACCGCCCGCGCCGCCACGGGGCCGGCGGCAAGGGCCGCCCGGATGGTCGCGACATCCGACTGGGGCAGGGTGGAGATGACCGCGATGGGATGGATCTGGTTCAGCACGACCAGGCCGGTCGGGTCCGCCGCATGGACGATGTTGCCCTCATCCACCAGCCGGAGCCCGGCGCGCCCATCGATGGGGGCGGTGATCTGCGTGTAGGAAAGCTCCGTGCGGGCGGTTTCGATGGCCGCCCTGTCCTGGGCGACCTGCGCCTCAAGCTGCGCCACGGCGCTATGCTCGTTGTCCACCGTCTGCTGGCTGACGAAGGCATCGCGGCCGAGCTTGGCGTCGCGCTGGAAGATCAGCTGGGTGTTGGCGAGCGCCGCCTGATCCTGCTGGAGGCGCGCCTCGGCCTGTTCCAGCGCCGCCTCATAGGTGCGCGGGTCGATCACCGCGATGGGCGCGCCCTTCGCGATGTCCTGCCCTTCGTGGAACAGCACCTGCTGCAACGCCCCGTCCACTCGCGAGCGGATGGTCACGGTGTTGAACGGCGTCACCGTGCCGATGCCGGTGAGGTCCACCGGCACGTCCTGTCGCTTGGCCGCAGCCGTCACCACCGGCACGGGCGCGGAGGCGGACGGGGGCGCCGGCTGACGCTCATGACGGGTGACGGCGTAGGCGCCGCCGACGAGCGCTGCCGCGAGGCCGCAGGCGAGGGCGAGGCGGAGGGGGCGGGAGCCGGTGCTCATGGCAGGCGCTCCCGATCCCGCTCTGCGGCCCGGTGAAGAGGATCAACAGGATTGGTCCGGGCCCTGCCCATCGCGCGCTCCGACAGCCGCTGGGCGCGGAAGGTCGCGCCTGTGCCGTCGCCCTTCCCGCGAGAGAGGTGCGAGGGCGACGGATGGAGCATGGCTGCGGGGTCGCCGGCCCTCCATTCTACGAGGGGGTGGCGGTCTAGGCTGAGGGTTTGGCGGGCTCGTACAAGGGTATGCCCCCTGCGGGACAGGGCATGGCCGCGGCGCTGCGCGGCCGCGTCTCACGCGTCATCTCCCGCTTCGCACGGACGATGAGGGGACAGGGGGAAGGTGGAGCCGGGTGGCGGCCTCAGACAGCGCCTTCGGCATGGCGGGTGGCCAGCGGCAGGGAGGCGGTCGCGAGGAAGGAGCGGTAGCGCCGCCGGGCGTCCATGGCCGTGCCGTTGTCGGAGATGGCGGCTTCCTGCAGCTCCGCCAGCGCCCAGGGCGCCGGCTCCAGCGGCACGGCCACGATGGCCGGCGCGGCGCGGGAGGTGATCTCGATCACGTCGTGGGGGGTGAGGGCCTGGAGGGCATGGGCGGCGAGCTGGCGCTGGTAGGCCCGCCGCTCGGGGGAGAGCTCGTCCCACGGCTCCAGCAGGGGGTAGCGCTGCTGCGAATAGGCGTGCATCGCCTGCGCCATCCGCTCCACCATGTCCGTCGAGACCATGCCCGTCCCTCGATGCCCTGACCTTCGGAGTGTGGAGGTATTGCAGTGCGCAGGCCGTGCGCTTTTGCCCCTGCCTCCGGACGAAGGATGCCGCGGCGGTTCTTTCCCGGAAGTTGCCGGCCCCGGCTCTGTTCGACACATGGTGAACAGGCTCTTAACGCCATCGATATCCCACCCTGAAACCTCGGCTGACACCCGGTTCGAATTCTCGATCCGGGCTGTGTCCAATTCGCCGCAAACGGCCTATAGGATGGCCGAAATCGTCAAGGGAGCCGAAGAGATGTCCGTGAAGCTGAGCGACCTGAAGGTGAAGCTGTTCACCGACGGCGCCGACAAGGCGCAGATCGTGGAAATGGCGAAGCAGCCCCACATCGCCGGCTTCACCACCAACCCCTCTTTGCTCCGCAAGGCCGGCGTAACCGATTATGAATCCTACGCAAAGGATCTCGTAGCGGCGGTGCCCGACCGGCATATCTCGTTCGAGGTCTTCTCCGACGACATCCCCGAAATCCGCGCCCAGGCCCGCGTCATCGCCACCTGGGGCGAGCACGTCCATGTGAAGCTCCCGGTCTCCACCACCCGCGGCGAACCCTTGTACGATCTGGTGCGCGACCTCGTGCAGGACGGCGTGAAGGTGAACCTCACCGCCATCTTCGACGTCCCCCAGGTGGACGAGGGCGTGAAGGCCCTGGCCGGCGGAGCGCCTTCAATTATCTCGGTTTTCGCCGGTCGGCTGGCCGATCTGGGCATCGATTACAAGCCCGCCATTTCCCGCGCGGTCGAGCTCTCCCGCGCAACCCCGAACGTCGAGGTCATCTGGGCCTCCACCCGCGAGGTGTGGAACGTGATCGAGGCGGATGGGATGGGCTGCCACATCATCACCGCCCCCGCCGATGTGCTGAAGAAGCTCCCGGCCCTTGGCTCGCGCACCGCCGCCGAACTGTCCCTGGATGCGGTGAAGGCTTTCCGCACTGATGCCCTCGCCGCCGGCCTGACCCTCGACCTCAAGGGCCGCGCCGCCGCCGAGTAACCCTTATCTCAGCCTGATTACGAACAGGGCACGCCGCGGCATTGCGCAGCGGCGGCACGCTGTTACACTGGCCGCAAGGCGCAGCCGGCCGCGGACCTTTGCGGCTGGCCTGAGCGCACGGGACCGCCTTGCGGCGAGGGACAGGACATGAGGGACGAGACGCACGGGCCCGCCGGGGGTCCGGAGCAGTCTTCCCGCAGCGGAAACCTTGCGGAGGCAACGGTTTCTCCCCTGCGTGCGGGAACGGGTGATGGTCCAAAGGACCAGCCTCCTGCCGTCCGCTCCTGCGCCACTCCCGCCCCGTCCCACGATCGCCCGACAGAATCGCGGGTGCCGAGCCCGCAGGGCATCTATGCCGCCATTGACCTCGGCACCAACAATTGCCGCCTTCTGGTCGCCCGGCCGACCGCCCGCAGCTTCCGCGTGGTGGACGCCTTCTCGCGCATCGTCCGCCTCGGCGAAGGGCTCGGCGCGACTGGCCGTCTGTGCGACGGCGCCATGGAGCGAGCCCTCGGGGCGCTTGAAATCTGCGCCGCCAAGATGGACCTGCGCGGCGTCACCCGTGCCCGCATGGTGGCCACCGAAGCCTGCCGCTCCGCCGTCAACGGCGAGGATTTCTGCGCCCAGGTGGAAGCCCGGACCGGGCTGACGCTGGAGGTGGTGGACCGACGCACAGAGGCGGGGCTTGCCGCCACAGGCTGCGCGCCGCTGGTGGATCCCTCCTGCGAGGGCGCTGTGCTGTTCGACATCGGCGGCGGTTCCACCGAAGTGGTCTGGCTCGGCCGCCGTTCGGCGGGCGACGACGGCCCGCCGCGCGCCCGCATCCGCTCCTGGGTCTCGCTGCCCGTCGGCGTCGTTTCGCTCTCGGAGCGCCACGGCGGCGTGAAGGTGTCGCCGGACGTGTTCCACACCATGGTCGACGAAGTGTGCGCGATGCTCGACGGCGTGCGCCAGAGCTGGGGTGTGCGCGCCCCCGCCCGGCTGCATCTCCTGGGCACGTCGGGTACGGTGACGACCGTGGCCGGCATCCATCTCGGGCTCGATCGCTATGATCGGGCGCGTGTGGACGGGGCCTGGCTGGGCGCCAGCCACATCGAGCAGGTGGTGGACCGGCTGATGACCATGAGCTTCGAGGAGCGTGTCGCCAATCCCTGCATCGGCGCCCAGCGGGCCGATCTCGTGCTCGCCGGCTGCGCCATCATGGAAGCGGTGCGCCGCGTGTTTCCCGCCGACCGGCTTAGGGTGGCCGATCGCGGGCTGAGAGAGGGGATGCTGGTGCAGATGATGCGGGCGGACGGCGTGTGGCGGAACGGCCGCTCGGCCGACGGCTTCCAAGCGAACCCGCCGAACGGAAGCCGCCCAGCGTGACCACACCCCCCCGCGGGCCGGACGGCCGGCCCTTGAAAGTGCGCGTGAAGACCTCGCGCGGCCGCACCACCTCGCAGCAGAAATGGCTTCAGCGTCAGCTGAACGATCCCTATGTGGCGCGCGCCAAGCGCGAGGGCTGGCGCTCGCGCGCCGCGTTCAAGCTCATCGAGATCGACGAGAAGGCGAAGCTTCTGAAGCGCGGCATGCGCATCGTCGATCTCGGCGCGGCGCCGGGCGGCTGGAGCCAGGTGGCGGCGCAGAAGATCGGCCTGGAGCAGGGGCAGGGCAAGATCGTCGCGATCGACCTCCTTGAGATGGACCCTATTCCCGGCGTCGCCTTCGCCCAGATGGACTTCCTCGCCCCCGATGCACCCGCGCGGCTGATGGAAATGCTGGGCGGGCAGGCGGACTTCGTGATGTCCGACATGGCGGCCAACGCCACCGGCCACAAGAAGACCGACCATTTGCGCATCGTCGGCCTGGTGGAACTGGCGGCGGACTTCGCTCGCCAGGTGCTCGCGCCCGGCGGCGGCTTCCTCGCCAAGGTGATCCAGGGCGGAACGGAGGGCACGCTGCTCGCCAACCTCAAGCGGGATTTCGCACTGGTGCGCCACCTCAAGCCGGCTGCCAGCCGCGCTGATTCGGCCGAGCTTTATGTGCTCGCCACCGGCTTCCGCGGCAAAGCCGAGGATGGGGCGCAAGAGCCGGACGAGGCGGAAGCCTAGTCCGGAGGCACTTCGCTGCGTGGGTCGTCCAGATCCGGCTTGCGGGCCGTGAGCGAGGCGCCGGCATCCTTCGGCAGGGGGATGAAGAAGAAGACGCTGAGCGCGCTCACCGCCGCCACCACGAGGAAGGCGGCAGAGAAGTCGCCCTGCGTCACCGTCACCTCGCCGCGCGAGGCGCGCATGGTTTCCAGCACCAGGCCCGCCACGGCGACGCCGAAGGACAGTGACACCTGCTGCGCCACGCTGGCGAACGAGGTTGCGCGGCTCATTTCGGCCGGTTCCACGTCGGCATAGCTAAGCGCGTTGAGGGCCGTGAACTGCAGCGAGCGCAGGAACCCGCCCACCAGAAGCAGTGACGCGATGAGCCAGTGCGGCGTCAGTGGTGTGAAGGCGGCATTGATCGCGATGAAGCCGCTGCACAGGAACACGTTGGCGAGGAGAACCCGCTTGTAGCCGATGCGCCGCAACAGCCGGGCGGCGGTGAACTTCATGGCCATCGCCCCGGCAGAGGCGGTGAAAGTCAGGAGGCCGGAGGCGAAGGGCGAGAGGCCGAAGGAGAGCTGCAGCATCAGGGGCAGCAGGAAGGGCATGGCGCCGATGCCGACCCGGAACAGGGAGCCACCCACCACGCCGGCGCGGAACGTGCCGTGGCGCAGCAGCCTGAGATCCAGCACCGCATGGGGTGTGACCCGCGCGTGGCGCACGTAGAGGAACAGGAAGAACGCCCCCGTCGCGCCAATCGTGATTGCCGCCCATTGCGGCACCAGCACCTCCTGCCCGAGCACGGCGAAGCCGAAGACGAGGCCGGCCAGCCCGACACCCGACAGGATCAGGCCCTTGAGGTCGAGGGGCGGCACATCCTCTTCGCGCACGTTCTCGATGAAGCGCGTGGCGAGGAACACGCCCAGCACGCCGATCGGCACATTGATGAAGAAGATGAGGCGCCAGTCGAAATAGGTGGTGATGAATCCGCCCAGCGGCGGCCCGAACACCGGCCCGAGCAGCGCGGGAATGGTGAGCCAGGCCAGCGAGGAGACCAGCTCGGATTTCGGCACCGAGCGCAGAATGACGAGGCGCCCCACCGGCACCATCATGGCCCCGCCCATGCCCTGGACGATGCGGTAGAGCACGAAGTCCGCCAGCGAGGAGGACAGGCCGCACAGGATCGAGCCGATGGTGAAAATGACGATGGCCGAGCGGAAGACCGTGCGCGCGCCGTAGCGGTCCGCGGCCCAGCCGCTCGCGGGAATGAAAACGGCCAGCGAGAGGAGGTAGGAGGTCAGCGCCAGCTTCAGCGATACCGGGTCCTCGCCGAGGTCGGCGGCGATGGCGGGTAGCGAGGTAGCGATGACCGTCGAGTCCACCTGCTCCATGAAGAGCGCGCAGGCGACGATGAGCGGGATAAGGACCTGAGGCGGAAGCGCCTTGAGCTGCATGAGCTAACCTTTGGGCCGGCCCATTCGGGCCTCGCCGTTCCCCCTTCTTCGCAATAGGCGGAGGCGGCGTACCGATCAACCGGCGTTCGGCGCATGGTCCGGCCCCGATCCTTGCAGCACGGGCAGGGCACACCATATGGACGATGGGCCTCAAAGGAGGGCCCGGGAAGACCATGATCTACATTCTCGCCGCTCTGCTGCCGCCCGTCGGCCTGCTGGTGAACGGGCAGCCCGTCTCGGCCATCATCAATCTGGTGATGATCGTGCCCTGCATCCTGCTCGGCCTGATCTTCCCGTTGATGTTCCTGGTGCCCTCCGCCCATGCGGTGATCGCGGTGCACATGAAGCGTACCGATCGCCGCCAGCGCGAGGTCATCGAGGCTATCCAGCGCTCGGGCGGCGTGCCGCCGCGCGACTGGCGCTCCTGAAATCGGAGGCGGGGCAATCCCCCGCCTTGTCCGAAACTAGCCCACCACCAGCACGATCTTGCCCACGTGCGCGCTCGCGTCCATGCGGGCGTGCGCGCCGGCAGCGTCCGCCAGCGGGAAGGTCTCGTCCATCACCGGACGGTACTTTCCGGCGGCGATCAGCGGCAGCACATGCGCGACGATAGCTGCCGCGATGGCCGCCTTCTCTGCCACCGGGCGCGATCGCAGGGTTGAGCCGGTATGGGTGAGGCGCTTCAGCATCAGGCGCATGAAGTCGACCTCGGCCTTGGCACCCTGCTGGAAGGCAATCTGAACGATCCGGCCATCCTGCGCGGCCGCTTCGTAATTCTTCTGGATATAAGGTCCGCCGATCATGTCGAGGATGACATTGGCGCCCTTGCCGGCGGTGAAGCTCTTCACCTCGGTGACGAAATCCTGCGTCTTGTAGTTCACCGCGAGGTCCGCGCCGAGATTGACGCAGGCGGCGCACTTCTCGTCCGAGCCGGCGGTGACCACGACGCGGGCGCCGAACGCCTTGGCCAGCTGTATCGCCGTCGTGCCGATGCCGCTCGCTCCTCCATGAACCAGCAGCGTCTCTCCCGGTTTCAGGCCGCCGCGGTCGAACACGTTGCTCCACACGGTGAAGACGGTCTCGGGCATGGCCGCGGCCTCAGCCATGGAGAGACCGTCGGGCACGGGCAGGGTAGTGGCCTCATTGGCCGGGCAATATTCCGCGTACCCGCCGCCGGTGACGAGGGCGCACACCTTGTCGCCGATCTTGTAGGTGGTGGCGCCTTCACCCAGCGCCACCACGGTTCCGGCAATCTCCAGCCCCGGGATGTCGGAGGCGCCGGGCGGGGGCGGATAGAGACCCTTGCGCTGCATGACGTCCGGCCGGTTGATACCGGCGGCCTCGACCTTCACCAGCACCTCGCCCGGCGCCGGCTTGGGCACGGGACGGGGGCCGGGCACCAGCACCTCGGGGCCGCCGGGCGTGCTGACGGTGATGGCGGTCATGGTTTCGGGCAAAGCGGCGGCGCTGGACATGGAACGCTCCGGGAGGAGGGGCGGCGGCGCGAGCCTCTTCCCAGCCCGGCCGCGGCGCGCAAAATAGGATCGGACAGGAAACGAGCCGCGCCTGAGGCGGCGGTCGATCCGGAGAATAGGGAAGGGGAGGAGCAAAGCCAATGGACGAGGAGATCAGGCCGAAGCCCATCGATCCCCTGACCGGCGCGGACATATCCCGCCTGTCGGTGGACGAGATCGAGGCGCGCATCGCCGCGCTGAAGACGGAGATCGCGCGGTTGGAATCGGCGCTGCAGGCCAAGCGCGCGTCCCGTGCGGCGGCGGATGCAGCGTTCAAGTTGTAGCGCGGCGCTTGCGCCCGGGCCCGTTCGTGGGCGGACGGGCGTCTAGCGGCCTCGCGTTAAGGCGACCTTAATAAGCGGCGCGCATTGTCATGTTGTCCGCTGGAAATGATCCTTCCCGGACTTCTGGCAACTCTCCCTGTCGGACTTCGAGCCGCCGCAAGGCGGCTCTTCTTTGGCCAGCCCCCGATATCCCCAGTTTCTGCGGCGTTGTTCCTCTTTACGGGGACGCCGGCTCTGCGCTTCATGCCGGTCCCTTCAAAGGAGCGAGCGGTGGATCAGGCGCGGGACAAGGGGGACGAGATCGGGCGCGACTTCGCGCGGCTTGCCGCCGCGCAAGAGCGGCTGAACGCTTGCCCGCTTTCCGTCGGCGACCGCGAAACCCTCTCGCGCCTCAATGCGGACATCGCGTCCGGCTTGGTGCTGCTGCTGAGCATGGACGATGGCTGCATCGCCCGGGCGGAGCTGGCCGCTGCCGCCGCGCCGCTGGAGCTGGCTCTTCCCGCAAATGTGATGACCCGCCTGACGGCCGTGGCTCGCCTTGCGGCGCTAGATCTTGCCGCATTGGCCGAGGGCGTCGCAGCCCGCCTTGCTGCGGCGCAGGCGGCCGAGACCCGCAAAAACGAAAAGCCGCGACGGCGGCAGGTCCGCCCGCGGCTTGAACTCGTCAGTCCCTGAACGGTCGCCGGCCCTCATTGGAGCGCCGGTTGTGCGCTTGCGTCGCTGCGGCGGAGGCGCGCAGCCTCGCAGGGGAAGCGGGGGCCGGAAGGCCCCGTCGGCATCAGCCCTTGAGCAGCGCGCCGAACTTGTTCTTGAAGCGGGACACGCGGCCGCCGCGGTCCATCAGCTGCTGGCTGCCGCCGGTCCACGCCGGATGGGTGCGCGGATCGATATCGAGCTGAAGGGTGTCGCCCTCCTTGCCGTAGGTCGACCGGGTCGTGTACTCGGAACCGTCCGTCATCACCACCTTGATGAAGTGGTAATCGGGATGGATGTCGCTCTTCATTGGTTCAATCCTTTATCGCCACGCCCGCCCCGCCAGGGAGGGCAGCGTCAATTTCGGTTCCTGACGGAAGTGGCGGGTCTATAGCTGAGTGGATGCCTTGACACAAGCCGACACCTCATCTGCCCCTGTCGACAGCCCCGAAACCCGCGCCGAGGCTGAGAAGCGCAGGCGCGATCTGAAGCCGCTGGCGAGCCTTGCGCCCTACCTGATGCGGTATCGCGGTCGGGTGACCGCTGCGGTCTGCGCTCTGCTCGCCGCCGCGCTGGCCACGCTGGCGCTGCCTGTCGCGGTGCGGCGGATGATCGATTTCGGATTTGCCGAAGACCATGCCGGCCTCGTGGACCAGTATTTCGGGGTGCTGGTGGCGGTGGCCGCCGTCCTCGCCCTCGCCTCGGCCTGCCGCTACTACCTGGTCACCACCCTTGGCGAGCGGGTCGTGTCGGATCTGCGCACGGCGGTGTTCGCCCGCTTGGTCACGCTCGACGGCGCCTTCTACGATTCGGCTCGTTCGGGCGAACTCACCTCTCGGCTGACCGCCGACACTACGCAGCTCAAGTCCGCGGTCGGCGCTTCCGCCTCGACGGCGCTGCGCAATCTCATGATGTGCATCGGCTCCGTGGCGATGATGGTGGTGACCAGCCCGCGGCTCTCTGGTCTGGTGCTGGTGGCGATCCCGATCATCGTGCTGCCGCTCATGGCCTCGGGGCGCAAGGTGCGCCGGCTGACCCGACAGGCGCAGGATACGCTCGCCGATGCCTCCGCCTATGCCGCAGAGGCGCTGAACAGCATGCGCGCGCTGCAGGCGGCGAGCGCCGAGGGCGCGGCGCGGCAGCGGTTCGACGGCGCCGTTGACCATGCCTTCGATGCCGCCCGGCAAGCGACGCAGGCCCGCGGCTGGCTGACCGGCATCGCCATCTTCCTCGTGTTCGGATCGGTCGTGGCGGTGCTGTGGGCCGGTGCGCAGTCCGTGCTGGCCGGGACCATGACGTCCGGCGCGCTGAGCCAGTTCGTGCTTTACGCGGTGCTGGCCGCCGCCTCCCTCGGCAACCTGTCCGAGACGTGGGGCGAGATGTCGGCCGCCGCCGGCGCCGCCGAGCGCATCGGCGAACTGCTCAAGGTGGAGCCGCAGGTGCGCGCCCCTGCGAACCCGGTGACGCTGCCGGCGCGGGTCAGCGGCGCCATTGCCTTCGACGAGGTGTCCTTCTCCTATCCGACGCGGCGGGACCATGCGGCGCTGGCCGCGGTCTCGTTCACCATCAGGCCCGGCGAGCGGGTGGCTCTGGTCGGCCCGTCCGGGGCCGGCAAGAGCACCGTGTTCCAGTTGCTGGAGCGGTTCTATGATCCGCAGGCCGGCCGCATCCTCCTCGACGGCATCGATATCCGTGATGCCGATCCCGTCGCTGTGCGGCGGCAGATGGCGCTGGTGCCGCAGGAGGTGGCGATCTTTGCCGACAGCGTGCGCGCCAACATCCGCCTGGGACGGCCAGACGCCACCGATGCCGAGGTCGAAGCGGCCGGCCGCGCGGCGCTGGTGGACGAATTTGTCGCCGGCATGCCGCACGGGTGGGACACCATGGTGGGCGAACGCGGCGTCACGCTGTCCGGCGGCCAGCGACAGCGCATCGTCATCGCCCGCGCCATCCTGCGCGGCGCGCCCATCCTCCTGCTCGACGAAGCCACGAGCGCGCTCGATGCGGAGAGTGAAACGCTGGTGCAGACGGCCCTCGAGCGGTCCATGGAAGGGCGGACCACCCTGGTCATCGCCCATCGCCTCGCAACGGTGCTGTCGGCGGACCGCATTCTGGTGATGGAAGCCGGGCGGATCGTGGACGAGGGCACCCATGCCGAACTGGTCGCCAAGGGTGGCCTCTACGCCCGCCTGGCCCAGCTCCAGTTCCATGCGGCGGCCTAGCTTTCAGGCGCCGCGCCACTCCATCCGGTAGGTCAGCCGGCCGGACATGGGATTGGCGCCCTCCGAGACGATGGCAAGCCCCATCTTCTCGTAGAAGCGGACCGCGCGTGGATTGTCCTGGTTTACGTCGAGGGCGACGAGGGTTGGGGAGATCCGTCGCGCCTCCGCCATCAGCGCCTCGGCCGCGCCCTTGCCCCACACCCGCGGCGCCACGGCCAGCTGATCGAGATAGCCGGTGCCGGGATGGATGACGACAAATCCGGCGACCTGCCCGTCTTCGCCGCCTTCCCGTGCCACGCGGATCAGCGCGCCGCCGGCTGAAAGGCCATCCAGATGGCTTTCCAGCCAGGGCAGGCGGGCGACGAAGTCGATATCGGGCATGGTCTTCGCCCAGGTCTCCACCCACAGCTGCGCCATCGCCGGACGATCCCTGGGTGTGGCGCCGGAGAGGGCATAGGCGGGGAATGGGGGCGGCGCGGTCTGGTCGGACATGGTGGCTCCGGCGGTTGTCCCACACTGCGCCCCTCCGGTTGCCGCGGCTTTAATGCCGCTCAGGCGTCGAAGGCGAGGCGCAGGACATGAGCGCGTACGTCCGCGGGCCAGCCTGCGGTCGTCCGCACCAGCCCGTCCCGGTCGTCTGCGAACAGGGCGCGGGTGGCTTCCTCATAGCCCGCGAAGTCGCCGGCCAGCGCCTGCATGAAATGATAGGCGGCGGACTGCGCGGTGCGGCGCTGCTGCTGTGGGGCTTCCCGACGTCGGGCCTCGTCCACGAGCCGGCGCAAGGTGGCGGAAGCACCGCTCGGCTGGGCTGCGAGCCAGTCCCAGTGCCGGGGCAGAAGGGTCACCTCGCGGGCGACGACGCCAAGCTTGGGGCGACCACGGCCTTTGGCCGGAGGGCTTGGTTCGGCCATGGCCGGTGTCTTCGGCATATCCAGGCGGGCGATGACTTCGGCGTCGCTGCCACGCAGGTCGAGATCGATCACGCGGCCGGTCGTATCGTCGAAGACGAGAAGCGGGGCGCTGTCCTCTGCCATCGCCGCCTTCACCGCCATCGCCACCTCGACGAGAGGGCCGCTGCGGAGAAGGCGTGTTCCGGCGAAGGCGGTGCAAGGTCTGGCGGGGAAAAAGGACATGGGGCGATTCCTGCAATGTTCATAAAAATACCCGGATAAAATTAAATGTCCAGCCCCGTCGGACGCGCGTCGTGGCCTCCCGCCATCATCCCCGGTGCGGAAGAGGGCCGGGTTGCGAGAGAAATTGCGCCGGCAGGTGGCCTCGTCCGCCGTGGGCACCTTCACCTCCTGCTCGAGCAAGGCGCGGATCACCGCCTCCTCTTGGTCTCGCGGTGGTCCGGAGACGAGGAAGGTCCAGTACATCACCCGCCGCGCGCCGTAGACGTCGGAGAGATGCCCGCCATAGGCGCGGAACAGGCTCGCCGACACGGAGAAGGCGGCGGCGATCATGCCGGCTTGCCGGATACCAGCGCGAGACTTAGGCGACGCCCACCGAGAAGGAGCCGCCGACGATGCCGACGCCGAGTGCTGCCAGCAGGAATTGGGGGTAGGTCGCGGCATAGGTGAGGAGGAAGGTGGCGAGTGCCGCCGCCAGCATGTGAGGGCGAAAACCACGCGCCCGCCATAGACATCCGCCCACACGCCCAGGGCCACGCGGATGAGCGATCCGGTGAGGATGGGCGTACCGATGAGCAGGCCGAACTCGGAGTCCGAGAGCCCGAGATCCTGCCGGATGCGGATGCCGATGATGGAGAAGATCGCCCACACCGCGAAGCACACGGTGAAGGCGAGGGTGCTCATGGAAAGGGCGCGCCCGCGAGGAGACCTTCGCGGAACTGGTGCGCACGGCCTTTCTTCAGCGCTTTCCGCCGGTGGGCACCTTCATTCTCGCCGCGGTGCTCAACGCGCGCATCTATCTCCAGTCCGCCCGCACCCTCAAGAAATCGCAGGTGCTGATGATCCCGGCGGAAAAGGTGCGCGACGCGCTGGGCACCGACCCGGCCTTCACCCGCGCCGTCGTCACCGAGCTGGCCGCGGCTATCGCCGTGCGGTGAAGGAGGTGAAAGGCCAGAAGCTGCGCACGGGGGCCGAGCGGCTCGCCAACTGGCTGCTCCAGCGCGCCGATGGGGAGGGCGCGGACCGCATCCCCCTGCCGTTCGAGAAACGGGTGCTGTCGTCGCTCCCGGGCATGACGCCGGAGCACCTTTCCCGCGCCTTCGCCGTGCTGAAGACCCACGGCGTGACGAGCCGGGGCGCCGTCATCACCCTCGCAGATCGCCCCGCGCTCGCCGCCTTCGCCCGGCCCGATCCGCTCATCGACGCGCCGGAGTGAGGGTTCCGCGCGTCATTCCGGCGGGGAGGAGCCGACCGGCGCGGGCTTGCCGCCGGGGCGGTGGAGGAGGGTCAGCGACAGGAAGGCGCCCACCCAGGAACCCACCGCCGCGAACACCACATAGACCCAGTTCTCCGTGTAACTGATGACGGCGAACGAGGAGAGCATGTACCAGACGCTGGACCAGTTGGCCGTCGACAGGCGCCGGCGCGCCACCACCGCCGAGGTGAAGGCGACGTAGCAGGCATCGGTGGCGGCGGTGGCGATGAACACCCCCAGCGCGATCAGCGGGTCGAGGGCGGCGAAGGCGCCGAGGATGTGCTGCATGGGCGGCCCGTGATCGCAGGGTATCGGGGTCGCCATCATGGCCCAGCTTGAGCGTTGGCGACAGCCGCGCCTGCGTCAGGCGGACCAGATGCCGGCGCTCGAGGCCTGCCGCACGTAATTGACGAGATAGTCGGTGAACACGCGGATCTTGGCCGGCAGGCGCTCGCGGTTCTGGTAGGCGATGTTCATGGTCAGCATGGGCAGCTGCCAGTCCTGCATCACGGCCACGAGCCGCCCGGACGCGAGGTCGTCCTGCACGATGTAGAGCGGCTGGATGAGGATGCCGAGCCCCGAGAGGGCGGCCTGCCGGATCACCTGCCCGTCGTTGCAGTCCAGCGCGCCGGTGATGCGCACGGTACGCTCCGCGTCGCCTTTCGTGAGGCGCAGGGAGAAGGGGTCCTGCGCGAGATTGTAGACCAGCATGTCGTGTCGCGTGAGGTCGGCCGGCTCACGCGGGCGGCCGTGCTCCTCCAGATAGGCCGGCGAGGCGGCCAGCACCCGCCGCATCCGTCCGAGCCGGCGCACGATGATGTTGGTGTCGGGCTCGTGCAGGCGGGTGCGGATGGCGACGTCGATGCCCGCCTCGATGAAGTCGAGATAGCGGTTGGCCACCGCGATATGCACGTTGAGCTTGGGATAGAGCTTGCGGAACTGCGGCAGCATGGGCGCGAGATAGATGGTGGCGAACGAGAGCGAGCTTGTCACCCGCAGCAGGCCCTGCGGGGCGAGGGTATGCTCGTTCACCGCCTCTTCGGCTTCGGCCAGTTCGGTGAGGAGCGTGCCGCTGCGCTGGTAGAATTCCTGCCCCGCCTCGGTCAGCCACAGGCGGCGGGTGTTGCGCTCGATGAGGCGGGCGGAGAGCCGCTCCTCCAGCGCCGCGAGATGCCGGCTCGCCGCCGCGTTGGACATGCCCAGCGCCTCCGCCGCACGCGACAGGCTGCGCAGCTCGGCGGTCTTCACGAACACCTCGATCTGGGTCAGGCGATCCATATTTCCACTTTGCGCAAAAGACAGTTCCGAAAAATCCCGTTTATTTCCGCTGCGCGCAAGTCAAAACTCACATCCAACGAAAGACCAATAGGTCGAGGAAAACGCCAATGATGGGACCCATCCGGCACATCGTGATGTGGCGGGTCAGCGGAGACACGCGCGAGGAGCGCGCCGCCGCCCGCCAGAAGGTCAAGGCCGCGTTCGAGGGCCTGCGCGGCCGCGTCGCCGGCATGACCCGCGTGGAGATCGGTCTCGACATCTCCGATGTGGATTATGCCTGCGACGTGGTGCTGGTGACCGAGTTCGCCACCGCCGCCGATCTCGCCGCCTACGCCTCCCATCCCGAGCATCTGCGTGTCCGGCAGGAGCTGGCGAACCTGCGCATCGCCCGCTTCCAAGTGGATTATGTGGCCGAGGACGCGGCGTTCGGCGCCATCGAGGCCCGTGCGCCCGCCGCCGCTGCGGCGCCGCGTCCGCGCGACGCGCTTCTCGCCGGCGAGTGAGCCCCAAGGCGCGCCCGTGCGCGCCGCAGACGGATCTGAACCATGATCGAGACCTTCACCTACGAGGCCCTGCCCATCCGCGTCCGCTTCGGCCGCGGCACCGTCGCCGAGGTCGGTGCCGAGGTGGCGCGGCTCGGCGCGCGGCGGGCGCTGGTGCTCACCACGCCGCAGCAGGCGGGGGAGGGCGAGCGCATCGGCGGGCTCATCGGTGAAGCCTGCGCGGGGGTCTTTCCCGGCGCCACCATGCACACCCCGGTGGAGGTGACGGACAAGGCGCTCGCCGCGCTGAAGGCTGCCGACGCCGATTGCGTCGTGGCGCTGGGCGGCGGCTCCACCACCGGCCTCGGCAAGGCGCTGGCGCTGCGCACCGGGGTGCCGCAGCTCGTCATTCCCACCACCTATGCGGGTTCGGAGATGACGCCCATCCTCGGTGAGACGCAGGAGGGGCGCAAGACCACCATCCGCTCGCTGGACGTGCTGCCCGAGGTGGTCATCTACGACGTGGATCTGACGCTCACCCTTCCGCCCGGCCTCTCCGCCACCTCCGGCGTCAACGCCATCGCCCATGCGGTGGAGGCGCTCTATGCGCGGGACCGCAATCCTGTGATCTCGCTGATGGCGGAGGACGGCATCCGCACCCTCTCCTCCGCGCTGCCCATCCTCATCCACGAGCCGGCGAATATCGAGGCCCGCACGATGGCGCTCTATGGCGCGTGGCTGTGCGGCTGCTGCCTCGGCGCGGTGGGCATGGCGCTGCACCACAAGCTCTGCCACACGCTCGGCGGCACCTTCAACCTGCCCCACGCGGAGACGCACACCATCGTTCTCCCCCACGCGGTGGCCTACAACGCCCCCGCCGCGCCGGAGGCCATGGCGGCCATCACCCGCGCGCTGGGCGCGCCGGATGCGGCGCAGGGGCTGTTCGATCTGGTGCGGGCGCTCGGCGTGCCGCGCGCGCTCTGCGACATCGGAATGCCGGCGGACGGCATCGAGACGGCTGCCGACCTCGCCGTGGAAAACCCCTACTGGAACCCGCGCCCCGTGACGCGCGACGGCATCCGCGACCTCATCGCCCGCGCCTATTCGGGCGAGCGGCCGGTGGCGGCGGTGCCCGCGGAGGAGGCGGCCTGATGGGCGCGCGCACCCTCATCTGTGGCGCCACCATCCTCTCGATGGAGCCGGCCATCGGCGACCTCAAGACGGGCGACATCCTGATCGCGGATGGCCGCATCGCCGCCATCGCCCCGCGCATCGAGGCGGCGGACGCCGAGCAGGTGGACGCGAAGGGCCGCATCTGCGTGCCCGGCTTCGTGAATGCGCATATGCATACCTGGCAGACGGGGCTAAGGAGCCTCGCCGCCGACTGGACGCTGCTGGAATATTTCCGCTGGGTCCACGCGGGCCTTGCCACCCGCTTCCGCCCCGACGACATCGGTATTGCCACCCTTGTGGGCGCGCTCGGCCAGATCGATGCCGGCACCACCACGCTGGTGGACTGGTGCCACAACAACCCGACGCCCGACCACACCGACGCGGCGGTGGAGGCCCTGGCCGAAAGCGGCATCCGCGCTGCCTTCTTCCACGGCTCGCCGAAGCCCGATGCCAAGCCAGGCGAGCCGCATTTCTCCGAAGTGCCGCATCCGCGCGCCGAGATCGAGCGGCTGCGGCGCGGCCCGTTCGCCAGCGACGACGGGCTGCTGACGCTGGGCCTCGCCATTCTCGGCCCACATTATTCGACCATGGAGGTCGCGCGCGCCGATTTCAGGCTCGCCCGCGAATTCGGCCTCGTCGCCTCCATGCACCAGGGCGGCGGCGCGGCGAAGACGCCGGGCGGCTGGGAGACGCTGATCGCCGAGGGGCTGGTCGGCCCCGGCATCAACGTTGTCCACGGCAACGACCTTTCGGACGAGCTGTTCTCCCGCCTCGTGGACCTCGGCGCCTCCTTCTCGGTGACGCCGGAAAACGAGATGACGCAGGGCCACGGCTTCCCCGTCACCGGCCGCCTGCTGAAGCGCGGCGCGGCGCCGTCCCTCGGGGTCGATCTGGAAAGCGTGCTGGCCGGCGACATGATGGGCGTCGCGCGCATCGCCCTCGGCATGCAGCGGGTGCTCGACAATACGGACAGCCGCCGCGACACCGGCGCCATTCCGCCCACGTCCACGGTGCGGGTTCGGCAGGCGCTGGAATGGATCACCATCGAGGGCGCGCGGATGCTGGGCCTCGACGCCCGCATCGGCTCCCTCGCCCCCGGCAAGCAGGCGGACCTCGTCCTGATCGACGCCCGCGCGCTGCATCTCCAGCCGGTGCATGATCCCGTCGCCACCGTGGTGATGCAGGCGGGGCGCGGCGACGTGGAGGCGGTGATGATCGCCGGTCGTTTCATGAAGAAGAACAGGACGCTGCTCGCCACCGGCCTCGACGAGAAGCTCGCCCGGCTTACCGCCTCGGGCACGCGCATCGTCGATGAGCTCGGCCTCGGCAAAAAGGCGGCGTGAGGAGAGGATGATGGCTGACACTTTGACCCTCGGCTGGATCGGGCTTGGCAAGATGGGCCTGCCCATCTCCACCCGCCTCGCCGGCGCGGGCCGCGACATCGCCGGCTTCGACCGCGATCAGGAGCGCATCGCCGAGGCCGCCGCCGGTGGCGTCACCCCGGCCGCGACGCTGGAAGAGGCGGCCGGCCGCGATATGGTCTTCACCTCGCTGCCGGACGACCGGGCGCTGCGCGCCGTGGCGTTGGACGGGCCGCTGCTCTCCGCCATGCGCAAGGGCGCGATCCTGGTGGAGACCTCCACCGTGAGTCCCGGCATCTCCGCCGAGGTGGCGCAGGTGGCGGAAAGCGCCGGCATCGCCTATCTGCGCGCGCCGGTCTCCGGCAATGCCGCGATTGCCCACACCGGCAACCTCACCTGCTTCGTCTCCGGCCCCCGCGCGGCCTTCGACACCTTCCTGCCCGTGGCGCAGGACTTCACCCGCGCGCAGAAGTATCTCGGCACGCAGGAGGAGGCGCGCTACGCCAAGCTCTCCGTGAACCTGATGATCGCCGTCTCGGCCGCCATGATGGGCGAGAGCATCGTGCTCGCCCGCAAGGGCAACCTCGCCTGGCAGGACATCCTCGACGTGCTCACCAACAGCGCGGTGGGCTCGCCGATGGTCCACTACAAGGCCAAGAGCCTGGAGACGCGCGACTTCAATTCCACTTTCTCCTGCCGGCAGATGGCCAAGGACCTCGACCTCATCGTCGGGGCCGGCCACGCCGCCGAGATGGCCATGCCCCTCGCCACGCTCACGCGGGAGATCTACGGCGCGCTCATCGGGCGCGGCGAGGGGGAGGCGGACTTCATTGCACCGGTCCGCCTTGCCGAATGGCTCGCCGGACTGGGCGAGCCGGATCTCGACAAGAATGACGGGAGGCTCGCATGAGGAATTTCGACCAGTTTTCCATCACCGAGGCGGTGCTGGAGCGCGTCGCCAACGCGCCTGATGCCCGCGTCCGCGAGATCAGCGAGGCGCTCGTGCGCCACCTGCACAATTTCATCCGCGAGGTGCGCCCCACCCAGGCGGAATGGGAGAAGGGCATCGGCTTCCTCACCGATACCGGCCACATGTGCACCGGCACGCGGCAGGAGTTCATCCTGCTGTCGGACACGCTCGGCGTCTCCATGCTGGTGGACGCCATCAACCACGATCACCAGACGGCGGTCACCGAGAGCACCGTGCTCGGTCCCTTCTATGTGGACGGCCCGCCGGAGGTGGCGAACGGCACGGATATTTCCGGGCATCTGGAAGGCGAACCCATGTTCGTCTCCGGCTCGGTCGCGACGTTGGACGGCACGCCGCTCGCGAACGCCATCGTCGATGTCTGGCACTCGGACGTGGACGGCTATTACGACGTGCAGCACGAGGACGACGGCCTCGTCGCCCGCGCCCGCCTGCGCACGGACGATCAGGGCCGGTTCGCCTTCTGGTCCATCAAGCCCGCCGCCTATCCCATTCCGCACGACGGGCCGGTGGGCAAGATGCTGGAGGCGCAGGGGCGTCATCCCTGGCGGCCGGCCCATGTGCATTTCATGATCGAGGCACCCGGCCACGAGAAGCTCGTGACCCATGTGTTCGTCGCCGGCGACACCTATCTCGACAGCGACGCGGTGTTTGGGGTGAAGGATTCGCTCATCCGCGACTTCATCGCCCATGCGCCGGGCACCGCGCCGGACGGCCGGGCGATGGACGCGCCGTGGTGCGCGCTGACCTACGATTTCAAGCTCAACCCCGTATCCGCCGCGGCTTCGCAGGCGGCGTAACGGGACGGACAGACGCGCAGCAAGCCCGGACAACGGGACGCGCGGAGGGAGGAACGCATGTCTGCCCATATGCCCATCGCAGCGCATCCCATGGATGGCGTCCTGGCACGGCTCGCCGAGATCGTCGGGGAACGGGCCACCCGCGCCCCCGGCGTGCTCGCCGACCACGGCCGCAGCGAGGCCTACCATGCGGCGACACCGCCGGACGTGGTGGTGTTTCCCGAAACCACCGCCGAGGTGCAGGCGGTCGTGCGCCTGTGCCGCGAGCTGAGGCTGCCGGTGGTCGCATTCGGCGCGGGCACCTCGCTGGAGGGCAATGCGGCGGCACTCCACGGCGGCGTCTCCCTCGACATGGGGCGGATGAATGGGGTGCTCAGGGTGAATGCGGAGGACATGGACGTCACCGTCCAGCCCGGCATCACCCGCAAGCAGCTCAACGCCCAGCTGCGTGATACGGGCCTCTTCTTCCCCATCGATCCCGGCGCCGACGCCTCCATCGGCGGCATGACCTCCACCCGCGCCTCGGGCACCATGGCGGTGCGCTACGGCACCATGAAGGACAATGTTCTGGCGCTGGAAGTGGTGCTGGCCGACGGCCGCGTCATCCGCACCGCGCAGCGGGCGCGCAAGTCCGCCGCCGGCTACGATCTCACCCGCCTGTTCGTGGGCGCCGAGGGCACGCTCGGCGTCATCACTCAGGTGACGCTGAAGCTGCATCCGCAGCCGGAGGCCATCTCCTCCGCCGTCTGCGCCTTCCCGGATCTGAAAGCCGCGGTGGACACGGCCATCGCCGTCATCCAGTCCGGCGTGCCGGTGGCGCGGGTGGAGCTGCTCGACGCGGTGATGATGCGCGGCATGAATTTGCACGCCAAGCTCGGCCTGCCCGAGGTGCCGCATCTTTTCTTCGAGTTCCACGGCTCCAAGGCCTATGTGGCCGAGCAGGCGGAGACCACGCAGGCGCTGGCGGCCGAGTTCGGCGGCGAGGGCTTCCAGTGGGCGACGACGCCGGAGGAGCGCAGCCGCCTCTGGCATGCCCGCGACAACACGCTTTACGCCGGCCTCGCCCTGCGCCCCGGGGCGAAGGCGATGATCACCGACGTGTGCGTGCCCATCTCCCGCCTCGCCGAATGCCTGGTGGAGACGGCGGCGGATATCGCGGAAAGCGGCCTCACCGCCCCGGTGGTGGGCCATGTGGGCGACGGCAATTTCCACCTTCTGGTGCTGATCGATCCCGCCAGCGCCGAGGAACTCGCCCGCGCCAAGGCCTTCTGCGACCGCCTCGCCCGCCGCGCCATCGCGCTGGAAGGCACCTGCACCGGCGAGCACGGCATCGGCTTCGGCAAGATGGATTTCCTGCCCCTCGAACTGGGCGACGCGGTGGACGTGATGCGCCTCGTGAAGGGCGCCCTCGATCCCGACGGCATTCTCAATCCCGGCAAGATCTTCCGGCCCCGCGACACACAGCAAGGAGACGCACCATGAGGGCGGTCATGGCAACGACGCCTCGCCTCGAACTGGCCGCGCCCCCGGCCGTGCCCGCCACCCCCATCCTGGAGCTGAAGGGCATCTCCAAGACCTTCCCGGGCGTGAAGGCGCTGGACGACGTATCCTTCGCCGTGTGGCCGGGCGAGGTCCACATGCTCCTCGGCGAGAACGGCGCCGGCAAGTCTTCGCTCATGAAGGTGCTCTGCGGCGCCTATCAGGCCGATGCGGGCGAATACTTCCACAACGGCGAGAGGGTGGAGATCCGCTCCCCCGCCGATGCGCGGCGCTTCGGCATCGCGGTGATCTTCCAGGAGTTCTCCCTCGTCCCCTATCTGGACGTGGCGCAGAACATCTTCCTCGGCCGCGAGTTCCCCTCGCGCATTCCAGGCCTGATGGATCGCCGCCGCCTCTATCGCGAGGCACAGAAGGTGCTGGATCTCATCGGCCTCGATGTGGACCCGCGCACCAAGGTGCACCAGCTCGGCGTCGCCCAGCAGCAGATGGTGGAGATCGGCAAGGCACTGTCGCAGGATGCCCGCATCCTCGTCATGGACGAGCCCACCGCCGCGCTGTCCGACCGCGAGACCGAGCGGCTGTTCGAGGTGATGCGCCAGCTGCAGGCGAAGGGCGTCGCCCTCGTCTACATCTCCCACCGCATGGCCGAGGTGTTCGCCCTCGGCGACCGCATCACCGTGCTGCGCGACGGCAAGCTGGTGGGCCGCGCGCTGCCCGGCGAGACCTCGCCGGACGAACTGGTGCGGATGATGGTCGGTCGCAACGTGGACATGTCCTATCCCCGCCGCTTCGCCACTGAGCCTGGCGGGGTGGTGCTGGAGACCAGGGGCCTTTCCTCCACCAACGGCATCCGCGACATCGACCTGAAGGTGCGCGCCGGCGAGATCGTCGGCCTGTGCGGCCTCGTCGGCTCGGGCCGCACGGAGGTGGCGCGCGCGATCTTCGGCGCCGATCCGGTGACGGCGGGCGAGGTGCACATCTTCGGCAGGCCGAGGACCGGCGGGCCGGACGCCACCGCCTTCGCCGGCGTCGGCCTCATCCCGGAGAGCCGGAAGGCGGAAGGCCTCGCGCTCATCCGCACGGTCAGCGACAACCTCGCCGTGGCCGGCCTGCCGAAGCTCTTCCCCAGCAACATGTTCTCCCCCGGCAAGGCGCGGCGTTCGGCGCAGGAGATGATCCAGCGCCTGCGCATCGCCACCCCCTCGCCGAACCAGAGCGTCGCCGTCCTCTCCGGCGGCAACCAGCAGAAGGTGGTGATCGGCAAGTGGCTCGCCGCCGGCACGCGCCTGTTCATCTTCGACGAGCCCACCCGCGGCATCGACGTGGGCGCGAAATCCGAGATCTTCGCCCTGATCGACCAATTGGTCGCCGAAGGGGCGGCGGTGCTCATGATCTCCTCCGAGCAGGCGGAGATCGTCCATGTCTGCGACCGCGCCTACGTCATGCGCGGCAAGCGCATCGTCGGCGAACTCGGCCGCGCCGACCTCTCCGAAGAGAACATCGTCCGAATGGGGATGCACGATGAGTGACCATGCCTTCTCCCCCTCCGCTGCCCTCGGACGGGCGCGCATCCCGTCCGTGCCCGGCGTCGCCGTGGCGCTCGCCGTGCTCGGCGTCCTGTTCGCGGTGGCGAGCCCCGGCTTCCTGACGGCCGGCAACATCTCCAACATCCTGGTGCAGTCGGTGATCCTGCTGCTCCTCGCCTTGCCGATGACGCTCATCATCATGACGGAGGGGCTGGACCTCTCCATGGGCGCGGTGCTCACCCTCGCCTCGCTGGTGCTGGCGCTGATCGTGGTGGCGACCCAATCGCTGCTGCTCGGGCTCGCCGGAGCGCTGGGCGTGGGCCTCGCCTTCGGCCTCGCCAACGGCTGGCTGGTGTCGGTGCTGGGCATTCCGCCCTTCGTCGCCACGCTGGGCACGCTCGGGGCGGCGCAGGGGCTCGCGCTCATCGTCTCGGACGGGCAGAGCGTGGTGGGCATCCCGCGCTTCGTGCGGCAGGTCTATTCCGGCGATGTGGCGGGCATCCCGAACCCCATCCTCATCGGCGCGGGCTTCTACGCCCTGTTCCATGTGCTGCTCTACCACACCCGCTTCGGCACCTACATCTGCGCGCTGGGCGGCAACCGCGAGGCGCTGACGCTGGCGGGTGTGAAGTGGCGGCGGCTGCTGATCTCCGTCTACATGCTCGGCGGCGCCATGGCCGGCGTCGCGGCGCTCCTGATGACGGCGCGCATGAATGCCGGCCATCCCACCGCCGCCATCGGCATGGAGTTCGACGCCATCGCCGCCGTGGCGCTGGGCGGCACCTCCTTCGAGCGCGGCAACGGCTGGATCTTCGGCACCCTCATGGGCGTGCTCACCGTCGGCGTGCTGCGCAACGGGCTGAACCTCATGGCCGTGCCCTCCTCGGTGCAGGTGGCCTGCATCGGCGTCCTCGTCATCTTCGCCCTCTTCCTCGACGGCATGCGGAGCAAGAAGTCATGAGCCTCGCCGGCGACATCTCCGCGGGCACGCCCCGCATCCATCTGTCCAAGGACATGCAGCAGCTGATCTACCGGCTGCTGGCGGCGGGCCTCCTGTGCGTGGCGCTGAGCGTCGCGACGGATGCCTTCTTCACCACCAACAACATCCTCAACGTGCTCAGGCAGGCGAGCCTCCTGTTCTTCCTCGCCTCGGGGCTGACGCTGGTGATCCTCACCGGCGGGCTCGACCTCTCGGTGGGCGCGAACATCGGGCTGTCCGCCTGCCTCGCCGCCACCGTCATCAAGGGCACCGGCTCGCCGGCGCTGGGCACCCTCACCGGGCTCGCCAGCGGCTGCGCCATCGGCATCTGCAACGGGCTGATGGTAGCGAAGCTGCGCATCCCCTCCTTCATCGCCACCTATGGCATGCTGTGGGTGCTGCACGGGCTGACCTATTATTACATGGCCGGCGAGACCATCCACGGCTTCCCGCCCGGCTTCCGGCAGATCGGCTCGGGCTATTTCCTCGGCATCCCGATCCCGGTCTACCTCATGGTCGGCTTCCTCGTGGCCGGTGCCGTCTTCGCCCAGCGCACCGTGTGGGGGCAGCAGATCTATGCCATCGGCGCGAACCCGGTGGCGGCGCGGCTTTCGGGCATCCCGGTCGATCGGCGCCTGATCCTCGTCTACGCCTTCTCCGGCGCCATGGCGGGCGTCGCCTCCATCGTCTTCCTTGCCCGGCTGAACTCGGCCGAGGGCGACATCGGCGAGGCGATGACGCTGCCGGCCATCGCGGCGGTGCTCATCGGAGGCGCTTCGCTGTTCGGCGGGGTGGGCAGCGTGTTCGGCACCTTCGTCGGCGCGCTCATCCTCACGCTGGTGCTGAACGGCATGAACCTGCTCGCGGTCAACGCGAGCTGGCAGCCTCTGGTGACGGGCGTGATCGTCGTCTTCGCCGTGTGGCTCGACATGATCAGCCGCAAGCGGTCCTGAAGCGTCATCGAAGTAACCAGCCAAATATCAAAAATCGGAGGAAGACCCCCATGAAGACGTTGAAGTCGAACCTCAAGCTCATCGCCGCGGCGCTGCCGGTGGCGCTCCTGTCCACCGGCGCACTCGCCGCGGACGAGACCATCGCTGTCTTCACCAAGAACCAGACCAACCCGTATTTCCAGACCGTGCGCGTGGGCGCCGAGGTGGCGGCGAAGTCCATGGGCGCCAAGGTGGTGCACTACATTCCCACCAAGCCGGATTCGATCCCCGAGCAGCTCAGCCAGATCGAGGACGTGATCGTCAAGAAGCCGAGCGCCATCGTCTTCGTGCCGGTGGACTACAAGGCCATGGTGCCCGGGGTGGAGCAGATCAACGACGCCAAGATTCCGGTGGTGAACGTCACCGACCGTTCGGCCGGCGGCAAGTTCCTCGCCTTCGTCGGCGCGGACGACTACAGCCTCGGCCTGGAAACCGGCCGCTACCTGCTCAAGGAGATGGGCGGCAAGGGCAATGTGGTGATCCTTGAGGGCGTGAAGGGCTCGCTCACCAACATCGACCGGGTGCGCGGCTTCAATGACGCCATCAAGGAAAACAAGGACGTGAAGCTGCTCGCCAGCCAGCCGGCGAACTACCAGCGCCTGCAGGGCCTGCAGGTGATGGAGAACCTGATGCAGTCCCATCCGCAGATCGACGGCGTGCTGGCCGCCAACGACGCCATGGCCATCGGCGCCATCGAGGCGCTGGACGGCGCCAACCGCAAGGCCAAGGTCATCGGCATCAACGGCACGAAGGAGGCGGTGGACGCCATCAAGGCCGGCAAGCTGCTGGCCTCGGGCGACTACAACGGCTTCGTGCAGGGCTGCATCGGCACCATGGTGGCCATCCGCGCGCTGCGCAACGAGGCCATCGTGACCGAAGTGGTGCTGAAGCCCACCGTGGTCAACGCCTCCAACTACCAGCCCTACGACGTGCCGCTGGACGCCCGCGCCTGCCCGAGCTGGGCGGACGCTGCCGCCATGGCCACCAAGGCGCCCACCAAGACCAACTGATTTCGACCCCCCGACGCCGGCCAGCAAAGCCGGCGTGCTATCAACCGCGCGGGGCGACACCGGCTTTCAAGCCGCGTGCCGCCCCGATCGTGAAGGAGCCTCTCTGATGCTGTTCGCCATCCACGGTATCGACCGCCCCGGCGCGCTCGACACCCGCCTCGCCCATTACGAGGCGCACAAGGCCTTCCTGTCCGACACCTCCGCGCTCGGGGTCAAGATCGTCATGTCCGGTCCGCTGGTGGCCGACGATGGAACCACGATGATCGGCAGCCTCTTCCTCATCGAGGCGCCGGACCGCGCGGCCGTCGAGGCGTTCAACGCGGCCGACCCCTTCAGGAAGGCGGACATCTGGGAGCGTGTGACCATCACCGGCTTCCTGCGCCGTCAGGGTTGAACGTTCAACGGTTGAAGACCGATCCCGTTTCAAGGAGACGAATTATGGCAAGCGATGCCCGCCCGATCCGGGTGGTGGGAATTTCCGGCAGCCTGCGCAAGGGCTCCTACAACACGATGGCCCTCAAGGCAGCCATGGAGCTTGCCCCCGAGGGCATGACCATCGAGGCGGCCGAAATCGGCGACCTGCCGCACTACAATGACGACGTGCGCCTCGCCGGCTATCCGCCGGAGGTGGAGCGCTTCCGCGCCCAGCTTGCGGCGGCGGATGCCATCCTGTTCGTGACGCCCGAGTACAATTACTCCATCCCCGGCGTGCTGAAGAACGCCATCGACTGGGCCTCGCGCCCGCCGAGCCAGCCGTTCGACAACAAGCCGGTGGCCATCATGGGCGCCAGCATGGGCGTGCTCGGCACCGCGCGGGCGCAGTATCAGTTGCGGCAGATGCTGGTGTTCCTGAATGCCTTCCCGCTCAACAAGCCGGAAGTGATGATCGGCGCCGCGCAGACCAAGTTCGACGCCTCGGGCGCCCTCACCGACGAGGCGACGGCCGACTTCATCCGCCAGCTCCTCACCGCGCTCGCGACCTGGACCGAGCGCCTGCGCTGAGCTGATCCGGAACGACCAACCTGAAACGGCAGCGGCGAGAGGCATGGCCCCTCGCCGCTGCTTTTTTGTGTCTACCTAAAGCGGCTATCACACCCGCTCCAGCGCCACCGCGATGCCCTGGCCGACGCCGATGCACATGGTGCTCAGCGAACGCCGGCCGCCGGTCAGCGACAGTTCCAGCGCCGCCGTGCCGGTGATGCGCGCGCCGGACATGCCGAGGGGATGGCCGAGCGCGATGGCGCCGCCATTGGGGTTTACCCGCGCGTCGTCATCGGCGACGCCGAGGTCGCGCAGGGTGGCGAGGCCTTGGGAGGCGAAGGCCTCGTTCAGCTCGATCACGTCGAAATCGGCCGGTGTGAGGCCGAGGCGCGCCATCAGCTTCTTGGAGGCCGGCGCCGGGCCGATGCCCATGATGCGCGGCGGCACGCCGGCCGCCGCTCCGCCGAGCACGCGGGCGATGGGGGTGAGACCGTATCTCGCGGCCGTCTCCGCATCGGCGAGGATCAGCGCCGCGGCGCCGTCGTTGACGCCCGAGGCGTTGCCCGCCGTCACCGAGCCGCCCTTGCGGAACGGTGTGGGGAGCTTCGCCAGCGCCTCGATGGTGGTGGCGCGCGGATGCTCGTCCCGCTCCACGAGGACGGGGTCGCCCTTGCGCTGGGGGATGGAGACGGGAACGATCTCCCGCGCCAGCCGCCCGTTCGCCTGCGCCGCCGCCGCCTTGGCCTGCGAGCGCAAGGCGAAGGCGTCCTGGTCGGCGCGGTTGACGGCGAAGTCCTCGGCGACGTTCTCGCCGGTCTCCGGCATCGAATCGACGCCATACTGCGCCTTCATCAGCGGGTTCACGAAGCGCCAGCCGATGGTGGTGTCGTGGATCTCCGCATGGCGCGAGAAGGCGGTGTCCGCCTTGGGCATGACGAACGGGGCGCGGGACATGGATTCCACGCCGCCGGCGATCATCAGCGACGCCTCGCCCGCCTTGATGGCGCGGGCGGCGGCGATGATGGCATCCATGCCCGAGCCGCACAGCCGGTTGATGGTGGTGCCCGGCACGCCGACGGGCAGGCCGGCAAGCAGCAGCGACATGCGCGCGACGTTGCGATTGTCCTCGCCCGCCTGGTTGGCGCAGCCGAAGATCACGTCGTCCACCGCCTCGAAATCCACGCCGGTATTGCGCGCCATGAGCGCCTTCAGGGGCACCGCGCCGAGATCGTCCGCCCGCACCGAGGCGAGCGCGCCGCCGAAGCGGCCGATGGGCGTGCGAACGTAATCGCAGATGAAGACATCCTTCATTGCGGGCTCCTAGAGCTGGGGAACGATGAGATCGGCCACGGGGCCGGCGATGACCAGCTCCGCCCCGGTAAGGGACTGGAGCTTCTCCAGCGTGATCGTGGGCAGCTTCTCGCGCAGCACGAAGCGGCCGCCCTCGATGTCCACCACGGCGAGGCTGGTATAGACCCGCGTGACGCAGCCGACCCCGGTGAGGGGCAGGGTGCAGCGGTCCAGCAGCTTCGGCTCGCCCGCCTTGGTGACGTGCTCGGTGATGACCGCGACGCGCTTGGCGCCATGCACGAGGTCCATGGCCCCGCCCACCGCGGGCACGCCCTTCGCGCCGACGCTCCAGTTGGCGAGGTCGCCGTTCTGCGCCACCTGGTAGGCGCCGAGGATGGCGACGTCCAGATGCCCGCCGCGCACCATGGCGAAGCTGTCGGCATGGTGGAAGAAGGCCGAGCCGGGCTTCAGCGTCACCGCCTTCTTGCCGGCGTTGATGAGGTCCCAGTCCTCTTCGCCCTCGGGCGGCTCCTGGCCAAAGTCGAGGATGCCGTTCTCGGTGTGGTAGATCACCTCGCGGCCGGCCGGCTGATAGCGCGCGACCATCTCGGGGAAGCCGATGCCGAGGTTCACATAGGCGCCGTCGGCGATGTCCTGCGCCGCGCGCCAGGCGATCTGGGCGTTGGAGAGCTTGGTATCGTCGCTGGCGGTCATGGATAGGTTGCTCCGGCGCGGTTCAGCAGCTCTTCCTGGGCGGGGCTGGGCACTTCCACCACGCGCGAGACGAAGATGCCGGGGGTGACGACATGCTCGGGATCGATGGTGCCGGGCGGCACCAGCTGCGACACCTGCACGATGGCGTGCCGCGCGGCCGAGCACATGAGCGGGCCGAAATTGCGGGCCGCCTTGTTGTAGGTCAGGTTGCCGAGGCGGTCGCCCAGATGCGCCTTCACCAGCGCGAAATCGGCCTTCAGCCAGCGCTCCTGCACGTAGGAGCGGCCGTCGAACTCTGCCGTGGGCTTCCCGTCGGCGAGGTCCGTGCCGTAGGAGGTCGGCGTGTAGAAGGCCGGGATGCCGGCGCCGCCCGCGCGGATGCGCTCGGCGAGGGTGCCCTGCGGCACCAGCTCCAGCGCGATTTCCCCGGCGAGATACTTCTGCGTGAAGACGCGCGGATCCGCCGAGCGGGGGAAGGAGCAGATGAGCTTGCCCACCATCCCCACCTCGATCATGGCGGCGAGGCCGACATGGCCGTTGCCGGCATTGTTGTTGACCACCGTGAGGTTGCGCGGCGAGCCGGTCTTCACGAAACGGTCGATGAGCGCGTGGATCAGCTCGATGGGCGCGCCGGAGCCGCCGAAGCCTCCGATCATCACCGTGGCGTTGTCGCCGATGTCGGCCACCGCCTCCGCGGGTGTGGCGATCGTCTTGTCCATGTCCGGTCCCTGTTGCGCCCGGGGCGGCGCGCCTTTCCGATACCCGACGCATAAAAAACGACGGGCTCGACTTCAATCCAGTTTGTGCGATATAGGAGATTTGTTGACATATCGCACAAACTGAGGAGCCGCAGGTGACCGGGATTTCCCAGCGCGACACCATGGGCGGGCTCGCCAAGGGGCTCTCGGTGATCGAGACCTTCACCGCCGAGCGGCCGCGCCAGTCCATCGCCGAGGTGTCCGCCGCGAGCGGGCTCGACCGGGCGACGGCGCGGCGCTGCCTGCTCACGCTCGCCCACCTCGGCTATGCGGACTATGACGGGAAGTTCTTCACCCTCACGCCCCGCGTGCTGAGGCTCGGAACCGCCTGCCTCGCGGCCATGCCGTTGCCGCAGATGGTGCAGCCCTGGCTCGACCGGCTCTCGGAGGATCTGGGGGAGAGTTCCTCCGTCTCCATCCTCGACGCGGACGAGATCGTCTATGTGGCGCGCGCGGCGCAGCGCCGGGTGATGTCCATCGCCCTCATGCCCGGCTCGCGCCTGCCGGCCTATTGCACCTCCATGGGCCGCGTGCTCCTCGCCGCCTTGCCGGAGGCGGAGGCGATGCGCCGCCTGCGCCTCAATCCGCTCGCCGCGCGCACGCCGCTGACGCTGACCGATCCGGACGCGGTTATGGGGGCTGTGCGGCGGGCGCGGGAGCGTGGCCATGCGGTGATCGACCAGGAGGTGGAACTCGGCCTGCGCTCCATCGCGGTGCCGCTCCTCAATGCGCGGGGCGTCACCGTCGCGGCGCTCAACCTCGGCCTGCCCACCCATGCCGGCGACGCGGAGGCGCTGGTGGCGCGCTATCTTCCGCCGCTGGAACGGGTGCAGGGGGAAATCCGCAAGATCCTGCGATAGGCGCGTCTTGTGTGATGGATCAAGGCGCAGCGCCGCCGCCCATCCGATGCTAGGATGGTGCGACCACGCGGGATGCCATGAAGAGAGACACCTTTCACGCGCAGGATGGCGCAAGCCTCGCCTTCTCAGACGTCGGCACGGGGCGGCCGCTGCTGGCACTGGCCGGCTTCACCCGCAATTCGCGCGATTTCGACTATCTCGGCCGCCACCTGCACGACGTGCGGCTGATCCGGCTCGACAGCCGGGGCCGGGGCGAGTCCCAGTGGACGGGGGCCGACACATACACCGCGCTTCAGGAGAGCGACGACGCGATCGCGCTGCTGGACCATCTCGCCATCCCGCGCGCCGCCGTCATCGGCTCCTCCCGGGGCGGCATTCTCGCCATGCTGATGGCCATGAAGGCGCCGGCGCGCGTGGCCGGCGTCTGCCTCAACGATGTCGGCCCGGTGATGGAGCGCGCGGGGCTGGAGCGCATCGGCGCCTATATCGGCGTCGAGCCCGCTGTCACCACGCTGGAGGAGATCGCCGACCGCATGCCGCAGGCCATGCCCGGCTTCCACCACGTCCCGGAACTGCGGTGGGAGGAGGAGACCATCCGCCGCTACGTCCAGACGGAGACAGGCATCGCCCTCCCATATGATCCAGACCTGCGCCTGTCGTTCCAGAAGGCTCTCGCCGCGCCGCCGACGGATGCCTGGCCCCTGTTCGACGCCTGCGCAGGCGTGCCGGTGGCTTTGATCCGCGGCGCCAATTCCGATGTGCTGAGCGCCGGCGCCGCCGCGGCGATGGCCGCCCGGCGTCCGGATCTGATCTATGCCGAGGTGCCGGACCGCGGCCACACGCCCTTCCTCGACGAGCCGGAGGCGCTGGCGGCGATCCGTGAATGGCTGGACCGCTGCTCTTTCACCGCGCAGGCAGCGCCCGCGCAGCAGAAGCTGGCGGGCTGAGGCGCCTGGCGATCACCCGATTTCGCGATGCGCGGCCTATCCCAGCGAAGTGCCGCCGATGCCGCATACCCCGGAAATGCGAGCCATTTCATTGTAATCGAGGTTGCCTGGCCAGAAGAGAGCCGGCTTACAGATTTTGATGTGTGACAGACACTGTATTGCAGCATTGCTCAGCTAAGAAGATGTGTGCCGTCTTATTGCGGCGGGCGTGCCATGCGCCCAGAATAGAATGTAGTGCCAGAGGAGAGTGCGGTGAATACTGCGGACAGCAATGCGGGTGATCGCAATCCGTTCTTCGCGGCTGTAACCGACGGAAACGCCTGGACGGCCCGCCAGCGGGCGCTTGCGCTCACCGCCCAGCTCTCCGAGTGGTCGACCGTCGGCGAACTGACCTCCAAGGCCGCCGGCCGTCATTTCAACAGCATCTCGGCCACCCATGGCGAGCGCCTGCGCGCCACCTTCAATGCCCTCACCGGCCTCGTGGCGGAGGTGACGAAGCCGCGCGCCTCGCCCCTGGCGCTGCTGGGCGAGTTCCGCGCCTATGCCACCGACCGCGCCCAGCGCACCATCCTGATGGCGGACTGCCTGCGCGAGCGCGGCGACACCTTCTTCGCCCATGAGGCCGCCGGCTGCCCGCCGGTGCTGATCTATGATTACGAGATCGCCGTGGACGGGCGCCAGCTGTCGCGGCCCTGCAATTACATGCTGCTGAAGATCACCCCGCCCGAGGGCGTCGAGGTATTCGCCTGGAAGCGGCCCTATGTCATCATCGACCCGCGCGCCGGCCACGGCGCCGGCATCGGCGGCTTCAAGGCCGACAGCCAGGTGGGCGTGGCGCTGAAGGCGGGGCATCCGGTCTATTTCGCCGCCTTCTGGCGCAATCCCGAGCCGGGTCAGACCCTCGCCGACGTCGCCCGCGCCGAGGCGTCGTTCGTCCGCTACGTGCAGGAAAAGCACCCCGATGCGCCGAAGCCGGTTGTGATCGGGAACTGCCAGGGCGGCTGGGCGACGCTGGTGCTTGGCGCCTCCAATCCCGATCTCACCGGCCCCCTCGTGCTCAACGGCGCCCCGGTTGAAACCTGGTCCGGCGACGTGGGCTCGAACCCCATGCGCTACAATGCCGGCCTGCTCGGCGGGCAGGTCCAGCCCATGTTCTGGTCCGATTACGGCGACGGCGTCTTCGACGGCGCCTGGCTGGTGCTGAACTTCGAGATGCTGAATCCGGGCCGTACCTGGTTCCGCAAATATTACGACGTGTTCGAGAAGGTGGACACCGAGCGCGGCCGCTTTCTGGAATTCGAGAAGTGGTGGAGCGGCTTCTTCCTGCTCAACGAGCCGGAGATCGTCTGGATCGTGCGCGAGCTGTTCGTCGGCAACAAGCTCGCCCGCAACGAGGCGCGGCTGGAGCACGGGCGCGTGCTCGACGTGAAGCAGATCCGCTCGCCCATCATCGTGTTCGCGAGCCACGGCGACAACATCACCCCGGTGAAGCAGGCCGTGAACTGGATCATGGACGCCTATGCCGACGAGACCGAGATCAAGATCCGCGGCCAGCGCATCGTCTACATGGTCCACGAGTCCATCGGCCATCTCGGCATCTTCGTCTCCTCCTCCATCGCCAAGCGCGAGCATCAGGAGGTGGCTTCGACCCTGAAGACCATCGAGGCGCTGGCGCCCGGCCTCTATGAGATGATCATCGAGGACGAGACGCAGGACGGTGCCGGCAAGCATTTCACCGTGTCCTTCTCCGAACGCCGCCTCTCGGATCTGCCCGGATACGGCGATGGGCGGCAGGACGAGGTGCCCTTCGGCGCGGTGGAGCGCCTGTCCGAGCTGCAGGCCGAGCTCTACGACATCTGCGTGCGGCCCTGGGTGCAGGCCTGCGTGACCAAGGCGAGCGCGGAAATCGGCCGCCAGCTTCACCCGCTGCGGCTGCAACGCGGGCTCATGTCCTCGCGCAATCCCTTCCTCGCCGCGCTCCCCGGCGCGGCCCAGTCGACGGCCCAGAACCGCCAGCCGGTGGCGCCGGACAACCCGTTCGCCATTGCCGAGAAGCTTGTCGCCGATGCTATCGAGCAGAGCTTCGACATCATCCGCGACGTACGCGACGCCTGGTACGAGACGCTGTTCTTCTCCATCTATGCCACGCCGCAGGCGCGGTGGTTCGGCCGCAACTTCAATTTCGAGCGCACCCACAAGTCCAAGGATGAGCTGATCGGCCTGCCCGAGGTGCAGTCGGCGCTGCTGCACGTCTCGTCGGGCGGCTTCGTGGAAGCGGTCATCCGCATGCTGATCCTTTTGGCCGATGCGCGCGGCGCGGTGCGGCGCGACCGGCTGGAGCGGTCCGCCCGCGTGCTCACCAAGGACGAGCCGTTCCGCTCGCTGAAGACGGATCAGCGCGCCCAGATCATCCACGAGCAGAGCCTGATCGTGGAATATGCCGGCCCGGCGGCCATCGGAACCCTGCCGGACCTGCTGCGCACGCCCGAAGAGCGGCGCCGGGCGGTCGAGGTGGTGCAGTTCGTGCCCGGCCTGCTGTCAGACATGGAGCCGCGTACCCTTGCCATGCTCCAGCGCTTCCGCGACGTGCTCGGCTTGCCGCCGGCGACGATGGACGTGCTGACCGATCCCCTCAGCACCCTGACGGAGGCGGCGCAATAGCGCCGCCCGAAGATCAGGCGGCAGGGTCCGGCGATTGCCGGACCGTCATCAGCCGATCCGCATCTCGGGCACGTCATCCTCGACGATGAGGCGTGCCGACGTCTGGGCGAGGATGTCCTCCACGCGCACATCCGGTCCGCGCTCGCGCAGTAAAAGGCCCTCGTGCGTCGGCTCGATCACCGCTAATTCCGTGACGATGAGACTGACGCGGCGCATGGCGGTGAGGGGCAGGGTGCATTCGGGCACGATCTTGGCCTCGCCCTTGGCGGAATGGACCATGGCCACCACCACGCGCTTCGCCCCGGCGACGAGGTCCATCGCGCCGCCCATGCCGGGCACCATCTTGCCGGGCACCATCCAGTTGGCGAGATAGCCGCGCTCGTCCACCTGCAGGCCGCCGAGCACGGTCATGTCCAGATGGCCGCCGCGGATGATGCCGAAGCTCATGGCGCTGTCGATGGAGGCCGCGCCCGGCACAGCGGTCACGAAGCCGCCGCCGGCGTCGGTGAGGTGCGGGTCCTCCATGCCTTCCGGCGGGCGGGCACCGAGGCCGATGACCCCGTTCTCCGCCTGGAAAAAGACGCCGTGGTCATGGGGGATGTAATTGGCCACCATGCTCGGCAGGCCGATGCCGAGATTGACCAGCATGCCGGGTTTGATCTCCTGTGCCACGCGGCGGGCGATCACGTCCTTGGCGCTCATGCCCGCGCGCGGGCGATCCGTTACCTTGGCATCCATCACGCGGCCCTCGCGAGCATGTGGTCCACAAGCACACCCGGCGTCTTCACCGCGTCCGGCGGGATCACGCCGATGGGCACGATCATCTCCGGCTCGACGATGACCATGCGGCCGGCCAGCGCCATGATCGGGTTGAAATTGTGGGCGGTCAGCGAATAGAGCAGGTTGCCGGCATAGTCCGCCTGCTGGGCGGCGATCAGCGCGAAGTCGCCATGGATGGGCTTTTCCACCAGATAGCGCTTGCCGTCGATCTCGATCACCTGCTTGCCCTCTTCCACCGGCGTTCCGATGCCGGTGGCGGTGACGACGGCGCCGAGCCCGACGCCGGCGGCGCGGATGCGCTCCACCAGCGTGCCCTGCGGCACCAGCTCCACGTCCACCTCGCCCGCGATCATCTTCTTCTGGATCTCGGGGTTGAGCCCGATGTGCGACATGATCGCCCGCGAGACGGCGCCGGCGCTGACCAGCTTGCCGATGCCCTTGCCCGGCATGGCGGCATCGTTGGCCACCACGGTGAGGTTCTTCACCCCGCGCGCCACCAGCGCGTCGATCATGCGCTCGGGCGTCCCCACACCCATGAAGCCGCCGATGAGCACCACGGCGCCATCGGGCACGATGTCGGCCGCTTCCTCAGGTCTGATCGCCTTCCTCATGCGTCCCCCTCCTCATTCCGCCGCCGCCGCTTCGGGCATCGCCGACAGTCGTTTGGCGGCCCGTGCGATGACGATTTCCTCGTTGGTCGGAACCACCATGATCCGCGCCCGGCTGAAGTCGGTCGAGATCACCCGCGCGTTTTTGTCGTTGCGGTCGTGATCCAGTTCCAGGCCGATCCAGTCCATCGCGTCGCAGATGCGCCGGCGGATCTTGCGCGAATTCTCGCCGATGCCGCCGCAGAAGACGAGTGCATCGAGCCCGCCGAGGGCCGCCGCGAGGCCGCCCAGTTCGCGGCGGATGCGGAAGACGAAATAGTCGATGGCCTCGTTGGCCTCCGGAACGCCCGCGCTCTCCAGAATGCGCATGTCGTTGGAGATGCCGGAGAGGCCGAGCAGGCCGGACTTGGTGTAGAAGATGTCCCGCACCTCGTCGATGCTGCGGCCTTCCTGCTGCACCATGTAGAAGATGACGCCGGGGTCCACCTGGCCGCAGCGCGTACCCATGGGCAGGCCGTCGAGGGCGGTGAAGCCCATGGTGGACGCCACCGAGCGGCCGCCGAGGATGCCGCACATGGAGGCGCCGTTGCCGAGGTGCGCCACCACCACCCGCCCGGCATGAATCTGCGGCGCGATGCGCTTCAGCTCGCCCGAGACATATTCATAGCTGAGGCCGTGGAAGCCGTAGCGGCGGATGCCCTTGTCGTAATATTCCCGCGGCAAAGCGAAGACGTCGTTCGCCTTGGGATGGTGGCGGTGGAAGGCGGTGTCGAAGCACGCTACCTGCAGCGCCTCCGGAAAGGCCGCCCGCGCCGCCTCGATGCCGGCGATGTTGTGCGGCTGGTGGATCGGCGCGAACGGCGAGAGGCGCTTCAGCTCCGCCATCACCTGGTCCGTCACCACCATCGGCTCGGCGAAATGGGGGCCGCCGTGCACCACGCGGTGCCCCACCACCGACGCCTTGGCACCGGGGAAGCTCCCGCGCAGCAAGGCGAGCACGGTGGCGAGGGCGGCGGTGTGGTCGACGGCGTCCTCCGGCTTCAGTTCGCGCGCGACCGCCGGCAGGGCCTCGCCGAGATCGGCCTTCAGCCGCGGCTGCTTGCCGATGTTCTCCACGAGGCCGATGGCCATCTGCGTCGGCGCGCCGGAGATGTCGAACAGGCTGAACTTCAGCGAAGAAGAGCCCGCGTTCAGGGTGAGGGCAACCGGTAGCGTGGTCATCGGGCACCGTCCCGGGCGGCGGATACGAGGGCGCTCATGCGAGCATGATGGATGGCGGCGACGGCGCAGGACGCGAGGCGCGCCTTGGCGCTGTCGGCGCGCGAGGTGAGGATGATCGGCACCTTCGCGCCCATCACCAGGCCCGCTCCCTCCGCATGGGAAACGTAAGTGAGCTGCTTGGCCACCATGTTGCCCGCGTCGAGGTTCGGCACCACCAGGATGTCCGCATGGCCGGCCACGGGCGAGACGATGCCCTTGGTGCGGGCGGCGGCGACATCGATGGCATTGTCCATGGCGAGCGGCCCGTCCACGAGCCCGCCGCTGATCTGGCCGCGCTCCGCCATCTTGGACAGGAGCGCCGCGTCCACGGAGGAGGGGATCTGCGGGTTCACCGTCTCCACCGCCGACAGGACGCCGACCTTTGGCTGAGCAATCCCCAGCGAGATGGCGAGATCGATGGCGTTCTGCACGATGTCGATCTTGGTGGCGAGGTCGGGCTGGATGTTGATGGCGGCATCCGTCACCAGCAGAGGGTGCGCGAGCCCCGGCACGTCCATGACGAAGATGTGGGTGAAGCGGCGCCCGCTGCGCAGGCCGTTCTCCTTGCGCAGGGCGGCGTGCAGCAGTTCGTCGGTATGCAGGTGGCCCTTCATGACCGCGCCGACCCGGTGCTGGGCCACGAGGTCGACCGCGAGGTTCGATGCGGCGGCGTGGTCGGTCACGTCCAGAATCTCGATGCCGTCGAGGCTCTGGCCGCAGTCCTTCGCGGCGGCCTCGATCTTGACCCGGGCACCGATCAGGATCGGGGTGATGAGATGGTGCCGCGCCGCCAGCAGGGCGCCGCCGAGGGAGTTCGGCTCCTCCGGCGCCACCACCGCCACGGTGAGCGGCTCCAGTGTCTCGGCCCGCGCGACGAGCGCATCGAAGTGGCGATGGCGCTCGACCACGAGGCCGGGGATGTCCTGCGCCTCATACTCGATCTTGGTGCTCGGCGCGGTCACCACCGCCTCGCCCTTGAGCAGCAGCTCTTCCGGCTCCTCGCGATAGACAGTGGTGGCGAGCACAACGTCTCCGTCGTCCCGCTTCTCCGTCAGGCGCACACGCGCCACCAGGTCGTCGCCGGCCTTGGCGCGGCCGAGAAACTCGAATTTCTGCGAACGGTAGCGCGTGCCGGCGCCGGGCAGGATGTTGCCGAGCACGGCGGAGATGAGCGAGCCGACCCACATGGCCGGTGCCGTCACGTCGTCCTGCCGGCCGTCCTGGTCGAGGTCGTAACCGGGCAGGTGCAGCGGATTGTGGTTGCCCGACGCGCTGGCGAACACGAACAGGTCATCCGCCGTGCAGACGCGGCGCAGTTCCGCGCTGTCGCCGACCTGAAGCTCGCTGAAGGTCCTGTTCTCACGTCTCATGCTCGGGGCGCCTTCGGTATGGGCCGCCCCTGGGCGGCGCCGGAAGGGAGTGCGACGACGGGAATGCTTTCAGCCGATGATGCTGTAGCCGCCGTCAATCTGGTGGACGCCGCCGGTGACGTTGGCGGCCTCGCGGCTGGCGAGGAAGGCGGCGAAGGCACCCACATCTTCAATTGAAGCGAGGAGGTGGGTGGGCGCGCGCTCGGCGGCGGCGGCGAGAAGGTCGTCGAAATGGCCGATGCCCGAGGCGGCGCGGGTCTTCAGCGGTCCGGGCGAGAGGGCGTGGACGCGGATGCGCTTTTCCCCCAGCTCCGCGGCGGCGTAGCGCACCACGGATTCCAGCGCCGATTTCACCGGCCCCATGATGTTGTAGTTCTCGACCACCTTCTCCGCGCCGTAGAACGAGACGGTCATGCAGGTGCCGCCCGCGCCCATTAGCGGCTCCGCCCGGCGGATCATGCGCAGGAAGGAGTGGACGGACACGTCCATGGCCGTGGCGAACCCTTCCGCCGAGCAGTCGACGACGCGGCCGTGCAGATCGTCCTTCGGGCAGAAGGCGATGGAGTGGACGAGGGTGTCGAGCCGACCCCAGCGCGCCGTGATCTCGTCGAACACCGCCTCAAGCTGGCCGGGAACGCTCACATCGAGAGGCGCGATGATGTCGGCGCCGAGGCTCTCGGCGAGGGGGCGCACATGCGGCTCGGCCCGTTCGTTGAGATAGGTGATGGCAAGCTTGGCCCCCTGCTCGTGCAGCGCCTTGGCGCATCCCCAGGCGATGGACTGGTCATTGGCGACGCCCACCACGAGGGCCAGCTGATCCTGAAGCTTGAACATGCGCCCACCCCTGACACGCGGCTTCCCGCGCGGCGACCGGAAAGTTCGTCCCGTCGCACTCTAGAGGGGCTATGCATAAATTTCGCGAAATATTCGTGTCTCAATTATAATTGACGTAGATCAATAGCCGTCTGCAGCATTGAATCCGCGAACGAACTTGCTCGCCTGGTTTGGGGCGGAGACGACGACGCGATAGGTGGTAACAAGCGCGCGGCACTCTAAACGGCCTCGGAGAGCCGCTTTGAAAAAGGATACGTCTGGCTAGCGGATATTCTCCGCTCTCGGACGCGCAGCAAGTAATTCGCCACTCGCACGGATCGAGAGGTTATTGGCCCCCGCGACAGCATGAGAGTCGCGTTCAAGCCGATCGCAACCGGCAAAGGCGGCGTGCCCGACCGGCTGGCGAACCGGCTCGCCAACCTTTCACGCGTTGCGCGTAACACAGTGCTTTTGTTGGATAATTTGCGCAAATGGCGCTCCCAAGGGGACTCGAACCCCTGTTTTCGCCGTGAGAGGGCGACGTCCTAGACCGCTAGACGATGGGAGCATCTCGCGAGGAGGAGGGCTCTATAGCGGCGAATGCCGGGGACTTCAAGCCTCCTTCTGGCTGGGGCGATGGCCGAAGATGGCGCTGCCGATCCGCACATGGGTGGCGCCCTGGCGGATGGCGGCGGAAAAGTCGGCGCTCATGCCCATGGAAAGGCCGGAAAGGCCATTGCGGGCCGCGATTTCCGCGAGGAGAGCGAAGTGCGGGTCCGGCACGTCCTCGGCTGGCGGAATGCACATGAGGCCGGCGATCTCCAGCCTGTGGATATCCCGGCACACAGCGATGAAGGCGTCGGCCTCCTCGGGCAGAACGCCGGCCTTCTGCGGCTCGGCGCCGGTATTGATCTGCACGAACAGCCGCGGCCGGCGATCCTGGCGCGCCATTTCCTCGGCAAGGGCAGCCGCGATCTTGGGACGGTCGACGGTGTGGATCACGTCGAACAGGGCCACAGCCTCCCGCGCCTTGTTGGACTGGAGCGGCCCGATGAGGTGGAGCTCCACGTCGGGATACCGCGCCCGCAGGCCGGGCCACTTGTGCCCCGCCTCCTGCACCCGGTTCTCACCGAACACCCGCTGTCCGGCTTCGAGCGTCGGCACGATGTCCTCGGCGGGAAAGGTCTTTGACACCGCCACCAGCGTCACATCCGCAGCGGGGCGGCCGCACTCCGCGCAGCTTTCGGCGATCTCGCGGCGCACCGCGGCGAGTCTCAGTGCGCTTTCCGGCGTTGCCCCGCCCTCAGTCATGCTTTGGCTCCCACCCTCGCGCCGGCCCACGCGCCGCCAACGAGGACATGTACCGATCTCCCTTTCCGATCAAGAAGCGGGTATGAAAAGGCTGCGGTTCGGCTCAAGTATCCGGGCGGCAGGGGGGCGGCCGGGATGGTCGAGGGAAATGGGGGAGGGGTCAAGGCTGCGCGCGGGCGGCGGTCGAGCCTGCGTCTGCGCGTCCTGTTCCTTGTCTGCCTTGTGGCCATCCCTTTGTCGGTGGAGCGGATGCTCGCCCTGATGGCCGAGCGGCAGGTGCAGGTCGCCGCCCTCGAAGAGGACGTGCGGAACTTCGCCCGCAGCGCCAGGCTCGCCCAGCTGGAAGGCATGTCGCGGGCATTGACGAGCCTCGAAGTAGTGTCCCGCATGGCGGATCGTATGCTCGAGGATCCTGCCGTCTGCAACCGGCAGGTGTCCCGCCTCGCCGATGAGGTGGCCGGCATCCAGGGCGCGTTCATCGCGGACGCGACGGGCATCGTCCGCTGCGCCCATGCGCCGCTCGCGCTCGGCGTCAACATCTCCGAGCGGGACTACTTCCACGATGCCGTTGCCGTGGACGGCGTGGTGATGACCGAGATGTTCGTCTCGCGGGTGAGCGGGCGCAACTCGGTGTTCCTGCTGCGGGCGGAGCGTGGTCCGGGAGGGGGCGTGCGCACCGTGACCGGGGTGGTTCTCGACCTTCAATGGCTCTCACGGATCGCGGCCGGAAGCGCCGTGGAACTCGGTGTGGTCGTGGATCTCATCGGCGATAACGGAATGGTGCTGGTGCGCTATCCCACCATGCCCGATATCGTGGAGCACAGCTTTCCCGATCACCCGCTCACGCGCGCGGTGACGGCCGAGCAGAGCGGCATCGTCCGGGTGCCCGGCTATGACGGCAAGGAGCGCATCTTCGCGTTCGAGGGCTTCGGCAATCTGCCCATCCACATTGCCGTGGGTATCGAGACGGCGAAGGCGATGGGCCCCATCGACAGCAAGGTGCGCTCGACGGCGCTGGCCTATTTCATCGCGCTCGCCTGCTTCCTGCTGCTCGCCTGGGTGGCAGAGGAGCGGATCGTCATCGCGCCCATCGCCCGTCTCACGCGGGCGGTGGCGGCGGTGGGGCGCGGCGAAGCGGATCGCGTGACCGACATGGGCGTCGCGGAATTCTCGCCCCTCGTCCAGGCCTTCAACGAGATGGCGCGCCGCCTCTCCCAGCGCAACAACGAGCTCAGGACCATGAACGGGCGCCTCGCCTCGCTGGCGCGGACCGACGGTCTCACCGGCCTCGCCAACCGCCGCACCTTCGACGTGCAGTTCTCACAGGATTGGGTGCGGGCGCGCGGCGAGGGCGTGCCGCTCACGCTGGTGATGCTCGACGTGGACCACTTCAAGGCCTTCAACGACACGCGCGGGCATCTGCAGGGTGACGACGCGCTCAGGGCCGTGTCGCGGATGCTGTCGGCGGCGGCGGCGGGCACGTCCCATCTCGTGGCGCGCTATGGCGGCGAGGAATTCGTCGTGCTGATGTCCGGTGCCGACATGAGCGCCGGCGTCGCCTTCGCGGAGGATGTGCGCCGCCTGCTCGCCGAGCTTGGCATCGAGCATCCGGCCGCCCCGCGCCGCCGGGTGACGGCGAGCTTTGGGGTCGCCTCCGTCGTGCCGACAGCGGAGGGCAGCCCGGACGCCCTTATCGCCGCCGCCGATGCCGCGCTCTACGAGGCGAAGCGCGGCGGCCGCGACCGGGTCATCGCCCACAGCTGAAGAGGCGTCGCGTCAGCCCGGACGGCGGATGGTCCGCAGCGCGAGGCCGGCGGCGCTGATTCGCTCCAGCGCGCCGGCGAGGGGCTCGCGCGCCACGGCCATGTGGAAGGCGTTGGCGTGGAGCAGCGTCTGCTCGTCCTCGGCGATGCCCACGTGTCCCGGCCAGAACAGGAGATCGCCGCGCCGGCGAGGGGCATCGAGCGGAATGGCCGCGCCGATGGCCTTTTCCTGCATGTCGCTGTCGCGCGGCACCCGGACGCCGGTGGCGGCGAGGGCGGTCTGCACCAGTCCCGAACAGTCGATGCCAAGGCTGGAGCGCCCGCCCCACAGATAGGGAACGCCGAGGAAGCGGGCAGCCACGGTGACGAAATCGCCCTCGCGGTCGTCGGCGGGGGCCACATGGACGGCGGGCAGGCAGCCGTCCGTCGTCAAGGCGAACCCGCCCGAGATGGAGCGCACCACCACCCGGCTGCCGAACACGAGCGCGTCGCGGGGCGGCAGCTTGATGTCCGGTCCGGGAAACAGGAAGGTCCGGAGCGCCGTCACCTTGTGCGCGGGCGCGGTGCCTTCGGGGGCGAGGGCCTCGGCGGGCATGTAGCCGACGTAATTGTCTGCCTCCAGCTGCACCCAGGCCCAGCCTTCCGTATCCTCCTCGAACAGGCGCACCCGCTCGCCGAACAGCGCCTCGGTCTCGAGCGGGGCGTCGCCGGCGGGGCGGCGGCGCAGGGGCGCGACGGGCACGGCCACGCGCCGCATTTCGCCGTCCACGAAGCGGGGCACGTGCACCAGCCCCTTGAGGCTGGTCGCAGCAAGATCGGCGCGGGCGGGGGTCAGCCGGGCATCGAGGCCCGGGGGCAAAGCGAAGGTCATGGCTTCCCCCCTGTCCTCAGCCGAACCGCTCGGCGATCAGCGCGTCCAGCGCGCGGATGGTCTGCGCCTCGCCGCCCTCGGGGCGTCCGTGTCGGCTGCCGGGGTTCCAGGCGAACAGGTCCAGGTGGAGATGGGACCGGGCCTTCTCGACGAACTTCGCGAGGAACAGAGCGGCGGTGATGGCGCCGGCGAAGCCGCCGGAGGACACGTTGTTGATGTCGGCCACCTTGGAATCGAGCATGCCCGCGTAGGGCGCCCAGAGCGGCAGCCGCCACAGCGGGTCGGCCTCCACCATGGCGTGGCGGGCGAGGTCGGCGGCGAAGTCCTCGTCGTCGGTGAAGGCGGCGGGGAGCTGCGGGCCGAGGGCGACGCGGGCGGCGCCGGTGAGGGTGGCGAAATCCACCACGAGGTCGGGCGCCTCCTCGTCGGCGAGGGCGAGCGCGTCGGCCAGCACGAGGCGGCCCTCGGCGTCCGTGTTGCCGATCTCCACCGAGATGCCCTTGCGGCTGCGCAGCACGTCGCCGGGACGGAAGGCGACGCCGGAGACGGAATTCTCCACCGCCGGGATGAGCACCCGCAGGTTCACCTTCGCGCCGCGCGACAGGAGCATGTGGGCGAGGCCCAGCGCGTTGGCGGCGCCGCCCATGTCCTTCTTCATCAGCAGCATGGCCGAGGAGGGCTTGAGATCGAGTCCGCCGGTGTCGAAGCACACGCCCTTGCCCACCAGCGTCACCTTGGGGTGGGCGGGATCGCCGGCGCGAATCTCGATGAGGCGCGGCGCGCGGGCGGCGGCAAGGCCCACCGCGTGGATCATGGGAAAGTTCTGCGCCAGCAGCGCATCGCCGACGATGGAGCGGAAACGCGCGCCGTGGCGGGCGGCGAGGCTGCGGGCGGCGTCCTCCAGCTCGGCGGGGCCGAGATCGTTGGCGGGGGTGTTGACGAGATCTCGGGTGAGGGTCACCGCCTCCACCGTGCGGTGGAGCTGGGCGACGTCCACGCCCTCCGGCACCGCCAACTGCACCTTGGGGGCCTTGGCGGTGCGATAGGCGGAGAAGCGGTAGGTGCCCAGCGCGAAGGCGAGGGCGGCGAGGCGGGGGCTCGGCACCTCGCCCTCCAGCCGCCACACGCCCTCCGGCAGCAGTCCGGGCAGGGCACCGGTGGCGAAAGCATCCGACTTCGGAGCGGGGGCGATGCCGAACAGGGCGCCGGCGAGCCCGCCGTCGGCGTTCGGCAGCAGCAGCAGCTTGCCGGCGGCGCCGGAGAAGCCGGCCGCTTCGGCGAAGCGGCGCGCGGCCTCGGGAATGGGTGCGGAAGCGAAGGTGTCCTTGGAGACGCACCAGACGGGCAGGCTGACGGCGGACGACAGGGCAAAGCAATCGATCATCAACGGAACTCCTCGCGCCGCGCCGGGGGGACAGGCAATGGTTCCGCCATCCGGCGCCGCGCAGACGGCGCATGGTGGTCCGCGCCGCGCCCGCCCGCAAGGGAGTGGCGCAGCCGTACCGGATCAGGGATGCAGCAGGCTCGACAGGGGATGGATAATGAGGCCGGCGCCCGCCAGCGCCACCCCATAGGGCAGGCTGGCGCGGCGCCGGTCGGCAAGGGCGGCTTCATCCACCCCTGCGAAGCGATGGCGAGCCGCGGCGGCGATGCCGAGCATGGCGCCGATCGTGCCGGTGGCGAGCACGAACAGGGGCAGGTGCAGCGGGTCCACCCACAGCACGATGGCACCCGCGAGCTTGGCGTCGCCCGCGCCGATGATGTCCTCGGCGAACAAGGAGAAGCCCAGCGCCGTGACGGCGCCGGCGGCGGCGAGCCGGAAGATCAGGTCGGGCACGGGGACAAGAAACGTGACGGCGGCAAAGGCGGCGATGAGGCTGACGACCACGACATTGGGGATGATCCGGCGGGCGACGTCCGCGCCGATCGACGCGCACAACAGCGCCGGATAGAGGCCGAGCAGCAGCAGCTCGGCGATCCTCATGTGGCCCATCCCCATCGCGCGGTCAGTTCCCGGCGGCGGCCGAGGAGGCCTGCAGCCGGGCGAAGGTCGAGGCGATCTGCACCAGCACCGTGACGATGGCGATGGAAAGCCCGGCGGCGATCAAGCCGTATTCGAGGGCGGTGGAGCCGTCCTCTTCCTTGATGAAGCGCGAGAACAGAAGCTTCATGGCTCAAATCCGGTCAGGGCGGCGCATGGCCGCGAAAATGATGCCGCGACGAGGGTGCCGCGGTAGGCCGACGCTAGGGTCGGCCCCTTGCGGGGAAGTAAAAAACGCCCCCCGCCGGTGCCGGAGGAGGGGGTTGCCTGCGTGAAAGGTTAACGGTTCCGCTCGCGCGCCTTTGACGTCGCCGTCCACCACGCCCCTTTGACGGCGGCGCCGGAGGCCGGCAAGCTCCCGCCATGAGCTTCTCCCCGACCCCCGATCCCGTCCCCGGCGATGCCGCCAGCTGCGCGGCCGTCGAGACCGTCATCGTCCCCCGCGCCCACGACATCGGTGGCATGGAGGTGGCCCGCGTGCTGCCCTCCGTGCAGGGCCAGATGATCGGGCCCTTCATCTTCTTCGACCGGATGGGGCCGGTGCGATTCTCGGCGGCGCAGGCACAGGATGTGCGGCCCCATCCGCACATCGGGCTCGCGACTGTCACCTATCTGTTCGAAGGCAGCATGATCCACCGCGACAGCCTCGGCACCGAGCGGGTGATCGAGCCGGGCGCGGTGAACCTGATGACCGCCGGCCGGGGCATCGTCCATTCCGAACGCCACGACGCCACGGTGAAGGCGCGCGGCGGGCCGCTGTTCGGCATCCAGAGCTGGATCGCGTTGCCGAAAGCGCTGGAGGAGACGGCGCCGGACTTCCTCCACGCCGACAGCGAAAAGCTTCCGGTTGTGGCGGATGGTGGGGTACGCGCGCGGGTCATCCTCGGCAGTGCCTTCGGCGCGACCTCGCCCGTCGCGCTCGCGTCTCCCGCGACCTATGTGGAAATCCAGCTGGCCGCCGGCGCTCATGTGCCGGTGGACCCCACCCACGAGGACCGCGCCCTGTTCACGCTGGAGGGCGAGGTGGAGGTGGACGGCACCGCCTTCCCGCCCGGCCAGATGCTGGTGATCCGGCGCGGCGTCGCGACCTCTGTGCGCGCCCGCACGCCCGCACGGCTGATGCTGGTCGGCGGCGAGCCGCTGGAGGGGCCGCGCTATATCTGGTGGAATTTCGTGTCGTCGAGCCTCGATCGGCTCGATGCGGCCAAGGCGGCATGGCGGGAGGGGCGGTTCGACCTCATCCCCATGGACCACGACGAATTCATTCCAGCCCCCGAAGACGGCGCCGGCCGCCCCCGCCCCCAAAGCCCGAGGGGCTGAGGGCGGAGGCGGCCCTTCTTGAGCCGTTCACACTGCGCCGGGCTGGACCAGCGCGGGCGGATCGCTGGCGGGAAAGGTCTCCTTCAGCGCCTCGTCGAGGCGGTCAGAGGTGCGCTTTTTCGCGTCGTCGTCCCGCGCATCCGCCGCCGGATCGCCCTCGGGCTTCGGGGCGCGGGTGATGGAGGGCGGATCGCTGGCGGGGAAGGAATCCTCCAGCGCCTCGTCCAGCTGGTCGGAGACCTCCTCCTTTTCGCGCTGGGCCTCATCTCGCGGCTCGCCCTCCGCCTTCGGGGCGCGGGTGACGGACGGCGGATCGCTGGCAGGAAAGGACTCTTCCAGCGCTTCGTCCAGCCGCTGGTCGAGCGGCGCGGTGCGGGGGGCGGACGTGGTGGCTGTGGGGCTCATAACATCGATCTCCTTTGCGCAGTCAACGAGCGGCCGCGCCACCCGTTCCCCATCGGCATGCCATCAGGCTTCGAGCGGCGCCTCCTGACGCGCCACCCGGGCGGCGACGCGTTCGAGCCCGGCGGTGATCTCCCGCCGCACGCCGGCCCGCATGTCCGGGCCCGACCGGAGCCGCCGCGCGAGCGCCTCCAGAAGGAAGACATCGAGCAATGGCCGGCCCCGGCCGCCGTCCGGTGCGCCTTCCCCGTAGGCGGCCAGCACCGCGCGCTCGGCGCGGGCGCGGAAGGCGGCGAGAAGCTCCGCCCGCAGCTCCGGCGCATCGCGCGCGACACCGGCTTCTCCGGCCCCGATGCGGGCGAGCACATGCTCCGCCGAGGCAAGCAGCTCGGCCACATCCCGCCAGCCGCTCTCCCGCGACCCATCCGCGTCGCGTCCGCCCTGCGCACCCGTGATGACCGCATCGCTGCCCGACACCAGCAGGTGTTCGAGATCGAAGCGGCCGTGGATGCGGATGACCGGCACTTCCGCCCCGGCGAGGGCGCCGGCCACGCGCTCGCGCAACTGCGCGGCGAGCCAGTCGCCATCGACCTCCGCGAGCGCGTCCGGCGCCGCGCGCACGGCCGCCATGGCCTCCTCGATCCAGCCGTCGATCTGGCCGGTGCTCGCGACGCCAGGCGCGAAGGCCGGATCGGGGGAGGGGGCCGACAGGACCGCATGGAGTTCCGCGAGCCGCCGCGCGCTGCCGCGCAGCACGCGGAGCACGCCGGCCACCTCCTCCTCGAAATGCGGGTGGCCGCCATCGGGCCGGGCAGCCGCATCGAGCGCGCGCTGCACCTGCGCCATGGTCCAGCCGGCGGCGTTGCCCTGATTGCGCACGAAGCCGTAGGCGAGCGCGACCTGCGCCGATCCGCCTTCCGGCCGGGTGCGGGTGACGGCGCCGATCAGCGGCGGCACGTGCGGGAAGTCGAGGGCGCTGAGGTGGCGCGCCATCTCCAGCTCGCCGGTGCGGCCGAACTCCATGTGGCGGAACAGCTTCACCGCCACCCTGTCGGTGACGACGAGGCTTGCCGCCGGCTCGTCCGCGTCGACTAGCTCGCAGAGCGCCCCGCGCTCCACGTCGACGCCATCGAGCCGGTCGGTGGGCGAGAACACCAGCGCGCCCCCGTCGGGGAGGGGCACCGGCTCGGCCTGCCGCAGCGCGCGCAGCACGCCGGCGGGCAGCCCGTCCAGCACCATGGCATCGGTGAGGAAGCCGACGCGCCGGCCCTGCCGCACGCGGGTAAGGGCCAGCTGCTCGGCGATGGCGGGGGGATGCTGGTCCTCCCACGCCACGCAGAAGGACATGAGGAAACGCTCGGTGTGCCCGGCGAGATCGGCCTCGATCTCCGCCATGGCGACTTCGCGTTCGGTGCCGGGCAGGCGCATGACCCAGCCGATGCGCACCGCGCCGATGTCCTTGGCCGTGCCGGGAAACCAGCGCCGCCGCGCCAGATATTGCGGCAGCGCCTCGGTCTCGATCACCGCGCGGTGGGTGTCGGAGAGGGCACCCATCAGCCCGTCGCGGACCACGAGGGTGGCGAATTCCGGCAGCATTTCCGGCGCCGGATCGCGCCAGGCGGGTTCCGCCGCCGTGGTGGACAGGCGGAAGGCGTAGAAGCCATAGGGCGGCAGGGTGAGTACGAGGGGTGCGCGGTCGAGCGCCGGCAGGCTGGTGCCGCTCACGAGGTCTACCGGCACCCGCCGCTCGAATTCGGCAAGGTCCAGCTCCACTCCCTGCAGGGTGTGGGCGAGGTTGGCGACGCACAGCACCGCCTCGCCTTCAAATTCGCGCAGATAGGCGAGGATGCGCCGGTTGCGCGGGAACACCAGGCGGAAGGTGCCGCGCCCGAAGGCCAGATGCTCCTTGCGCACGGCGAGGAACCGCCGCGTCCAGTTCAGCATGGAATGGGCATCGCGCGATTGCGCTTCCACATTCACGGCCGGGAAGCCGTAGAGCGGATCCTGGATCACCGGCAGCACCAGCTTTTCCGGATCGGCCTTGGAGAAGCCGCCGTTGCGGTCCGGCGACCATTGCATGGGCGTGCGCACGCCGTCGCGGTCGCCGAGGTGGATGTTGTCGCCCATGGCGATCTCGTCGCCGTAATAGATGACAGGCGTGCCCGGCAGAGTGAGCAGCAGGGAATTCATCAGCTCGATGCGCCGCCGGTCACGCTCCAGCAGCGGCGCGAGGCGGCGGCGGATGCCGAGGTTGATGCGGGCGCGCCGGTCGGAAGCATAGATGCTCCACAGATAGTCTCGCTCGGCGTCGGTCACCGTCTCCAGCGTCAGCTCGTCGTGGTTGCGCAGGAAGATGGCCCACTGGCAGGTGGCCGGGATGGCCGGCGTCTGGCGCAGGATATCGGTGACCGGGAAGCGGTCCTCCCTGGCGATGGCCATGTACATGCGCGGCATCAGCGGGAAGTGGAACGCCATGTGGCATTCGTCGGCATTGGGGCCGAAATATTGCTGGGTGTCCTCCGGCCAGAGGTTGGCCTCGGCCAGCAGCATCCGGCCGGTGTAGTGCGCGTCGAGATGGGCGCGGATCTGCTTCAGGATGGCGTGGGTCTCGGGCAGGTTGGCGCAGTCGGTGCCCTCGCGCTCCACCAGATATGGCACGGCATCGAGCCGCAGCCCGTCCACCCCCATGTCCAGCCAGAAGCGCATGACGGAGAGCACGCGCTCCAGCACCTCGGGATTGTCGAAATTGAGGTCCGGCTGGTGGGCGTAGAAGCGGTGCCAGTAGAACTGGCCGGCCACCTCGTCCCAGCTCCAGTTGGATTTCTCCACGTCGCAGAACACGATGGGCACGCCGGGATAGCCCTTGTCGTCATCCGCCCAGACATAGAGGTTGCGCTCGGGGCTGCCCTTCGGCGCGCGCCGGGCGGCCTGGAACCAGGGGTGCTGGTCGCTGGTGTGGTTGATGACCAGCTCGGTGATGACGCGCAGCCCGCGCGCGTGCGCCTCGGCGATGAAGCGCCGCGCTTCGTCCATGGTGCCGTAGTCCGGTGACACGCCTTCGTAGAGCGCGATGTCGTAGCCGTCGTCGCGGCGCGGAGAGGGGTAGAAGGGCAGGAGCCACACGGCGGTGGCGCCGAGCTCGGCGATATAATCGAGCTTGGAGATCAGCCCGCGGAAGTCGCCGATGCCGTCGTCATCGGCATCGAAGAACGACTTCACATGCAGCTGGTAGATGATGGCGTCCTTGTACCACAGCGGGTTGTCGCCGGCGGTGACGGGCTCAGGCATGGCCGAGGCTCCCGGTTCCGGAGGACTTTGAGCCGCGCGCGGCGGCCGGGGCGGACGAGATGGGGGCGGGGCAGAAAGGCACGGTGCTCCCTTGAACCGTCGTGGAAGGACGAACGGTGGAGCCCGGCCGACACGTCGCCGCTGCGGCGGACGCGCCGGACGAGCGGCCATGCTTGCCCAACGCGGCTGGAGCGTGGCGGTTCCGAATTCCGTCAGGGAGAGTTCAGGGGAGAAATGGGGCAGCCGGACGGCATGCGGGGGAATGCCGTCCGGCCGGCGCGTCAGTTTGCCGTGGCAATATCGGCGCCCGTCCTGTTTCGCGCGGACAGGGCCTTCCCGGCATCCCGAAAATGGAGGATGGCCGACCAGAATTTTTTTTTGATGAGCGATGGGAACCTTGGTGGCTGATCCGCGTTTCAACGGTCGTTCGGGCTCAAAGGAGCCTGCCCCGCCCCGGTCATGTATCGCGCTTTTTGACGGTCTCCCCAAAATGCGGGAGGCGCCAAGCGTCGTTGGCCGGCAGAACCTGACGCGACACCCCAGCTGCCCCACAGCTCACACGGAGGACCGCCTATGGTCGATGCCGCCCACCACCCGCTCAAGATCTGCATCGATGGCTCCTGCATCATCCTGCGCTCTCTGGATGACGCCATCGGCTTCGTCCGCTCCCATCCCGTGGGAGAACATGCCGAGATGCTGGTGGATCAGATGGAGGCCGCCCGCCTGCCCGAGCTTCAGCGCCGGGCCTGGGTGGCGTTCGAGACCTTCGCCGACGCCATGCGTCTTTCCCCCGACGCGCAGCGCCGGATGATGTGATCGGACGGCCGGGCGGCCGCGCAAGCCGGCCGCCTTTTCGCCATGTGGTCGAGCGGTCGCTCAGAACCGTTCGGGCACCCGGTGGCGGGCATAGTCCGCCTCCACATAGTCAGGGTCCTTCTGGCGCTTCGGCAGCTTGATATTCTCCCGCGGCACGTCCTCGTAGGGGATGCGGGAGAGCAGGTGCGAGATGATGTTGAGCCGCGCCCGCTTCTTGTCGTCTGAAAAGGCCACGAACCACGGCGCCCACATGGTGTCTGAGGCCTCGAACATGGCGTCTCGCGCCCGGGAGTAATCATACCAGCGCGCGTAGGATTCCAGGTCCATGGGCGAGAGCTTCCAGATCTTGCGCGGATCGTCGATGCGGCTCTCCATCCGCCGGGTCTGCTCCTCCTCTGACACTTCGAGCCAGTATTTCAGGAGGATCACACCCGATTCGACGATGGACTGCTCCACGTAGGGCACGCTCGCCAGGAATTTCTGGGCTTGCTCCTCGGTGCAGAAGCCCATCACGCGATCGACGCCGGCCCTATTGTACCAGGAGCGGTCGAAGATGATGATCTCGCCGCCGGCCGGCAGGTGGGTCACATAGCGCTGGATGAACATCTGCGTCTTCTCGCGCTCGGTGGGCGGCGGCAGCGCCACCACCCGGAAGATGCGCGGGCTCACCCGCTCCAGGATGGCCTTGATGACGCCGCCCTTGCCGGCCCCATCCCGGCCCTCGAAGACAATGCAGATCTTCGCGCCCGTGTGCTTCACCCACAGCTGAAGCTTCACCAGCTCGGCATGCAGGTGCTTCAGCTCCGCCTCGTATTCCTTGCGGGAGAGCGGGGCGGCGGGGCTGTCGCCGTCCGTGCCGGAAGGGGGCAGGATGGTCTGGGTCGTGTGCTTTTTCTTGTGCTTGTGCGCCATGGCGGCGTCCTCCCTTGAAACCGCGCCGATAGGACGGCGGGTCAGGCCCAGCTCAGGAAGAAGCCCACGTCGCCGGGCATGCCGTTCGGCCAGTCCACGATCATCGCCTTGAGCTTGTAGTGGCCCTGCCGGAGGTGGTCGCGCCACAGCTCGAAGGCCTGGCGCGGGCGGCCGGTGAGCGTGTCGGGCCAGCCCTCTTCCGCATTGTTGATGGCGCGGCCCTTGTCGGTGCAAAGCACGTTGGGAAAGCGCATGACCATGATCTCGGTCTCGCCCCGCTGGGCGGCGAGGCGGATCTTTGTGAGCAGGTTTTGGGCGATCTGGTGCAGGGTCTCGGGCGTCAGGTCCAAGGGCTGGGAGAGCGTCTTGATGAGCTCCTCACGGGCCTTGTCGGCCCGGTCCATGGCGGAGATCTCCTTGGAGAGCTTGGCCGTCTCGACTTCCATCATGTACGCGCGCAGATCATCCGCGCTCATGAAGCTCTCGTCGCCCAGTGTGGTGTGCTGCTGTGCTGCCTCGGACATGGGTCGCCTCCCTTGGGAACTGCCGTCTTTGGGCAGTTTCCCCATCAGTGGGGCGATGTCGTTGTCCGATATCAACTCTTTCCGGCGGCGCTCGCGTTCACATCCGGCGGAGCGCCAACAAAAAGGCCGGCGCCGGAGAGCTGGCGCCGGCCTCCCGTTTCGACCCGGAGGTCGAACCTGGAGAACACGGATTTACAAGCGTTCAGAGCGTCGCGAAGACGGACGCCGGAATGCGGAAGAAGCCGCGGCCGTTGGCAAAGGTCCGGTAATGGGACGCCGCATTGGCGTAGAGGTGATCGAACCACGCCTTGCCGCTCTGGCCCTCGGGCAGCCGGTCGATGGTGAAGATGTCGGCGTTGGGTTCGAAGCGGACGTGGATCAGCACGTCATCGGTGGCGGACGCTTCGGCGGCAAGGATGGGCTGGGAAAGGGCGTTCATCACAAGGTCTCCTCTGGAAAGGATCAAGAAAATCTCTGCGGTCGCCTTCCGGCGGCCGGTCCTGAAACGCCGGACCTGCCCCCGCGCCGCTGCCGACGATCCGCCGGGCAGCCTTTTCGGACCCCCGCCGGACCCGGAAAGCCCCGCAATCCGGAAACGCTAGGCGGGGGTGTTCGCCCATTCCTTGATCGTGATCAAAGAGTGTGCGCCGGTATTGAAAGACCGAATGTCGCAGATGAAGATGCACGCCGCTTGGGGTGTGTTCGCCGACATCATCGGCGCCGGAGATCGATCCGTCGGACGGGCGGCCCCGGTCCCACCTTGCGCCGTTGCCGCGCCTGCGCCACATCTGCGCGCGGAGGCGGGCATGCGTTTCATCCACACGTCTGACTGGCAACTGGGCAAGCCGTTCGGCCGCGTGCCGGAGGAGGCGCGCACCGTTCTGAAGGAGGCGCGGCTCGATGTTATCGACCGCCTCGCCGCCGCCGCGCGTGCCCATGGCGCGCCGCTGGTGCTGGTGGCCGGGGACGTGTTCGACAGCCCCGAGCCGGGGGATCGCGTCTACCGGCAGGCGCTCAACCGCATGAAGGCGCAGGCCGACGTGCGCTTCCTGCTGCTGCCAGGCAACCACGATCCCCTGCGCGCCGACGGATTGTGGAGCCGGCTTGCCGCCGACACGCCGGCCAATGTCGCAGCCCTCACCGAGGCGCGGCCGCTGGAGCTGGGCGCCGGATCGGGCGAGGCGGCCGTGCTGCTGCCGGCGCCGCTCTCCCGCAAGCGCAGCGTCGCCGACCCCACCCAATGGTTCGACGGGGCGGAAACCCCGCCGGGCGCCTTGCGCATCGGCCTCGCCCACGGCTCGGTTCAGACCTTCGGCGGGGATGCCGACCCCAATCTCGTCGCCGTCGACCGCGCCCGCCGCGCCGGCCTTGCCTATCTGGCGCTGGGCGACTGGCATGGCCGCATCCGCATCGATGAGCGCACTTATTACAGCGGCACGCCCGAGCCGGACGATTTCGGCCGTGAGGTCACGGGTGTCGCCCTGCTCGTGGATGTCTCCGGCAGTGCCCCGCCGCAGGTGACGGAACTGCCTATCGGCCGCCACCACTGGCTGGAGGAGGGCTGGACCCTCTCCGGCGCGGACGATCTCGACGCGCGCATCGCCGGCCTCGCGCCGGGCGTGGCGCGGCAGGATCTGGTCTGCCGGCTCCGGCTCTCCGGCCTCGTCACCCTGGCCGAGCGGGTGGCTGTGCGGCGCCGGCTGGAGGATGAACTCGCCCACGAAATGCGCTGGCTGGACCTGATTGCCGACGACCTCGTGACCCGTCCCACTGACACGGATCTCTCCGAGATCGACACGCAAGGCGAACTCCACGCCGCCGCCGTGCGCCTGCGGGCGATGATGGGCGGGGGCGGGGCCGAGGGGCGGCTCGCCGCCCAGGCGCTGGAGCGTCTTTATGTGGAGCAGATGCGCGCCCAAAGGGCGGGGGAAGCGTGATGCGGGTTCGTCGCCTCAGGATCGAGAATTTCCGCAAGTTCCGCGCCCCCGTGGTGGTGGACGGCTTCACCGACGGGCTGAACCTCGTCTGCGAGCCCAATGAGACCGGCAAATCCACCGTGCTGGACGCCCTGCGCGCCGCCCTGTTCGAACGGCACAGCGCCAAGAGCGAGCGTATCCGCTCCTTCCGTCCGCAGGGCGACGAGGTGGCGCCGAGCGTGGAACTGGCCTTCGACGTGAACGGCGAGGAATGGCGCCTCACCAAGCGGTTTCTGCTGTCGCCTTCCGTGATGCTGGAGGGGCCGCAGGGGCGGTTCGCCTCGGATGCCGCCGAGGAAAAATTGCAGGGGCTGCTCGGTTTCGCACCCGCCGGCAATCGCGGCGCCGATGATGACAGCCGTGGCGCTTTGGGGCTGCTGTGGGTGGAGCAGGGCCAGTCCTTCCTCCTCGGCAGCCCGGGCGAAACCGCCCGCCGCACGCTGGAGGAGGCCCTGGCCGGCGAGATCGGCGCGGTCACCGGCGGGCGCCGGGCCAAGGCGGTGGTGGCGCAGGTGGAGAAGGCGCTCGAGGATTTCCTTACTCCCGGTGGCAAGCCTACCAAGCGATTGAAGCTGGCGATGGAGGCGGCCGAGGCCGCGCGTCTTTCCGCCACCGAGCGGGCGCGGGAGCTGGAGCAATTCGAGGGCGTGCTGGAGCAGTTGGAATATAAGCGCAACGAGCGTCGCCGCCTCGTGCGCGACATCGAGGACCCGCAGACCGATGCCGATCTGAAGACGCTCGACGAGGATATCGCCCGCGCCCGCGCCGCCGGCCAGGCGCTGGAGATCGCCACCCTCGCCGTGCGCGAGCAATCCGGCCGCCGCACTGCGCTCGAGGAGCGCAGGGCGGGGCGCGAGAAGCTCGCGGGCCAGCTTCGGGAGGCCGAGGCGAAGGTTGCGCGCGCCGCCGAGGCCGTGAGCGCCCATGCCGAGGTGATCGGCCACGCCCGCTCCGCTGAAAAAGCTGCGGCCGCTGCGCTGGATGCCGCCCGCGCGGGCCTGCGGGAGGCGGAGACGCGGCGGGACCAGTCCGTCGCCGAACGCGCCGCCGCCGAACGCCGCCTCGCCTTCGCCTCCGCCTTCGCCTCCGCCTTCGCCCGGCTCGACCGAGCGGAGGCGCTTGCGGGGGACATTAGGGCGCGGGAGAGCCGCATCGCGGCCTCGCGCATGGACGCCGCCGCCATGGATCGCCTGCGCCAGCTGGAGGATGCGGAAAGCGCCGCGCGCGCCCAGGCGGAAGCCGGCGCCGCCACCCTTACCGTGACTCTTGAACCGGGCGCGCCAGAGATTCTCCTCGACGGCGTGCCGCTCACCGAAGGCGCCATCCGCCTCAGCCGCCCGCGCACCCTCGCCATTCCCGGCGTCGGCACCCTCGCCTTCGCCCCGCCACCCTCGGGCGAGCCGGCGCTGGCGCGGCTTCGGGCGGCCCGGCGCGATCTCGCCGATTTCCTTTCGAGCGTCGGCCAGGATGCTCCGCAGGCCGCCCGTGCGGCGGGCCGGGCGCGGGCCATCGACGAGGCCGAACTGCTCGGCCTCAAGACCCGGCTCAAGGCCGAATGTCCGGCCGATGCCGCCCTCGGCATTCCCGCCGGTCTCGATCCCCTGCGCGGCGCGCTCGCCGGCGTGGAGCGCCCGGCGCCGGAGGCCAAGGATGCGGGGTTCTCCGCCGCTGACGTCGAGACGCCCTATCGCGCCGCCCGCGCCGCCGAGGCCGAGGCCGCCGCGCGCCGCGAGGCAGCTCTGGAGAGCCTGAAGGCGGGCGAGCTGAAGGAGGTCGCCCTCACGGCCGCGCTGGAGCGGGCCGAGGCGGAGCGGGCGCGCCTCGCCGCCGACCTTGCCGCCGACCGCGCGGCCCTCCCGGACGTCGATCTCGCCGCTGCCCTGGAAGAGGCCCGTGCCGCCGAGGCCCGCGCGCTGGTGGATTGCGACACCGCCCGCCGCGCCGCCGAGGGGCTGGACGCGGACGGCTTCATCCGCCGTCGCGACGGTCTCCGAAAGAGGCGCGACACGCTGCAAGCCCAGCTGCCGGAGCTGGCGGGTGCGGTGGCGCGGCTGGAAGAGCAGGCGCGCACCTTGGGCGGGGAAGGCCCCGCGACCCGCAAGGCCGCCGCCGACGAGGAGGCCGAGGCCGCCGCCGCCGCGCTCGCCCGCCTGAAAGGCGAGGCGGACACGCTGGCGCTGCTGCTCAAGGTGCTGAAGGAGGCTCAGCAGGATGCGGCGCGGCGCTATCTCGCCCCCGTCACCCGGCGCATCGAGCCCTATGTGCGGCGCCTGCTGCCCTCGGCCAGCCTGTCCTTTGGCGAGGACCTCAAGCCGCGCCTTCTCACCCGCGCCGGCCGCGAGGAGGCGGCGGAGATACTGAGCAAGGGCACGCAGGAGCAGATCGCCATCCTCACCCGCCTCGCGTTCGCCGACCTCCTCATTGACAAGGGGCAGCCGGCCTCGCTGGTGCTGGACGATGCCCTCGTCTTCGCCGACGACGACCGCTTCGACACCATGATGGACATCCTTTCCGAGGCCTCCGGCCGCATGCAGGTGCTGGTGCTGAGCTGCCGCGCCTCGGCCTACCGGGCCATGGCGGCGACGCGGCTCGCCATCCGTCCCGCCTGATGCTCCCCCGTCCGCCGCACCCGGTGTAGGATGGTGGCGGGAAGGGGCAGAGGGATGGGCGGCAATCTCCGAGCGCGCGGGCGGCGCGGCGTGCCTGGACCGGCGGCACCGGGTGCCGGGCGGGCATGCCCGTGACCGGCGCTGGCGCGGGGCTGCGTCCCCTTCTGGCGCAGGAGCTTCATCTCGGCGCCATCGTCCGTGCACTGGTGGTGACCGGGCCGCTGGTGATCGCCTATCTGTTCACGCGCGAGCCGGCGCTGGTCAATCTGTGCCTCCTCACCGTCTCGCTGCTGATCCCGGCGCTGAAGCTGCGGCTCAGCCCTTCGGCGGTGATCGTGCAGTATCTCGTCATCGTCGCCACCTTCGCGCTGCTGTTCCTGGCGGCGCCCATCCCGCCGCTCTTCGTCGTTCTGGCGGCGGTGACCGGCTTCATGGCCGCGGCGGTCACCCGCTTCGGCACGCTGCTGCGGACGCTGGGCAATTGGGTCTTCATACCCGCCGTCTATCTGGCGCTGGAGATCCGCGAGGGCGCGCTGGGCGAGGCGGCGTTGTGGCAGGCGGGCGTGATGCTGGGCCTCTCGCCCGTCGGGCTCGCCCTCGTCTGCGCGGTGCAGGCGCTGGACGGCCGTCGGCGGACGCTGGACCGCGCCGACATCTTCGGCCCGCGCTCCGGCGACTGGCTGGGGCCGGCGGTGGCGACGGCGGCCGCCGTGTTCGCGGCGGCGGCGCTGGTGGAGGTGTTCGACATCCGCGAGGGCCAGTGGCTGATCTGGTCGGCGGCGAGCGTCGTGGTGGGCGATCTCTCCGCCTCCACCGGCAAGCTGAAGCTCCGGGCCATGGGCGCGCTGGTGGGCGCGCCGCTCGGCCTGCTCATCGGGCTGGCGCTGCCGGTGAGCGAGGTGGGCTATTCCTTCTGCGTGCTCGGGGCCATGCTCACGCTGATCGCGTTTTCGCGCTACGTGATCGGGTTCGGCGCACGCTGCTTCTTCATCGCGCTCGCGGCGGCGTTCGCCGGCACGGGCAGCGGCATCGCCGCCGAGCGGGTGGAGAATGTGCTCATCGGGGGCGCCTTCGGCCTTGTCGCCGTCGCGCTCGCCGAGATCGCCCGCCCGCCCCGCCGTCCCCGTCCGGAGCGGCCGGCGGGGCCGTGATGGCTCAGGCCAGCACGTCGACCGGATCGAGCACGAAGGGGGTGCGCTCGGCGAGGTCGTTGATGTGCGCGAAATAATGCGCGAAGTGCGCCGTCTCGCGGTGGGCGGTGACGGCCGCCGCATTCGCGTAAAGCTCGTCGATGACGAAGCGCGTCGGCTCGGACTGGTCGCGCCAGAAATCCCAGCGCAGGTTGCCCGGCTCGGCGCGGGTGGCGGCGGCCATGCCCGTGAGCAGCGCCTGCAACGCCTCCGCCTTGCCCGGGCGGGCGGAGAGGAGAACCACGATCTTCACCGGCGCGCTCATCTTCGATGGCTCCCTTTGGAAAAGAGGCCGGCAATGGGCCTTCTTCCCGCATGAAGGTCAAGGGCCCTGCGACTGGCCGCCTCGTAGAGGTGAGGCCCGCAGTGGGTCCGCCGGCGTCCTGATCGCGCGTCGCTCCGGCGAAGGCAGGCTACGGGGAAAGCTCCTCCAGCACCCGGCCCTTGGTCTCGATGGCGAAGAACATGGTGACGAGGGCGCCGACCACGAGGATGCCGGCGAAGGCCGCGAACACATACTGGATGCCCGCCGCGCCCATGATGGTGCCGACCAAGATGGGACCGGCCGAGGAGCCGAGGCGCAGCCAGGCGCTGCCGAGCCCGGTGCCGATCGCCCGGAGGCGGGTCGGGTAGAGCTCCGCCGAATAGAGGTAGAGCGAGAAGGTGATGGTCTGCACGATCGCATAGGCGAGGCCGGCGAGCACCAGAACCTCGGTGGGGGAGGTCGCGCCCATCCACACCAGCGCCAGCAGCGGGAGCGGCGCCGTGAGGAAGGCGAAGGTGTACCAGCGCTTGCGGCCGACCTTGTCGATGAGGAGCGCGCAGGCGATGGAGGCCACCACGCCGGCTACCGAGGTGAGCAGGCCGTAGAGCAGCGCGGTTTCCAGCGGCAGGTTGAAGGTCTGCCGGTAGAGGGTGGGCAGCCAGGCGATCATGCCGTTGGCCACGAGGTAGGAGCAGAACCACATGGACCAGATGGTCAGCGTGCGCCGGCGATAGATGCCGCTGAACAGCTCGCGGATGCCGGACTTCTCCACCGCCTTCACGGCCACCGGCTTCGGCTCCGCCAGCACATGGCCCTGGGCGATGGCGCTGCGTTCCAGGTCCGACACGATCCGGTCGGCCTCCGCATAGCGCCCCTTGGACGCGAGCCAGCGGGGCGATTCCTTCATGAAGAAGCGCAGCGGGATGAGGATGGCGGCGGGAACGAGACCCACCAGGAACATGGCCTGCCAGCCATAGACCGGCACCAGCGCCCGGGCGATGAGGCCGGCGCCCACAAGGCCGAACAGGAACATCACCTCGTACAGCAGGAAGAAGCGGCCGCGCCCCTTCGAGCCGATGTATTCGTTGATATAGGCGCTCGCCACCGGCACTTCGCCCCCGGTGCCGATGCCCTGGATGAAGCGGAAGGCCATCATGGAGGCCGCGCCCCAGGCGAACAGGCAGGCGATGTCCATGCTGACGAACAAGAGGATGGTGAAGAGCAGCACGCTGAGGCGGCCGATGCGCTCGGCCAGCCAGCCGAAGAACACCGCCCCGATGAGCTGCCCGAGGTAGCCCATGGAGAGGATCATGCCCGTCTGCTCGGGATTGAGACCCCATTCGCGCACCAGCACCGGCATCGCATAGGCGATGGCGATGACGGTGTAGCCGTCAAAGAAGGTGGCGGCCCCGATGATGTTTCGGGTCCAGAACACCCGGCGCGTCACCGGCAGCCGCTCGATGCGGGCGCTGATGTCCGCCGGGCCGTCGGCCACCATCCGGGGTGGGGTCTGCATGAGCATTTCGGTCCTCCAAGGGGGGCATTTGTTCTTGGTCTTGCTGCGCACAGGCGCGGAGGTTCTGACGGGTGGGCGAGGAAACGGGCGCCGTGCGGCCTTGTCGTCGAGGGGCTTGTTTTCAGAAACGGGGAGCCGGGGCCGCTTGGCGCGCGGCCCGGGCTGCGTCAGCTCGGCTCGAAATTCACCGAGGCGAGCAGTTCGGCGCCCTTCTTGAGGTAGGCGCGCTGGAAGGCGTCGAACTGCTGCGGCGTCTCGGAGATGGGCTCGATGCCGATCTTCGCGAGCTGCCCGCTCTCGGCCAGCGCACGCACGGCCTCGTTCACCGCGGTATTGAGGGTCTTCACGAGGTCCGGCGGCATGTCCTTCGGGCTCCAAACGCCGTACCAGGAGAACTGGTCGAGGCCGGGCAGGCCGCTTTCGGCCGCGGTCGGAACCTGCGGCGCGAGGCTGCTCCGCTTGCTGGAGGTGAGGGCGATGGCCTTCACATTTCCCGCCTGCGCGTAGGGCAGCAGCGCCAGCACCGGGTCGATCATCAGTTGGACGTTGCCGCCCGCCACGTCGTTGAGGCCCGGAGCGGTGCCGCGATAGGGGATGATGTCGAGGTTGAGGCCCGCCAGCTTGTTGAACTCGATGGTCGCGAGGTGGCCGGGCGAACCCATGGCGGCGACGGCGAGGTTCCAGTCCTGCGGGGTCTTGCGGGCGCTGGCGACGATCTCGGCGATGGTGGTCTGCGGCCGCTTCGGCGACATCACCATGATCATGGGCGCTTCGCCGGCCCGCGCGATGGGCGCGAAGTCCGCGACGGCGTCATAGGGCGGCGTCTTCATCACGCTGCCGGCCATCACATGGGTGCCGGCCGAGAAGAGGATGGTGTAGCCGTCCGGATCGGCCTTGCGCACGGCGCTGCCGCCGGTGGTGCCGTTGGCCCCGCTGCGGTTGTCGATGACGACGGTGTAGCCCTTGAGGTCCTTGAGCTTCTGTCCGATCAGGCGGGCGAATACGTCGACGCCGCCGCCGGGGGCGAACGGGACGACGAGCTTGATGGGCCGGCTGGGAAAGTCGCTCGCCGCCCTTAGGACGGTCGGGGCGAGGGCTGCGCCGAAGAGGGCAGCGGACGAGAACAGGAAGTCCCGGCGCTTGAGCATGTTTTCCTCCAGATGCCCCGGGTTGCTCCCGGTTTGCGGCTTGTTTTCAATTATGCACGCCGGATGCGCCGGCGCTCGCCATGGCCCGTCACCGGACCGCCGAAGCGGTCCGGTGCGGTTTGGTGCCCGGTGGCCGATCAGGCGGCGAGGGCGTCGGCGACCACGGTGAGGCCCGAGGCCTTCACGGCGGCGCGGATCTCGGCATCGGCGGCGTCGCCGAGGGGCTTCAGCGGCTCGCGGATGTTCACGTTGTCGATGAGGCCACGGGCGCGCAGCGCATGCTTGAGGGCGACGGTGCCCTCCATGTGCGAGCCGCGGTGATAGACGGCGCGGGTCACGGGCAGCAGCTGCTCGTGGTACTTGCGGGCGAGGGTGTAGTCCTGCGCCTTGCCGGCCTTGAGGAATTCGATGAGCAGCTCGGGCGCCATGTTGCCGTAGCCGACCAGCAGGCCGTCCACGTCGAACATGGTGGGCAGCAGCCACTCGTCGTGGCAGGACATGATGGCGAGGTTCGGGAACGCCTTCTTCAGGGCGGGAATCTCGTTGTACCAGCGCTTCATGTCGCGCACGCCGTTCTTGGTGGCGGTCACGCCCGGAATGGCGGCGATCTCGAGCTGGGTGTCGAGGTCGTAATTGGCCTTCGTCACGGCCGGATACTGGAACAGGATGCACTCGAGGCCGGACTGGGCGATGGCCTTGTAGCGGTCCTGCGGGGCGCCCTTCTGGTAGCCGAAACGCAGCCAGCCGTGGTTCGGATACACGAGCGCGCCGCTCGCGCCGGCGTCGAACTTCTTCTTGGCCTCGATCTCGGCGACCTTGGTGCCTTCACCGGTGATGCCGGCGATGACCGGGAGGGGGGTGGCGTCCTTGTAGACGCGGATGAGCTCGATCTGCTCCTCGAAGGTCAGGAAGGTGCCCTCGCCGGCATGGCCGAGGATGACGAGGCTCTTCACGCCCGGGATGGCGGCCAGCCACTTGGCGAGGCGGGCGTTGCCGTCGAAGTCGACGTCGCCGTTGTCCTTGAAGAGGGTGACGGGGGCGGGGTTCAGGCCCTTCCAGTCGATAGCCATGGTTCCAGTTCCTTCCTTGGGGTCGTTCAGACCGAAAATCCGGTCCCGCTTCCTCCGACCCGCAGCTTTTGTTGGATCGTTAGCGGGAACGTTCCCATAATTGCGGTTGTCGCCTTCTCCTGTCAACCGCTAATCTGTCACCTGGCCCTGGATCGAAGGACACAAGCCGTTGAACGATGACGAACCGCACGAGCGGCAGGGGCGCGTCACCATCCTTGACGTCGCGGCGGCGGCGGGTGTGTCCAAGTCCACCGTCTCGCGCATCCTCGACGAGCGCCTGCCGCGCTCGGAGAATGCGACCGCCCGGCGGGTGCGGCAGGTGGCGGAGAGCCTCGGCTATGTGCGCGACGTCTCCGCAGCAAGCCTGCGCCGCGGCCAGACCGACACCATCGGCGTCATCGTGCCCCGGCTGACCGACACCGTGATGGCCATGCTCTACGAGGCGCTCGCCCGCGCCTGCGCCCGCACCGGACAGTTCGCCATCGTCGCCACCACCGACGACGAGCCGCGCGCCGACCGCAAGGCCGCGCAGACGCTGCTCCAGCGGGGCGTCGACGGACTTGTCCTCTCCACCGCGCGGGAAGGGGACGACTTCGCCCAGGAACTTTCAGATCGCGGCGTGCCCTATGTGCTCGCTTTGCGCAGCGACGGGCGAAGCCTGGCGTCGGTGGGCGACGACCGGCTTGGCGGATACCTCGCCACGCGGCATCTGATCGACCTCGGCCATCGCCGCATCGGCCTCATCGCCGGCCCGTCCTACGCATCCAGCAGCCAGGGGCGCGTGGAAGGCTACCGGCAGGCGCTCGCGGAGGCCGGCATCGCGGATGACCCGGTGCTCGTGGTCGAATCCACCTTTGGCATCGATTCGGGAGCGGACGCGGCCGAGCGGCTCATGAGCACGGCCGAGCCGCCCACGGCGCTCTTCGCGGTGAACGACAACACCGCCATCGGCGCCCTCTCGACGCTCGCCCGGCTCGGCCTGTCCGTGCCCGGCGATGTCTCCATCGTGGGCTATAACGACATCCCGATCGTCAGCCGCCTGCCGACCCCGCTCACCTCCGTGCGCGTGCCGTTCGACCAGATCGCCGCCGACGCGCTGGACCTTTTGACGCGCGGCCCCGCGACCAGCGCCGACCGCCTGCGCATCGCCGCGCCGACCCTCATCCCCCGCCGATCGACGGCCCCACCGGCCGCAACCCGCGCCGGTCGCCCCCGCCGCGTCGGCACGGACATTCGGCCCTCCGCCCGATAGGCGCGAGGTCGGCGGACGGTAAAGGCCGTGGCGGGCCGCCGGCTTTCGAAGTCGTGAGGTGATTCAAACTCGGGGAGACCTGGAACTTATGCTTCCACATCGCTTTCCCTCCAACTGGACCGGCCAGATCCTGATGCCGACCCATGGTCCGCAGACTTGGTTGCGTCCTCGGTCCAGTTCTCGTACTTTTGCCGTTAAGCCTTGCTCACGAGCTCGGAAAATGTGCTCTGGGAAGGAGTCCTGATGAACGACCCGGTGCCTTTTCTGTCCCGGCCCGAAGGGTGGAGCGGTCGGATGAGGGGGGCGCGGTGAACGCGGGCGTGCAAGCCAACATCGATGCATCGAGCGCACATGCGGCGTTGGCGTTTGAGCCACCCTGTCTGGTGACCAAGCACATTCGGAGCGAGTTCCCGTCCCGCTTCGGTGCCTTTTCCATGCTGCACGCAGCGGGACATGCGTGCTGGGTGGAAGTGGGCCGATATTGCTCGATCGCGCCGGGCGTCACGCTGGGCGCCAATGAGCATGATATATCCCGGCTTTCGACCAGTTCGAGTTTTGAAAATCCGACGCTTTATGGTTGGGATCGTTTTGTATCCGGCACAGATGCTCCTGAGCGGCACTGGTTTGCCAGCAGCGTGAAGCCGGTGAAGATCGGCCATGACGTCTGGATCGGGCAGGATGCCTTCGTCCGCTCCGGGGTCACCATCGGGAACGGCGCGGTGATCGGTGCGCTCTCGTGCATCACGCGCGACGTCCCGGCCTATGCCATCGTCGCAGGCAATCCGGCGCAGATCGTGCGCTATCGGTTCGATCCGGAAACGATCGTCCGGCTCGAGCGTCTGCGTTGGTGGCGCTTCTCACTGACGGATCTCGTGCGCTTCGATATCGCCAATTTGCCGGACTGCCTCGATGCCTTGGAGAGGGCCGTGGAACTCGGAACGATCGAGCCCTATGAACCCGAGTGGATTCCGGCCGCCGAGCTGGCCTGAACCGCTCCGGATCTGCCAGCGCCATTCCGCAGCGGCATATATCGCGGTGGCGGTTTACCCGGCATCATCGCGCCATGGTCGAATCCCCGCCGCCCCGTCCCGCCCGCACGCGCAATCCGCTCCTCGGGGTGCTGCGCCTCGCGTTCCGGCTGGTGGTCGGGGTTGTCATCCTGCTCGACGAGCTGGTCCGCCCGCTCTATCGCCCGCTGCTGAATTGGCTCGCTGCGCTCAAGCTGGTGCAGCGGTTCGAGGCGTGGGTCGGCCGCCTGCCGGCCTATGCGGTGCTGGTGCTCATTGTGGTGCCGTACGGCGTGGTGGAGCCGGTGAAGTTCCTCGCGCTCATTCACATCGCCAACGGCCATGTGCGCACCGGCACAGTCCTGTTCCTGCTGGCGCATCTGGTGAGCTTCGTGCTCATCGAGCGCATCTTTTCTGCCGGCAAGGCGCAGCTGATGACGGTGCGCTGGATGGCTTATGTGATCGAGACCGCCGCCTCCGTGCATCGCTCGGTGGTGGAATGGCTGCGGCTCGACGAGCTGAAACGGCGTGCGCGGGCGCTGTGGCGCTGGGCACGGCTGCGCCTGCGCTAGACACGCGCGCACCGACCGGCATGATGGCCGCCTGAAGCCGGACAGGAGCCCCGATGACGCGCGATGCGATTCCCGCCGCCTTGCTGGAGAGGGCCTACGCCGCCATCGATGCCGCCAACGCCGCCGATCCCGTTCGGGTGGATGTGGACGGCCGGAGCGTGCCGGCTGCGGTGCTCTACGGCCAGCGCATGACGCAGGCGCTGGCCCGCTTCCGGCCGGATGCCTCCGACGCGCTGAGGATCGCCGCGCGGGGCCAGCACATCGAGCGCTTCACCATCCCGCGCGAGACCTATCCGGCGGGCAAGGCCGGCTATTTCCGCTGGCGCACGGAGCTGAAGAACGTCCATGAGCGCCGCATCGCCGAGATCCTGCGCGGCCTTGGCTTCGCGCCGGACTTCGCCGAGCGCGTGGGCAAGATCGTCCGCAAGGACCGGCTGAAGCAGGATCCGGACACGCAGGCCCTGGAGGACGTGGCGGTGCTCGTCTTCCTCACCCACGAACTGGATGCCTTCCTGTTGAAGCATCGCCCGGAGCCGGAGAAGGTGGCCGGCATCCTCGCCAAGACCTGGGGGAAGATGTCCGAGGAAGGCCACGCCGCAGCTCTCGCCCTCAATCTGCCGCACGAGGTGGTGGACCTGCTCCATCAAGGCCTCGCCGCGCGGGCGAACGGGGAAGACGCGGAGCAGCCCCCCGCCTAGGCTCTGCGGACTGGCGCTCCGCCTGGGCGCCTTCATCGCAGTGTGGACGGCGGGCGCGTGTGGTATCTCCCGGCTGCCTCCGGGCGATTGCGCCCGGACCATGAACGAGGGAGGGGTCGCTATCGCCACGGATCGCAAGCGCCTCTCCGCCTTCCTGTCGGGCTTTCGCGGCACCGCGCGGGCGGACCTCGGCCGATCCCTCGCGGCATCGGCGGCGACCGGGCTCCTCATCATCGCGCAGGCCTTTCTCGTCGCCCGCATCATCGATGCCGTGCTGTTCCGCCGGGAGGCGCTCTCCGCGCACGTCTTCGAGCTTGCCGCCCTCGTTTGCGCGATCCTGCTGCGCTTCGGCGCGGTCTGGGCGAGCGAGCATTTCGGCTTTGCCGCCGCGGCGAAGGTGATGCGCGCCCTGCGCGCCCGGCTCCTCGATCGCGTGGAGGCCATCGGCCCCGTGGGCCTCGCCGAGGCGCGCACCGGCGAACTGGTGGCGGCGCTGGCGGACGGCGTGCGCGCCGTCGAACCCTATTATTCCCGCTACATCCCGGCCTCGGTGCTGGCGGTGATGCTGCCGGTGGCGGTACTGGTCGCGGTGTTCCCGTTCGACTGGGTGTCCGGCCTCATCCTGCTGGCGACGGCGCCCTTCATCCCGATCTTCATGATCCTCATCGGCAAGGGCACCGAGGCGCTGAACCAGAAGCAGTGGCGCCGGCTGGCCCGCATGTCCGGGCACCTGCTTGATGCGGTGCAGGGGCTTGCGACGCTGAAGGCGTTCAACGCGGCCGACCGCATGGTGGCGGAGGTGGCGGCCGTCGCCGACGACTACCGGCGCGACACGATGGCGGTGCTGCGCGTCGCTTTCCTGTCATCGGCGGTGCTGGAATTCTTCGCCACCGTCTCCATCGCCCTCATCGCCATCTTCATCGGCTTCCGCCTGCTGTGGGGCGAGATGGCCTTCTTTCCCGGCCTGTTCGTGCTGCTGCTGGCGCCGGAATTCTATGCGCCGCTGCGCGCCATGGGCACCGCCTATCACGCCCGCATGGAGGCCATCGGCGCCGCCGAGCGCCTCGTCGCGCTGGAAGAGATGCCCGCCCTCGCCGAGAGCGGTGGCTCGGCGCCAACGCCCGGACCCGAGGCCATCTCCATCCGCTTCGAGAACGTCTCCCTCACCTTCCCGGACGGGCGCGTCGCGCTGGAGGATGTGAGCTTCTCGGTTGACCCGCGCAAGACGGTGGCGCTGGTCGGGCCTTCGGGCGCCGGAAAGTCTTCCATCCTCAACCTCGTGCTCGGCTTCGTGCGCCCCACCGCCGGCCGTGTGCTGGTGAACGGCGTGCCGCTGGCGGAACTGGACATTGCTGCCGTGCGGCGCCGCATGGCCTACGTGCCCCAGCGCCCACGCCTGTTCGCCGGATCGCTCGCCGCCAACATCGCCCCCGGCGAGGCCGCGCCGGATCCCGCGCGGCTGGCCCGGGCGGTGGCCGATGCCGGCCTCGCCGATGTGGTCGCCGACTTGCCCGGTGGCCTCGCGGCATACGTGGGTGAAGGCGGAGCAGGCCTGTCAGGCGGACAGGCCCACCGCCTCGCGGTCGCCCGCGCCTTCTACCGCGCCGCCCCGCTCGTGGTGCTGGATGAGCCCACCGCCCATCTCGACCGGGAGAGCGAGGCCGCCGTGCAGGCTGCCCTGTCGCGTCTCCTCGCCGGTCGCACCGGCCTCGTCGCCGCCCATCGCTTGGCGAGCGTGGCGGATGCCGACCGCATCATAGTGCTTGCGCGCGGGCGGATCGTCGCCGAAGGCACGCCGGCGGACCTCCTGCGCCATGGCGTGCGCGATGGCGATCTCGTGCCGGATTTGGCCTCCACCATCGGCGAAGCGGAGGCGGCTCGATGAAGGACGCACTGCGCCTCCTGCGCCTGATGGCGCCCCATGCCGGCTGGATGGCGCTGGCCATCCTCGTCTCCGCCCTCGCCACCCTCGCCCATATTGCGTTGATGGCCACCTCCGGCTGGTTCATCGCGGCCATGGCGCTGGCCGGCGCGACGGGGGCGAGCGTGAATTATTTCACCCCCTCGGCGGCTATCAGGGCCTATGCCGTGGTGCGCACCGTCGGGCGCTATGGCGAGCGGATCGTCGGTCATGAGGCGACGCTGAAGTTCGTGGCGGCGCTGCGGCCGTGGTTCTTCGCGCGGCTCATTCCGCTCGCCCCGGCGGCGCTGGAGGACCAGAGGTCCGGCGACCTGCTCGCCCGGCTCAAGGGCGATATCGACCGGCTGGAATTCGCCTTCCTGCGCATCCTTTCGCCGGTGATCGCCGGCGTGCTGGTGCTCGGCGCGGGCCTCGCGTTCCTTGCGCTCCATGATGCGGGCATGGCGGTGGGCATCGGCACTGCCGCACTCCTCGCGGGGCTCGGCCTGCCGCTTCTCGTTCACCGGCTCGGGGCGAACGCCGCGCGGGAGGTGACGGCCGGCACGGCGCAGCTCAACGCTCTGCTGGTGGATCATATCGAGGGGCGCGCCGAACTCTCCATCTATGATCCCGACCGCCGCCATCGTACCGCGCTGGATGAGACCAGCGACACGCTCATCGCCCGTGAACACCGGCTCGCCGGCATCCTCGGCTTCGCCGGCGCGGGCGTCGGCCTGTTCGCGCAACTGTCCCTCGTGCTGGTGCTGATGATCGCCGCGCCGCGGGTGCTGGCGGGCACGCTGCCGGCGGCCGACCTGCCCATGCTGGCGCTGCTCGCCCTCTCCCTGTTCGAGGCGGTGGCGCCGCTGCCGCTCGCCTTCCAGACCTTGCCTTCGACGCTTGCCTCTGCCCGCCGCATCTTCGGCCTTATCGACCGTCCGCCGCCGGTGGAGGAGCCAGCCACGCCGCAGCAGGTGCCCGAGGCCGGGGCGCTCGCGTTCGCCCATGCGGGGCTCACCTATCCCGGCGCGACCGCCGCGGCGCTGACGGACATCAATCTGGCGCTGACCCCCGGCCGGCGGATCGGCGTGGTTGGGGCGAGCGGATCGGGCAAATCGAGCCTCGTCGCGCTGGCACTCAGGTTCCGCGCCCCGGGACCGGGCGAGGTGACCTTCGCCGGTTCGAGCCTCGCCGCGTTCAATTCCGATGCCCTGCGCCGCCGCATGGCGGTGCTGGCGCAGCACGATCACCTGTTCACGGCGACCATCCGGGAGAATTTGCTGATCGCCGACCCCGATGCATCCCAAGGCAAGCTGGAGGCGGCGCTGGAGCGGGCGGGCATCCTCGCCTTCGTCGCGGCGCAGCCGGAGGGGCTCGATACCTTCCTCGGCGCCAACGGGGCGAAGGTGTCCGGCGGCGAGGCCCGGCGCCTCGGTCTGGCACGTGCCCTTCTGAAGGACGCGCCGATCCTGATTCTCGACGAACCCACCGAGGGGCTCGACGGCGAAACCGAGCGGCGCGTGCTGGACGGACTTCTCGGCGTGGGGCGCGATCAGTCGCTCCTGTTCATCACCCACCGCCGGGCCGGCCTCGACGCGATGGACGAGATCATCGTGATGGATGGCGGCCGCATCGTCGCGCGTGGGGCGTCGTCCGCGATGGCGGCGCTGCTCGGCTCCGGAACGATTTCGGGCGGCATCCCGGAGGATACCGCCCGATCAGCCGGCTCCGGTCAGGGCTTGGAGCAAGCCCCACCATGATTATTTTAAGTTGCACAACCGCATAGAGCCAGTTCGTATCGACTGCGTTGATCCAGCGTCGTTACGGAAATACCGAGCCTAGATGCCCAGATAGGCCGCGCGCACCTTGGGGTCGTCGAGCAGCGCGGCGCCGGTGCCTTCCATGGCGATGTGGCCGGTCTCCAGAACGTACCCCCGGTCTGCGATGGCGAGGGCGGCCGAGGCGTTCTGCTCCACCAGAAGCGTGGTGATCCCCTCGTCGCGCAGGGACGTGACGGCGGCAAGGATCTGGTCCACCAGGAGCGGCGCGAGGCCGAGGGAGGGCTCATCCAGCAGCAGCAGCTTCGGCCCCGCCATCAGCGCGCGGCCGATGGCGAGCATCTGCTGCTGTCCGCCGGACAGGCTCATGGCCGGCGTCCTGCGCCGCTCGGCGAGCACGGGGAACAGGCCGTAGACGTGATCGAGCCGCGCCTGTCGCCTGGCATCCTGCCGCCGGTAGGCGCCGAGCTTCAGATTGTCCTCGATGCTCAGGGGGCCGAACACCTGCCGGCCCTCGGGCGATTGGGAGATGCCGCGCACCACCCGCAGGTGCGGCTCCATGCGCTCGATGGCCTCGCCCTCGAAGACGATGCGCCCGCCGCGCACCGGCTGGACGCCGGAGATGGCGCGCAGCAGCGTCGTCTTGCCGGCGCCGTTGGAGCCGACGAGGGCGACGATCTCGCCGGCCTTCACCTCCAGCGACACCTCGCGCAGTGCCATGATGCGCCCGTAGGAGGAGGAGAGAGCCTCAACCGTGAGCACGATCCGCCTCCCGCGATCCGATGTCCCCAAGGTAGGCCGCGATGACCTGCGGATTCTCACGCACGGCGCGCGGTGGCCCCTCCGCCAGCGGGCGGCCGTGGGCCAGCACCAGCACCCGGTCGGAGATCTTCATCACCAGCTTCATGTCATGCTCGATCAGCACCACCGCGACGCCGCTTTTCGCGATCTCGGCGATGAGGTGGTCGATGGCTTCCGTCTCCACCGCATTGCAGCCGGCCGCCGGCTCGTCCAGCAGCAGGATCCGGGGATCGGCGGCGAGGGCGCGGGCGATTTCCAGGCGCTTCAGCGCGCCATAGGGGAGGGCGCCGGCGGGGGAATCGGCGAGGTCGGCGAGCCCCACGCGCCCCAGAAGCGCCAGCGCCTTCTCCCGCGTGATCCGGTTCTGTCGGAAGACGGAGGGCAGGCCGAGCATGTCGGCGAGGAAGGAGGTGCGCTCGGAGAGGGCGCAGCCCACCATCACATTCTCCACCGCCGTCATGCGGAAGAAGATCTGCAGGTTCTGGAAGGTCCGCGCCATGCCGCGTACCACCCGCTGGTGGGGCGGCACGGCGGTGATGTCCACGCCGTCGAGCCGCACGCTGCCGCGCGAGGGGCGGTAGATGCCGGTGACGAGGTTGAACAGGGTGGTCTTGCCCGCCCCGTTCGGCCCGATGATGGAGAAGACCTCGCCGGCACCGACCTTGAAGCTCACCTCATCCACCGCCTTGAGGCCGCCGAAGGAGATGCCGATGCCACTCACGTCGAGAAGGGGCGTCTGTGTGCTCACGGCAGGCGCTCCTCGATCAGCGCGCGCAGCGATGGCACGATGCCCTGGGGCAGGAAGATCATGAACACCATGATGAGGAGGCCCAGTACCGCCTGCTCATATTCCTGGAAAGCGGTGAGCGTCTGCGGCAGCACCACCAGGAAGGCGGCGCCGAGCACGGTGCCGAACACCGAGCCGAGCCCGCCGATGATGACCATGGCGACGAACTCCACCGAATGGGAGAAGCTCGCCGCCTCCGGCGTGATGAGGCCGTTCATCGCGGCAAGCAGCCCGCCCGCCACCGCCGCATAGACCGCCGCCACCACGAAGGCAGCGAGCTTCTTGGCGGAAACATCGATGCCCGCGCCGGCCGCCGCCACCTCGCTGTCGTGCAGCGCGCGCAGCGCCCGCCCCGTGGGGCTCGCGGCGATGTTGAGGGCGATGAGCGCGCCGATGAGCAGCGCTCCGGCCGAGACCCAGTACCAGTTTAGCGCCCCAGTCACCCGCCAGCCGAACAGGGTGATGCGCGATACGGACATGCCGTCCGGCCCGCCGGTCAGCTCGGTCTCGCTGTGGAGGATCAGGGCGACGATGACGCCGAAGCCCAGGGTGGCGATGGCGAGGTAATAGCCCTTCAGCTTCAGGATGGGTCGGCCCACCAGCCAGGCGATGACGCCCGAGAGCACCGCGCCGAGCAGAAGGCAGAGCAGCGGATCGAGCCCGAGCCGCGCCGGGCCGATGGCCACCGCATAGGCGCCGATGCCGAGGAAGCCGGCATGGCCGAGGCTCACCTGTCCCGCATAGCCCATTAGGATCGTGAGGCCGAGGGCGGCGAGGGAGAATATCCACACCAGCGCGGCGACGCGCAGGTGAAAGGAGGTGGGGGCGATCATCGGCACCAGCGCCATGATGAGCGCGAGGGCAATGAGCGGGGTGAGGCGCGAGCGCAGGATGGCCTTCATCACACGCGCTCCACGGTGCGGCTGCCGAACAGACCGCGCGGCATGAACAGGAGCACGACGAGGATCATCAGGAACGCCACCGCGTCCTTGTAGGTGGAGGAGAGGTAGCCGGCCGCAAAGGTCTCGATGAGGCCGATGAGGAGGCCACCCACCACCGCGCCCACCGGATTGCCCATGCCGCCCAGCATCGCCGCGGCGAAGCCCTTCAGGGTGAAGAGGGTGCCGATGTCGTAGCGGGTCAAAGTGATGGGCGTCGCCACCACGCCGGCGAGCGCGCCCATGGCCGCCGAGAGGCCGAAGGCAAGGGCGAGCACGAGGGCCACATTGATGCCCACGAGCTTCGCCGCCAGCCGGTTGGCGGCGGTTGCGAGCACCGCCTTGCCCACCAAAGTGTGCTCCAGGAACAGATAGAGCGCGACCACGAGGGTGAGCGCGGTGCCCATGACCCACAGGCTCTGCGGCAGGATGGTGGCGCCGCCGACGGGAATTGGCGTGTCGCCCGAGAAGGCGGGCAGGGAGTGGAACTGCTTGTCGAAGATGATCTGCGACACGCCCTTGATGAAGATGGACGCGCCGATGGTGATCATGATGAGCGTCACCGGCGAGGCGCCGCGCGCGGGCTCGATGGCGAGCCGGTGCAGCAGCAGGCCGACCAGCACGGCGGCGACGACCGCGATCAGCGCCGCCACCGGCAGTGCGAGCCCCGCCGCCATGAGGAAGACGGTGCCCATGCCGCCGATCATGACGAAATCGCCCTGGGCGAAGTTGATCACGTCGGAGGCGTTGTAGATCAGCGTGAAGCCGAGGGCGATGAGCGCATAAATGGCGCCAACCGTCAGGCCCGAGAACGCGAGCTGGAGAAATTCGGACATGTCCTCACGCCGTCTGTGTGGCGGCGCCGGGGTGGCGCCGCCGCGGTGGGGATCGGGTGTGGGAAAAGATCAGCGGGCCGGGGCTTCGATCGCCCAGTCGCCGTTGCGGATCACCAGCATGCGGAACGAATCCGTGCCGAGGCCGAGATGGTCGGCGGGGGCGAAGGTGTAGATGCCGGTGACCCCCACATAGCCCTTGGTGGCCTCCAGCGCGTCGCGGATCTTCTTCGGGTCAGAAGACTTCGCGCTCTCGATGGCGCGGGCGACCAGCTGGATGCCGTCATAGCCGTAGCCGCCGAAGGTGGAGACCGGCTGGCCCGTGGCCTTCTCGTAGGAGGTCTTGTATTCCGAAACCACCGGCTTCTGCGGGTCGTTGGCCGCCAGCTTGTCGCCGATGAGGATGGCCGGGGCGGGCAGGCGCACGCCCTCGGCGGCCGGGCCGGCCAGCTCGATGAAGCTCTTCGAAGCGACGCCGTGGCTCTGGTAGAGCGGCAGCTTGATGCCGAGCTGCGCATAGTTGCGCGTCACAATGGCCGGGCCCTGGCCGAAGCCGGGATTGAGCACGGCCTCGACGCCCGCGGTGTTCTTGATCTTGTTGAGCTGGGGCGTCATGTCGGAATCGGTGGCGCCGTAATTCTCGTCGGCGACGACGGCGATGCCGTACTGGCCGATCACCTTCAGGCACTGGTTGCGCATGGACTTGCCGAAGCCGTCCGTGCCCGAGATCATCCCGATCTTGGTGATGCCGCGCGCCTTCATGTCCTCGAAGATCTTCTGGCAGGCGGTCTTGTCGGTGTGCGGCGTCTTGAAGACGAAGGCGCGCACCGGCTCGATGATCTCGATGCCGCCGGCGAGCGAGACGAAGGGAATGCCGGCTTCCTCGAACACCGGGATCATGGCCATGGTGGCGCCGGTGGAGGTGCCCCCGACCATGGCGACGACCTTGTCGTCCTCCACGAGGCGGGTGGCGAAGGTGCGCGCCTTGTTGGCGTCGCCGCCGTCGTCATAGAGCACCAGCTCGACGGGCCGGCCGAGGAGGCCACCCTTTTTGTTCAGCTCGTCCACATAGAGCTTGAGCGTCTTGGCTTCCGGATCGCCAAGGAAGGCGGCCGGCCCGGTGGCGGAGACCACGGAGCCGATCTTGATGGGATCGGCGGCAAAGGCGGCGCTGGTGAGGGCGGGGCCGGCGACAAAGGTCGCGAGCATGAGGGCAGCCGCGCGCAGCATCGGCCGCAGGCGTGCGGGCGTATCCATGAAGCGTTCCTCCTAAAGGTCCATTTCGGGCCGAGGAGCGGGTTGTCCCGCCTCCGTTCGCCGGCCATTCGACCAGCGAGACCTGAACCATATAATTAACCGGCCGGATGGTCAATTGTTCGCGCGCGGTTTCCTTGCGCTCGGTCCGAGGCCCTTGCCGCCGGCGGTCCTGCGCGGGATGATTGATCGACCGGGCGGACAATATTTGATATCTGAACCCCTTTCCCAGTGATGGCGGACGTTCGCAGCCGGCTTCTTGCGGCGGCGATCGAGATGGACAGGCAAGATGGCTCGCACGCGCGCACAGGATTACGAGGCCAAACGGGAGGCCATCCTCCACAAATCGGCGGAGCTGTTTGCGCAATACGGCTATTCCGGCACCTCGATCACCATGATCGCCGACGCGTGCGGGGCCTCGAAGGCGCTGCTCTACCATTACTATCCAGACAAGGAGGCGGTGCTCTTCGACATCCTCTCCACCCATCTGGAGCAATTGATCGCAGGCGCCGAGAAAGCCATCGCCGAGGCGCCGGAGGGCGGGCGCATCTACGCCATGTCCGCCTCGCTGCTCGATGCCTACAAGGACGCCGACGCCGAGCATCAGGTGCAGATCGCCAATCTCAAGCTGCTCAACGCCGAGCGGCAGGAGGGTCTGCGCGCGCTGGAGCGCCGGCTGGTCACGCTGCTCGCCGACGCCATCGCAGAGGAGGTGCCCTCCGTGGGGCGCGGGCCGATGCTGAAGCCCGTCACCATGTCCGCCTTCGGCATGCTGAACTGGCAGTATCTGTGGTTTCGCGAGGGCAAGGGCCTGACGCGCGCGGACTATGCCCGCCTTGTCACCGGCCTCATCAAGGCGGGGGCGGAAGAGGCGCTGCGCGGCCTTTCCGCGCCGGAGGCGAAGGCGGCGGATATCCGGGTCACGGACGCCAAGCCGGCGCAGCCCCGCGCCCCCGCGCGCCGGCGCGCCGCACCCGCCGCCGCCGAGGCGCCCCGTGCCGCCACGGCGCGGCGACCGGCAGAATAGGATCGCGGCGGAAAACCCTTTAAGGAACGGCCATGTCGCGCCGCGCCCTCGACCTCATCCTCGATCATGTCCGCGCCGAACCCTCGCGCACCTGGTCCATCATCGTCACCATCTATGGCGACGCCATCGTGCCGCGCGGCGGCTCGGTGTGGCTCGGCACGCTGCTCGCCTTCTTCCGCGGGCTCGATGTGGCCGACGGGGTGGTGCGCACCGCCATGTCGCGGCTCGCGGCGGACGGCTGGCTGATGCGCACCCGGGTGGGCCGCAACAGCTTCTACCGCCTCGCCGAAAAGGGCAGCGACACCTTCGCCCGCGCCACCGAGCACATCTACCGCCACCGCCCGCCCGAGTGGCATGGGCATTTCGACATGCTGCTCATCGAGACCGGCGCCCGCGAGGGGGCGCGCGCGGCGCTGGAGGCGGCCGGCTTCGGCATGCCGCTGCCCGGCGTCTTCGTGGCGCCGGCCGGCACCGGTGTTCCGGAGGAGGCGGCCTCCGCATTGCGGCTCGATGTCTCCGGCAGCGCGGAGGAACAGCGCGCGCTCGCCGCCCGCGCGTGGCCGCTTGAGCAGACAGCCGAGGCCTATCGCCATTTCATCGCGACCTTCGAGCCGCTGGCGGCGGAACTTCAGGCCGGCGCCGGGTTGACCGACCTGGAGGCGATGGTCGCGCGCGTGCTGCTCATCCACGATTACCGGCGCATTGTGCTGCGCGATCCCATCCTGCCGCCCGCCATCCTGCCGCAGGACTGGCCCGGTCTTGCCGCCCGTGCGGTATGCGCCGACATCTATGGCCGGCTGGTGGATGGCTCCGAGCGCTGGCTCAATGAGAACGCCGTGGGCGAGGACGGCGCGCCGCTGCCTGCGGATCCAAAAATCTCCAACCGTTTCAAGGCATAAGGCCCATACTCTGCCGCGCGGCGATCTCGCCTGTTCGGAAATGTTACGAGAATAACTTGCAATACGATTTTTTGTAATATATAAACCCTCGCAAGGTGCCGGACAGTGGGCAGAATGCTGCCTGCCAGGACCGGCGGCAGCGGCCGGAGCGCCTACTTCACCGCCGCCCGAAGCCGCGCATGAGACGGCCGATCCAACAGGTCTTACGGGGAGGACACAGCATGTACGCACAGCTCGTGAAGTCCGAGGGCATGAAGTCCGCCGCCGAGCTTTCGCCGCAGGAGCGCGCCTTCCAGGAGCGCATCGACCGGGGCGAGAAGATCGAGCCGAAGGAGTGGATGCCGGAGGGCTACCGCAAGACGCTGATCCGCCAGGTCGGCCAGCACGCCCATTCCGAGATCGTCGGCCAATTGCCCGAGGGCAACTGGATCACCCGCGCCCCCACGCTGGAGCGCAAGGCCATCCTGCTCGCCAAGGTGCAGGACGAGGCCGGCCACGGTCTCTACCTCTATTGCGCCGCCGAGACCTTGGGCGTCAGCCGCGACCAGCTGCTTGCCAAGCTGCACGACGGCAGCATGAAGTATTCGTCCATCTTCAACTATCCCACCCTCAACTGGGCCGACATCGGCGCGGTGGGCTGGCTGGTGGATGGCGCGGCCATCATGAACCAGGTGCAGCTGCAGAAGACCTCCTACGGCCCCTACGCCCGCGCGATGATCCGCATCTGCAAGGAGGAGAGCTTCCACCAGCGGCAGGGCTACGACATCATGATGAAGATGGCGCAGGGCACCGCCGAGCAGAAGGCCATGGCGCAAGATGCGCTCGACCGCTTCTGGTATCCCGCCCTCATGATGTTCGGTCCCTCCGACAAGGATTCGGTGCATTCCGCCCAGTCCATGGCATGGAAGATCAAGATCAACACCAATGACGAGCTTCGTCAGAAGTTCGTGGACCAGACCGTGCCGCAGGCGGAATATCTCGGCCTCAAGATCCCAGATCCGAACCTGAAGTGGAACGAGGAGAAGAAGGGCTACGACTTCTCCGAGCCGGACTGGTCCGAATTCTTCGAGGTGATCGCCGGCAACGGCCCCTGCAACAAGGAGCGGCTGGGCGCCCGCGTGAAGGCCTGGGAAGACGGCGCATGGTTCCGCGACGGCCTCCTCGCCCACGCCGAAAAGACCGAGTCACGCCGCGCCGCCGCCCGGGTGGCCGCGGAATAGCAGCGCTAAAGTAATCGCCGGTCAGGGCGAACCATAACAACAGCACATCTTCCGGACGGCGCTGCCGTCCGGCCCGGAACGGGAGGAATAACCATGTCCAGCGAATGGCCCTTGTGGGAAGTGTTCATCCGTGGCCAGCACGGCCTCAACCATCGCCATGTGGGCAGCCTGCACGCGCCCGACGCGGAGCTGGCCATCAAGAATGCGCGGGACGTCTATACCCGCCGCAACGAGGGCGTCTCCATCTGGGTGGTGAAATCGGTAGACATCACCGCCTCCAGCCCCTCGGACAAGGGGCCGCTGTTCGAGCCGTCCAACTCCAAGGTCTACCGCCACCCGACCTTCTTTGAGATTCCCGAAGAAGTGGGGCACATGTGATGGCCAGCGCCGAGATCGCGGTCGATCGCGCCGCCCTCTTCGAGTTTCTCACCCGGATGGGGGACAATACTCTCATCCTCGGCCATCGCGTATCCGAATGGTGCGGCCACGCGCCGGTGCTGGAAGAGGACATCGCCCTCGCCAACACCGCGCTGGACCTCATCGGCCAGACCCAGCTCTGGCTCGGCCTCGCCGGCGAGGTGGAGGGCAAGGGCCGCAATGCCGATGCGCTCGCCTTCCTGCGCGACGCCGCGGCCTTCCGCAATTGCCTGCTGGTGGAGCGCCCCAACGGCGACTTCGGCCAGACGCTGATGCGCCAGTTCCTGTTTGATGCGTGGCACCACGTGATGCTGACGGCGCTGACCAAATCGGCGGACCCGCGCGTCGCGGAGATCGCCGCCAAGGCGGTGAAGGAGGCGGCCTATCACCTGGAGCGCTCCAGCGACCTCGTGATCCGCCTCGGCGACGGCACGGACGAGAGCCACAAGCGGATGCAGCGCGCCCTCGACGATCTCTGGTCCTATGCTGGCGAGCTGTTCGTCTCGGACGACACCGACCGGCTCGTCGCGGAAGCCGGCATCGCGCCCGATCCGGCAAGCCTCAAGCCGGAGTGGGAGGCCATCGTCTCCGAGGTGCTGCGCGAGGCGACGCTGAAGGCGCCGACCTCATCTTACGTCCACAAAGGCGGCCGGCGCGGCGTGCACACCGAGCATCTCGGTTTCATCCTCGCCGACATGCAGTTCCTGCAGCGCGCCTATCCCGGCGCGACCTGGTAGGGGGCGATCATGGCGACCGCCACCTTGCCGTCCCTTGACGAGGTCTGGCACTGGCTGTCGCAGGTGCCGGACCCGGAAATCCCGGTGCTCTCGCTGGTCGATCTCGGCATCGTCCGCGAAGTGGCGTGGGACGACGACACCCTCATCGTCACCGTCACGCCCACTTATTCCGGTTGCCCTGCGACGGGCATCATCAATCTCGACATCGCGCGCGAGCTGAACGCGCGCGGCGTCGCCAAGGTGCGGCTGGAGCGTCGGCTCTCGCCGCCCTGGACCACCGATTGGATGAGCGCCGAGGGCCGCGAGAAGCTCCGCGCCTACGGCATTGCGCCGCCGGTGGACGACACAGCCGCGGATGGCCGCTCGCTGGCGCTCGCGCGCCGGCTCACCTCCGGCTCCAACCTCACGGTCGCCTGTCCGCGCTGTGGCTCGACGCAGACGGAGAAGGTGAGCCAGTTCGGCTCCACCGCCTGCAAGGCCAGCTACCGCTGCCGCGCGTGCCTGGAGCCGTTCGACTACTTCAAGTGCATCTGAAAATTAAAGAAATCCCGAGGAGCGCCGCATGGCACGGTTTCATTCCCTGGAGGTCGTCGACGTGCGGCGCGAGACGCGCGATGCCGTCGTCGTCACCCTCAAGCCTCGCCCCGAGGACGCCGAGGCGTTCGACTTCACGCAGGGCCAGTATCTCACCTTCCGCCGCGACTTCGACGGAGAGGAGCTGCGCCGAAGCTATTCCATCTGCGCCGGCAAGGATGAGGGCTGCCTGAAGGTTGGCATCAAGAGGGTGGAGGGTGGCGCCTTCTCCACCTGGGCCAACGAGAACCTGGCCCCCGGCGACATGCTCGAAGCCATGCCGCCCATGGGCAAATTCTTCGTGCCGCTCGCTCCGGAGCTGGACCGCCACTATCTCGGCTTCGCCGGTGGCTCGGGCATCACGCCGCTTCTGTCCATCATCAAGACGGTGCTGGCGCGCGAGCCCAGGTCCCGTTTCACCCTCGTCTATGCCAACCGGCAGATCAGCTCCATCATGTTCCGCGAGGAGCTGGAGGACCTGAAGAACCTCTATCTCGGCCGCCTCTCGGTGCTGCACGTGCTGGAGAGCGAGGCGCAGGAGATCGACCTGTTCACCGGCCGCGTCGACGCCGAGAAGATGGAAGGTCTTTTCAGGCACTGGATCGACGCGAAGTCGGTGGACACCGCCTTCATCTGCGGCCCCGAGCCCATGATGCTGGCCATCGCCGCCGCGTTGCGCGAACACGGGCTGAGTGACGCGCAGATCAAGTTCGAGCTGTTCGCCTCCGGCCAGCCGGGCCGGGCGAAGGCCAAGGCGGTGTCCGCGAACGTCGCCGCCAACGGCGCCGGCACCACCGCGACCGTAACGCTGGACGGCGCAACCCGCACCTTCCACATGCCGCGTGAGGGCCAGAGCCTGCTCGACGCCGCGCTCGCCGCCAGTCTCGATGCGCCCTACGCCTGCAAGGCGGGCGTGTGCTCCACCTGCCGCGCCAAGGTGGTGGAGGGCGAGGTGGAAATGGCGGTCAACCATGCGCTGGAGGATTACGAGGTGCGCGCCGGCTACGTGCTCACCTGCCAGTGCTTCCCGCTCACCGAAAAACTCGTCGTCACCTACGACGAGTGAGGGGGAAAGACATGTCCGACGTGATCGCCATCGACGATTATCTGGCCCAGGGCGGCGTTCTCTCCTCGCCCGACAACGTGCCGCCGCGCTATCGCGGCGAGCTGTTGCGGCTGATGTCCTCCTTCGTGGACAGCCAGCTCGCGGGCTCGGCGGGCTTCGCCGCCTCCATCAATTTCGCGCCCGGCATCAAGGCGCGCATCGCGGCGAGCCGCATCACGCTGGAGAAGGCGGACCATGCCGAGCGCGTCCTGGGCCTGATGGCCGCCTTCGGCACCGATACCGGCCGCTATGAGGCGCAGCACGATTGGGCGGCGCGGATCGACCGCGATGCCGATCTCGGCACCGCGCGGCATGGCGCCGACATGCGCCTCTCCGTCTTTCACTATCCCATCACGGGATGGACGGATGCCGTGGCCATGAACGTGCTCATGGGCCTGGCCTCCGGCGTGCAGCTTTCCGAATTGTCGCGGGTGTCCTACGCGCCACTGGCCGAGGTGTTCCGCGAGATCGCCCCGCGCGAGGCCCGCCATGCGGAGCTGGGGCTCGAAGGGCTGGAGCACATCGCCGCGACCGAGGTCGGGCGGGTGGGGGCGCGGGCGAGCCTTGCCTACTGGCGGCCGCGCGTCGCCGCCACGTTCGGCGTGGCCGGCTCCGCCCGCTACGACACGCTCCGCCGCCTCGGCCTGCGCCACACGCCCAACGAGGTGCTGCTGGCGGAGTGGGAGCGCATCGTCTCCGACCGCCTCGCGCCCCTCGGCCTCGACTGAGATCGGTCGCAGACAAGAAAAAGGCCCGGCATCGCGCCGGGCCTTTTTGTTGGGGCAGGGGAGGGCGGAACGCCCTCCCCGTCACTCCTTGGGGCGGCGGTCCACGATGCGCTTGGCCTTGCCGGTGGCGGTACGCTCGATGCCGCCCGGCTCGTGCATTGAGATGCGCGTGGTGATACCGATGGTGTCCTTGATGCGCTTGAGGATGCGCTTGCCGGTGGCGTCCACGTCCACCTCGCCATAGACCTCCTCGCGGATCTCGGCGTGGACGGTCATCTCGTCCATGCGTCCGTCGCGGGTCAGCTCGATCTGGTAGTGGCCGGAGCAGGCCTCCACCGCCAGCAGGATCTCCTCGATCTGCGTCGGGAAGACGTTGACGCCGCGCAGGATGATCATGTCGTCCGAGCGGCCCGTCACCTTCTCCATGCGCCGCATGCCCGGCCGCGCCGTGCCCGGAAGCAGGCGGGTGAGGTCGCGGGTGCGGTAGCGGATGATGGGGAAGGCTTCCTTGGTCAGCGAGGTGAAAACGAGTTCACCCTTCGAGCCATCGGGCAGCACTTCTCCGGTGAGGGGATCGATCACCTCCGGGTAGAAATGATCTTCCCAGATGTGCAGGCCGTCCTTGGTCTCCACGCACTCCTGCGCGACGCCGGGGCCGATGACTTCCGAGAGGCCGTAGATGTCGGTGGCGTCGAGGTTGAAGTCGCGCTCGATCTCCTGCCGCATGGCATTGGTCCACGGCTCGGCCCCGAAGATGCCAAACTTGAGCGAGGTCTCGCGCGGGTCGAGCCCGGCCTTGGCGAAGCCGTCCATGAGGGCGAGCATGTAGCTCGGCGTCACCATGATGGCGTCGGGCTTGAAGTCGTGGATGAGCTGGACCTGGCGCTCGGTCATGCCGCCGGACATGGGGACCACCGTGCAGCCCAGCCGCTCCACGCCGTAATGGGCGCCGAGACCCCCGGTGAACAGGCCGTAGCCATAGGCCACATGCACCATCATGCCCGGCCGCACGCCGGCCGCGCGGATGGAGCGGGCCATCACGTCGGCCCACATGTCGATGTCGGCCTTGGTGTAGCCCACCACGATGGGCTTGCCGGTGGTGCCGGAGGAGCCGTGCACGCGCACCAGCTTCTCCTTCGGCACGGCGAACAGGCCGAAGGGATAGTGGTCGCGCAGGTCCGTCTTCACCGTGAAGGGGAATTTGGCGAGGTCCGAGAGGTCGCGCAGGTCGGACGGGTGGACGCCGGCCTTGTCGAAGGCCTGCCGGTAGAACGGCACGTTCTCGTAGGCGTGGCGCAGCGACCAGGCGAGGCGCTCGCGCTGCAGGGACATGATCTCGTCGCGCGAGGCGCGCTCGGCGGCATCGAGGCCGCCCTCGATGGAACGGCCCGGGGACAGTGCCGGCAGAGCCATGGTGGTCGTCTCCTCCAGATGGATCTTCTGCGAGATCAGGATTTATTGCTTGCGGGAGCGTCCGTGCCCCCCGATTCCGTCTGCGTGATGCGCCCGCCGATGGTGCGGGAATGGCCGCGGAACTGGGCGATCACCACATCGTCCTGCGAAACCTCGACATCGTAAATGCCCGAGCGTCCGCCGCGGCTCACCTCGCGTGCCCGCGCCACGAGGCGCTTGCCGAGGGTACCGGGGCGCAGATACGTCACCGAGCAGTGCTGGGCGACGGTGCGCTCGTCATAGGTGTTGCAGGCGAAGGCGAAGGCGCTGTCGGCCAAAGCGAAGATGAAGCCGCCATGGCCCATGCCGAAGCCGTTGCACATGCGCTCGGTCAGCGTCATGGCGAGGGTGGCGGTGCCGGGACCGACGCTAACGATCTCCATGCCGAGCCCCTGGCTCGCATGGTCGGTCGCCCACATGGCGTCGGCGGAGCGGCGGGCGATCTCCTCGGGGGAGGGCGCGGCAAGGATTTCGGCCGGCGCGCTCACGAGCGGCGCCCCGTGAAGTTCGGCGCGCGCTTTTCCATGAAGGCCTTCACGCCCTCGCGATAGTCCGGCGTGCGGCCGGCCTCGCGCTGCAGGTCGCGCTCGAGGTCGAGCTGGTCGTTGAGGCTGTTACCGCCGGAAGCGTTGAGCGCGGCCTTGGTGAGGGCGAGGCCCTGCGTCGGCTGGGTGGCGAGGCGGGCGGTGAGCGCGCGGGCCTCGTCCATGAGCGCGGCGTCGTCGATCACCTTCCAGATGAGGCCCCATTCGGCCGCCGTCTCTGCGGAGAGCGGCTCGGCCAGCAGCATCAGCGCCCGCGCCCGCGCATCGCCGATGAGGCGGGGCAGGAAATAGGTGCCGCCGGAATCGGGCACGAGGCCGATCTTCGAGAAGGCCTGGATGAATTTGGCGGAACGCGCCGCCAGCACGATATCGCAGGCGAAGGCGATATTGGCGCCGGCCCCGGCGGCGACGCCGTTCACCGCGCAGACCACCGGCTTGTGGAGGCCCCGGATGCGGCGGATGAGCGGGTTGTAGAAGGCCTCGATGGTGGCGCCGAGGTCCAGCGGGCCTTCGGCATTGGCGCGGTCGGAGAGATCCTGCCCCGCGCAGAAGCCGCGGCCGGCGCCGGTGAGCAGCACCGCGCGGCAGCTCTCGTCCTCGGCGGCATCGAGCGCGGCGGCAAGCGCGCCATGCAGCGCTTCGTTGAAGGAATTGAGGCGGTCGGGACGGTTGAGCGTCAGCTCCGTCCAACCGCCATGGTCCGTGACGGTCAGCACGGCTTCGTTCAGGTGCACCTCCACTTAAGTCCTCCCACTTGCGGGCTCTTTCGGAGCCTCTTGAATTAACCGGACGATCGGTTAATCATTAGCGCAAGGGATGGGCTTGTCAACATCATCGCACAGCGTCCCGGCATAGGGAGAGGACCATGGCTGACCTGTTCGCGGCCCACGCCGCGCTGCTCGAATCCGCCGTTGCCGCAGCGCGCGGGCGGGGCTTCTGGGCGGCCTTCCCTGAAAATCCCAAGGCCTATCCCGAAGGCGGCGCGGCCGAGGGCAAGGTGGCGTTTGCGGCGCTGAAGGGGCAGCCCTTCGAGCTTGCCGGCGACGACGCGCCCCTGATCGGCGCCGAGGTCTCGCCCTTCGGTCCCGCCCTCGGCATCACCTATCGCGCCCGCACCGTGGATGATCTGATTGGCCGCGCGGAGAAAGCCGGCGCCGCATGGGCGGCTGCCTCCATCGCGCAGCGCACGGGCATCGCGCTGGAAATCCTCGTGCGCCTCAACAAGGCGAGCTTCCTCATCGCGGAAACGGTGGAGCACACCACCGGGCAGGCCGGCCCCATGGCCTTCCAGGCCGGCGGCCCCCACGCGCAGGATCGCGGGCTGGAGGCCGTCGCCTACGCCTATGAGGAGATGTCCCGCGTGCCCGGCGCGGTGGTGTGGGAAAAGCCCATGGGCCGTTCCGCCATTCGCCTCGACAAGGACTTTCATGTGGTGCCGCGCGGCATCGGCCTCGTCATCGGCTGCGCCACCTTCCCCACCTGGAACAGCTATCCGGCGCTGTTCGCCGATCTCGTCACCGGAAATGCGGTGATCGTGAAGCCGCACCCCGCCGCCATCCTGCCGCTCGCCCTCACCGTGCGTATCGCCCGCGAGGTGCTCAGCGAAGAAGGCTTCGATCCGGACGTGATCCAGCTCGCCCCCGACACCGCCGAGGCGCCCATCGCCAAGGAGCTGGCGACCCATCCGGCCGTGGGCATCGTGGACTTCACCGGCTCGTCGCAGTTCGGCGGCTGGCTGCGGGAGAACGTGAAGGACAAGCTGGTGTTCACCGAGGAGGCGGGCGTCAACACCATCGTCATCGCCTCCACCCCCGCCTTCGGCCCCATGTGCCAGAATATCGCCTTCTCGCTCGCGCTCTACAGCGGGCAGATGTGCACCGCGCCGCAGGTCATCTTCGTGCCGGCGGGCGGCATCGAGACCGAGGCGGGGCACAAGAGCTTCGATGAGGTGGCGGGCGGCATCGCCGCAGCCATTGATGCGCTCCTGTCCGAACCCGCCCGTGCGGCGGCGGTGCTGGGCGCCATCCAGAATCCGGCGACCCTCGCCCGCATCGAGGCGGCCCGCGCCCTTGGCCGCATCGTGCGCGACAGCGCGGCCTTGCAGGTGGAGGGCGCGCGTACGGCGACGCCCCTGCTGCTGGCGGTGGAGGCCGCCGCCGAGGCGGCCTACCTCGAAGAGCGCTTCGGCCCCATCGCCTTCGTCGTCGCGGTGGCCGATGCGGCGGATGGGGTGGCCCGCGCCGCCCGCGCCGCGCGCGAAAAGGGCGCCATCACGGCCGCCCTCTATTCCACCGATGACGCAGAGATTGCGCGCGCTGTGCCGGCCTATGCCCGCGCTGGCGTGCCGCTCTCCGTGAACCTCACGGGCGGCATCTATGTGAACCAGAGCGCCGCCTTCAGCGACTACCACGTCTCCGGCGCCAATCCCGCCGGCAATGCCTGCCTCACCGATGCGGCCTTCGTCGCCGGCCGCTTCCGCGTCGTGTGCGTGCGCCGTCCGGCCGCCGCCTGAGCCCTTTTTCGGAGATCATCATGGCTGACGCCTTCATCTGCGATTTCGCGCGCACCCCCATCGGCCGCTATGCCGGCGCTCTCAAGGACGTGCGGGCGGACGACCTCGCCGCCCACCCCATCCGCGTGCTCAAGGCGCGCAATCCCGGCGTGGACTGGGAGGCGGTGGACGACGTGATCCTCGGCTGCGCCAATCAGGCGGGCGAGGACAATCGCGACGTCGCGCGCATGGCCGCGCTCCTCGCCGGCCTGCCGGTGAGCGCGCCGGGCACCACCGTGAACCGGCTGTGCGGCTCCGGCCTCGATGCCGTGGGCATCGGTGCCCGCGCCATCATGACCGGCGACGCCGACCTCATCATCGCCGGCGGCGTGGAGAGCATGACCCGCGCGCCCTTCGTGCAGGGCAAGGCCACGGAGGCCTTCTCGCGGCAGGCGGAAATCTACGACACCACCATCGGCTGGCGCTTCATCAACCCGCTGATGAAGGCGCAGTACGGCGTCGATTCCATGCCGGAGACCGGCGAGAACGTCGCCGCCGACTTCGCCATTTCCCGCGCCGATCAGGATCTGTTCGCGTACCGCTCCCAGCAGCGGGCGAAGGCGGCGCAGGAGGCGGGTTTCTTCGCCCGCGAGATCGCGCCCATCGAGGTGAAGGGCAAGAAGTCCTCGGTGCTGGTGGAGCGCGACGAGCATCCGCGCGGCGACACGACCTTGGAGCAACTGGCCGCGCTGAAGACCCCCTTCCGCAAGGAGGGCGGCTCGGTGACGGCGGGCAATGCCTCTGGCGTCAATGACGGCGCGGGCGCCCTCATCCTCGCCTCGGAGGCGGCGGCGAAGAAATACGGCCTCACGCCGCGCGCCCGCGTTATTTCCGTGGTGCAGGCGGGCGTACCGCCGCGCATCATGGGCATCGGCCCGGCGCCGGCGACGCAGAAGCTGCTGGCGAAGAACGGGCTCTCGCTCTCCGACATCGACCTCATCGAGCTCAATGAAGCCTTCGCCTCCCAGGCGCTGGCGGTGCTGCGCCAGCTCGGCCTCAAGGACGATGCGGAACACGTGAACCCCCATGGCGGCGCCATTGCGCTGGGCCATCCCCTCGGCATGTCCGGCGCGCGGCTCGCCATGACGGCGGTGAGCGCGCTGGAAGTGCGTGGCGGCAAGCGCGCGGTTGCCACCATGTGCATCGGCGTCGGCCAGGGCATCGCCGCCCTCATCGAGCGAGTCTGAGCGGTGGTCGCGCAGGCTTCTCCCATCAGCATCACCCGTCACGGCCCTGTGGCTGTCGTGACGATCGACCATGCTCCGGTGAACGCGCTGTCTCGCGGCGTGCGTCAAGGTCTGCTGGATGCGGTGCGCGCGCTGGATGCCGACCCCGCCGTCTCCGCCATCGTCCTGAGCGGCGGTCCGGGACGCTTCATCGCCGGGGCGGACCTGCGTGAGATGGCGCTGCCGCCGGATGAGCCGTTTTTGCCCGAGGTGGTGGGCGCGATCGATGCCTCAACCAAGCCCGTGGTCGCGGCGCTGGATGGCGCGGCGCTGGGCGGCGGCTGCGAGATCGCACTGGCCTGCGATCTCAGGCTCGGTTCGACGAAGGCGCTGGTCGGGCTCACCGAGACAAGGCTCGGCATCATCCCCGGTGCCGGCGGGACCCAGCGGCTGGTGCGGCTGGTGGGGGTCGCGCAGGCCATCGCGCTGGTGTGCGAGGGGCGGGTGCTGAAGGCCGGCGAGGCGCTGGCGCTGGGCCTCATGGATGCGGTGGTGGAGGGCGATCTCCTCGCCGAAGCCATCGCCCGCGCGCCGACGGTCGCGAAGCGCCGGCTCTCGGCGATGCCGGTGCCGGCGGGCGATATTGGCGAGGAGGAGGCCGCGACCGCCAAGGCGCTGAAGGGGGCCAAGGGCGTGCCCGCCATCGCCGAGGCGATCCGCGTCATCAAGGCCGCGCGGGCGGGCGACTTCGCCGCCGGCCTCGCTGCCGAGCGCGCGGCGTTCCTCGCCTTGCGCGAGAGCCCGGAAGCGAAAGCCCTGCGCCATCTCTTCCTCGCCGAGCGGGAGGCGGTGAAGGTGCCGGGGCTGGAGGGGGCGAAGGCACGCCCGGTCTCCTCGACCGCCGTCATCGGCGCCGGCACCATGGGCGCGGGCATTGCCGTGGCGCTGCTGGATGCAGGTTACCCGGTGATCCTCGTGGAGCGGGATGACGAGGCCGCCCAGGCCGGCGTCGCGCGCATCGACGGGCTTTACGCCCGGCAGGTGAAGAGCAGCCGCATCACCGAGGCGCAGAAGGCCGAGCGCCTCGCCCGCCTCGCGCCCGCATCCGACTATGCGGCGCTGTCCGAAGCCGACCTCATCGTCGAGGCCGCGTTCGAGGACATGGCCGTCAAGACCGACATCTTCCTCCGCCTCGATGCGGTGGCAAAGCCGGGCGCGGTGCTCGCCACCAACACCTCCTATCTCGACCTCGATGCCATCGCCGCCGCCACCGCCCGGCCGCAGGATGTGGTGGGCCTGCACTTCTTCGCCCCGGCCAACATCATGAAGCTGCTGGAGGTGGTGAAAGCCACCCATACCGCGCCGGATGTGCTGGCGACCGCCCTCGCGCTGGCAAAGAAGATGGGCAAGCAGCCGGTGGTGGCGGGCAATTGCGACGGCTTCATCGGCAACCGCATCTATGCGGTCTACCGGCGCCACGCGGAATATCTGGTGGAGGACGGGGCCAGCCCCGAACAGGTGGATGCGGCGCTGGAGGCCTTCGGCTTCGCCATGGGCATCTTCGCGGTGTCGGACATGTCCGGCCTCGACATCGCCTACGCCATGAGGAAGCGCCGGGCGGCGACGCGCGACCCCGCCGAGCGCTACGTGGATATCGCCGATCAATTGGTGGAAGCGGGGCGTCTCGGCCGAAAGACCCAGGCCGGTTGGTACGCCTACGACGCAAACGGCAACCGCACGCCCGACCCAGCCGTCACGCAGATCATCGCGCAAGCCCGCGCCGCCAAAGGCATTCAGCCGCGATCCTTCACCCCCGAAGAGATCCAGCTCCGGCTTCTGGCGGTGATGGCGAACGAAGGCGCCAAGGCCCTCGCAGAGGGCATCGCGCTGCGGCCGTCCGACATCGACCTCGCCTTCGTCAACGGCTACGGCTTCCCCCGCCTGAAGGGCGGCCCCATGCATGCCGCCGACGCCCTCGGCCTCGCCGCCATCCTCGCCGAAGTCGAAGCCGCCCACGCCACCGGCGGCACCGGCTCCGACCCCGCACCGCTCCTCGCCCAGCTCGCCGCCGAGGGGACGACATTCGCAGACTGGCAGAAGGCCGGCGCTCCCAAGGGAGGGACCCAATGACCAAGATCCTCGACAGCTACGCCCTCGACCGCTGGTTCACGCCCGAGGCGGGACTGGTGGATATCCCGAGCGCCATCGACGGGCGGGTGGTGGCGCGGGCCTCCACCCGCGGGCTCGATTTCGCGGGCATTGTGCGCCATGCGCGCGAGGTGGGCGGGCCGGCGCTGCGGCGCCTCACCTTCCATCAGCGCGCCGACATGCTGAAGGCCCTCGGCGCCCATCTCACCGCCCACAAGGAGGCGCTCTATGCGCTGGCCGCCGACACCGGCGCCACCAAGAGGGACAATTTCTTCGACATCGACGGCGGCATCGGCACCCTCTACGCCTACGCCTCCCGCGGGAGGCGCGAACTGCCGGGCGAGCGGTTCGTGGTGGAAGGCGCGCCGGAGGCCCTGTCGAAGAACGGCACCTTCATCGGCCTCCATGTGCTCACCCCGCTCCAGGGCGTCGCGGTGCACGTGAATGCCTTCAACTTTCCCTGCTGGGGCATGCTGGAAAAGCTGGCCCCGGCCATCCTCGCGGGCATGCCCGTCATCACCAAGCCGGCCACCGCCACGGCCTACGTGGCCGAGGCCGTGGTGAAGCTCATCATCGAGGCGAACATCCTGCCGGCGGGCGCGCTGCAGTTCGTCGCCGGGTCGACGGGCGATCTGCTGGATCATCTCACCGGGCAGGACGTGCTCTCCTTCACCGGCTCTGCCGCGACCTCGCAGGCGTTGCGTGACCATCCGGCCGTCTCGCGCAAAGCGGTGCGCTTCATCGCCGAGCGGGATTCGCTGAACGCCGCCGTGCTCGGCCCGGATGCGGTGGAGGGCACGCCCGAGTTCGACCTCTTCATCGCGGAGGTGGTGCGCGAGATGACGGTGAAGGCGGGCCAGAAGTGCACCGCCATCCGCCGCATCATCGTGCCGAAGGCGCAGGAGAGCGCCGTGATCTCGGCGCTGTCCGCCCGCCTTTCCACCATCGCGGTGGGCGATCCGCGCCGCGACGACGTGCGCATGGGGCCGCTCGCCAGCCGCGCCCAGCGTACCGCCACGCAGCAGGCGGTGAAGGAGATCGCGGCTGAGGCGGAGATCGTGTTCGGCGATCCCGAAAAGGTCGAGCCCGTGGGCGGGGATGTCGACACCGGCGCCTTCATGGCCCCGGTGCTGCTCCGCTGCCCCGAGCCGCTCACGGCCACGGCGCCGCACGCGGTGGAGGCGTTTGGTCCCGTCGCGACGGTGATGGGCTATGACACGCTCGCCGACGCGCTCGCGCTGGTGGCGAAGGGCGAGGGCAGCCTGGTCGCCTCGGTCTATACCTACGATCCGGCAGTGGCGGAGGAACTGGTGTTCGGCATCGCCGCCCACCATGGACGCCTCGTGCTGATCGACCGCGACTGCGCCAAGGAATCCACCGGCCACGGCTCTCCGCTGCCCGGCCTCGTCCATGGCGGCCCCGGCCGGGCCGGCGGCGGAGAGGAGATGGGCGGCCTGCGCGGCGTGTTCCATTACATGCAGCGCACCGCCATCGAGGGCTCGCCCGCCCGCCTCTCGGCCCTCACACGCACCTGGCTTTCCGGCGCGCCGGCGCCGCTGAGCGCGGAGCATCCCTTCAAGCACAAGTTCGATGCCCTCAGCGTGGGCGATACGGTGGAGACGGCATCGCGCACCATCACGCTTGAGGACATCGAGCATTTCGCCCATTTCACCGGCGACACCTTCTATGCCCACATGGACGAGGACGCGGCGAAGGCGAACCCCTTCTTCCCCGGCCGGGTGGCCCACGGATACCTGATCCTGTCGTTCGCGGCCGGCCTGTTCGTCGATCCGGCGCCGGGGCCGCTGCTCGCCAATTACGGGCTCGATTCGCTCCGCTTCCTGAAGCCCGTTTCGCCGGGCGATGCCATCCGCGTGCGGCTGACGGTCAAGAACAAGCAGCCCGCCCGCAAGCCCGAATACGGCGAGGTGCGCTGGGATGCGGAGGTGTTCAACCAGGATGGCGACACCGTTGCGCGTTATGAATTGCTGACCATGAGCAGCCGCGTCTGAGCAGATTCACCCGCCGCCCCTGCCGCGGGTGAATCTGCGACAAGTCTGCAACACTCCTGGCAGACCATGCGTCAGGGCTGCCGTCCGCCGGGTCGGCGGCCCATTCCGCCGTTACACACTCCCGTGATGAGTGGTACTCCTGTGGCAGGAGCGGCACATGGCTGGGCGCAGGGGCATCAACGCATTCGCGCGACGCGCGGTCGAACGGGCCGCGGGGCGGATTGCGTTGCGCGCGGCCGGCTGGGCCGTCGCCTATGTCCTCGTTCTCCAGGTCGTCCTCGCGGGCTTCGCGCTCGGCTCCATGCCCATCGGGATGGACCCAGCGCTGTGCCTCGGCGCGGCCGCCTCCGACAGGACGACGCCCGACGGCGGGCACGACGGCGATCCGGCCGCGCACAGCCATTGCCAGGCCTGCCTCGCGCGGGCCGATCTTCCCGCTCTGCCGCCACCGCCTCCGGTGCCGGCCGCAGCACCGCTCACCGGCGCGCTGCGGCTTGATTTCAGCGCGCCGTCCGTCGCGCATCACGCTTATGTCCTGAGCGCCTTCCGGGCGCGCGCGCCGCCTGCCTCGGCCTGAAGCCGCCAGACCTCGCCGCCCACGCTGCGCGGACCTGGCGCCCTGTCCCGTGGCCCGTCCGTTTCCCTTGCGTTAGGGAATACGTCATCCGTCCAGCCTTATCGGCGGGCCGGACTGACGCACAGTGGCGCGGCCAATGCCTGCCGAACCAAGAACAGTCCGCTCGGCCGCGCCCTCTGATGCCGGCCGCGAGCGCGAGGACACGCATATGTCATCCCCATTCGATCCCGCCAGCAGCCTTTCCCGGCTGCGCGGCACCTTTGCGCGCAGCACCGCCCTTTTCGCTCCGTCCGCGCTGGCGCTGGTCCTGATGCCGGCGCTCGTCGCGCCCGCCGTGGCGCAGACCAGCCCGCCGCCGGCCATGGATCTGCCGCCCGTGACCGTGCGCGCCGCGACGCCGACGGCAGCGGCCGCCGGTCCCGGTGCCGATACGGGCAATTTCTCGCCCGCAGACATCGCCCTCATCTCCGGCAGCGAGGCGCAGGCCGCGACCTTGTGGACCAGCGATTCGGGCTCCCTCCTCAACCGCATCCCCGGTGGCGCGGCGTGGGGCGCGGGTGGGGTCTCCAGCCTGCCGGCGGTGAACGGCATGGCGGCGGACCGGGTTCAGGTCGCGGTCAACGGCATGCTGTTCGGCATCGCCTGCCCCAACCAGATGAATCCGCCGTTCTCCTTCGTCAATCCGGCGATGATCGCCAATGTGAAGGTCTACACCGCCACCGCCCCGGTGAGCGTCGGCGGCGACTATACGGGCGCGCGGGTGAACGTGACGGTGGCGCCGCCGAAGTTCACCGAGGGCGAGCAGCTCACCGTCTCGGGCAGCGTCTCGGGCTTCTACCGCAGCAACAACAACAGCTACGGGGTGGATGCCACGGTGACCGTGGCCAATGCCGACACCAGCGTGACCTATACCGGCGGCTGGGCTACCGCCAGCGACTACGTGGCGGGCGACGGCACCACCATCAAGTCCACGATGTACGAGACCCAGAACCACGCGCTGACCATCTCCAAGAAGGTCGGCGAGCAATTGTTCACCGTGGGCATCGGCGGCCAGTTCATCCCCTACGAGGGCTATCCCAACCAATATATGGACCTTGTCGAGAACAAGAGCCTGAACGCCTTCGGGCGCTATCTCGGCGAGTTCGACTGGGGTCAGCTGGAAGGCAACGTCTTCGCGAACCAGATTCGCCACACCATGGGCTTCATCGCGCCCGACAAGATCGGCGACATGCCCATGGACACGCGGGCGACCGATGCCGGCTATGCGCTGAAGGGCACGATGGCGATGTCGTCCCGCGACATCCTGCGCATCGGCAACGAGCTGTACTACAACAACCTCGACGACTGGTGGCCGCCCGTGGCCGGCTCGATGATGATGGGTCCGGACACCTTCCAGAGCATCAACAACGGCCAGAAGCTGCGCGTCGGCATCTATGGCGAGTGGGAGCGGCGCATCGACGACCGCTGGACCGCCGTCATCGGCGTGCGCAACGACGTGGTGTGGATGAACACCGGCGACGTCGAGGGCTACAACGCCATGATGTACGGCGCCGACGCCGCGCTCTTCAACGCCCAGAGCCACGCCCGCACCGACTTCAATGTCGATGCCTCGGCCATCCTGCGCTACGAGGCGAACGCCGCCAGCACCTACGAGTTCGGCCTCGCCCGGAAGACCCGCTCGCCGAATTTCTACGAGCGCTATGCCTGGTCCACCAACGCCATGGCCATGGACATGATCGGCTGGTTCGGCGACGGCAACGGCTATGTGGGCAACCTGAACCTCGAGCCCGAAGCCGCCCATACTGCGAGCTTCACCGCCACCTGGCGCGACCCGGTGCGCAACGCCTGGGAGCTGCGCGTCTCACCCTATTACAGCTACGTGGTGAACTACATCGACGCCGACCGCTGCCTGCTGGCCGGCTGCCTCGCGTCGAAGCCCAACAACCCTTACGTCACCAACGATTTCGTCTTCCTGCAGTTCGCCAACCACGATGCGTGGCTCTATGGCGTGAACATCGACGGCAAGATGGAATTGTGGAACGACCTCGCATGGGGGCAGGGCGTGTTCCGCGGCAACCTCAACTTCGTGCAGGGCCAGCGCACCGACGGCGTGAACCTCTACCACATGATGCCGCTGAACGGCGTCATCGCGGTGGACCACAAGCTCGGAAACTGGACCAACAGCCTCGAATTGCAGATGGTGGCGGCCAAAGTGCTGGTGAGCCAGGTGCGCAACGAGCTGGAAACCTCGGCCTACGCGCTGCTTAACTTCCGCACCAGCTACGAATGGCAGCAGTTCCGCTTCGACTTCGGTGTCGAGAATATCCTGGACACCAATTACAACCTGCCTCTGGGCGGAGCGAATCTGGTGAACTATCAGGTGGCGTCGATGATGGGCACCTCTGCCGCCTGGGGCTTCCCGGTGGCAGGCATGGGCCGCTCGTTCAACACGCGCGTGACCTACACGTTCTGAGAAAACGGGGGCGCCGCGCGGCGGCGTCCCCACCGCGCCCTTGGCCGGACCTTGCTTCCGTCGGCTGGTTCGGTTAAGAGCGGCTTCCCGTACTCGTGAGCGAAGAGCAGAGCGCCCCCGTGTCGTCCCGCACGACCAAGACCGCCGCCTCTCAGCCCCGGACCATCAAGGTTCCTGGCAACGCTCTGATTCTGCGCGCGCTTCTTCTCCTTAGCCGCCCCTGAGGGCCGGCCGGGCTTGCGCCTGGGCACTCAGGGGATCAGCCGCCGCCGGGGTTGAAGACCCGGCGCCCGTTTCGGCTTATGATCCGGACAACATCCCCGCCAGACGGGCCGCGCCGGACGCGAGAAGGACACCGCTTATGACTGCCAATGCCAAGCCCGCCGGCGCCAACGACCGCGTCGTCATCTTCGACACCACCCTGCGCGACGGCGAGCAGTGCCCCGGCGCCTCCATGACCTTCGAGGAGAAGCTGGAGGTCGCGGCGCTGCTCGACGAAATGGGCGTGGACGTGATCGAGGCCGGCTTCCCCATCGCCTCCATCGGCGATTTCGAGAGCGTCGCGGAGATCGCCCGCCGGGCCAAGAATGCCACCATCGCCGGCCTCGCCCGCGCCATCCCCGGCGACATCGCCCGGTGTGGCGAGGCGGTGCGCCACGCCCGTCGCGGCCGCATCCACACCTTCGTCTCCACCTCGCCGATCCATCTGGAGCACCAGATGCGCAAGTCGCAGGAGGAGGTGCTGGAGATCATCGCCGCCACCGTCACCCAGGCCCGCAACCTCGTCGAGGACGTGGAGTGGTCGGCCATGGACGCCACCCGCACCCCGCTGGACTATCTCGCCCGCTGCGTGGAGATGGCCATCAAGTGCGGCGCCACCACCATCAACCTGCCGGACACGGTGGGCTACGCCACGCCGGACGAATACCGCACCATGTTCCGCACCATGCGGGAGAAGGTGCCGAACGCCGACAAGGCGATCTTCTCCGTCCATTGCCACAACGACCTCGGCCTCGCCGTTGCCAATTCGCTGGCGGGCCTCGAAGGCGGCGCGCGCCAGATCGAGTGCACCATCAACGGCATCGGCGAGCGCGCGGGCAATGCGGCGCTTGAAGAGGTGGTGATGGCGCTCTCGGTTCGCCGTGACGTGCTGCCCTACCAGTCGAGCGTCAACACCCGCGCGCTCACCCGCGCGTCCAAGCTGGTCTCGGCGGTCACCTCGTTCCCGGTGCAGTACAACAAGGCCATCGTCGGCCGGAACGCCTTCGCCCACGAGAGCGGCATCCACCAGGACGGGATGCTGAAGCACAACGAAACCTACGAGATCATGACCCCCGAGAGCGTGGGCGTCACCAAGACCTCGCTGGTGATGGGCAAGCACTCCGGCCGCGCCGCCTTCCGCGACAAGCTGAAGACGCTGGGCTACGAGCTGGGCGAGAACGCCCTCAACGACGCCTTCTCCCGCTTCAAGGACCTCGCCGACCGCAAGAAGGTGGTCTACGACGAGGACATCGAGGCGCTGGTGGATCAGGAGATCGCGGTCTCCCACGACCGAATCAAGCTCCTGTCCCTGTCGGTCATCGCCGGCACCCATGGCCCGCAGCGCGCCACCATGCGCCTCAGCGTGGACGGCGAGGTGAAGACCGAGGAGGCCGAGGGCAACGGCCCGGTGGACGCGACCTTCAACGCCATCAAGGCGCTCGTGCCGCATCAGGCGAAGCTCGATCTCTATCAGGTCCACGCCGTCACCGAGGGCACGGACGCGCAGGCCGAGGTGTCGGTGCGGCTGGAGGAGAACGGCAAGGTCGTCACCGCCCGCGCCGCCAATCCGGATACGCTGGTCGCGTCCGCGCAGGCTTACATCACGGCCCTCAACAAGCTGCAGATGAAGCGCCAGAGCGTGAACGCCCAGAGCGCCGTGGGCTGAGCGCGGTGGGCTGAGGCCCGCGCCGATTGCACCAAAAGCAAGGCCGCCCGAAGGGGCGGCCTTTTTTCGTTTCGGATGAGACCCGCGATCAATTGCGGTCCGGAGCCCCTCCGGGAGCACCGGCTGCCCCGCCTGCGCCACCCGGGCGGGCCGGAGCGGCGGGGGCGGGACGGGCGGCGCCAGCCGCTCCCGCGCCCGGCGCGGGCGAAGGCTGAGCGCGCTCCCGGGCGGGCGGCGTGGTCGGCTCGCTCCGCGGCTGGGCCGGCGTCGGATCCTGCGAGCGCTGCAAGCGGTCGCGCACCGAGGGGTCGGTCTGCGCCCGCTCGCCCCCCGGCCGCTGGGGACGCTCCGGCGCGGCCCGCTGCTCCGGGGTGGGACGCCTCCGCTCCGCGCGCGGGGAGGGCGCGTTCTTGGGCTGGTCCATCTGCCCGGGGGAGGGACGGTCCTCGCGGCCCCGATCGGGATTGGTGGGCACAGAGGGACGGTTCGGCGCGCCGCCCTGCTCCTGCCGTGCGTTCCCGTCCGGCTTTGCCTGCGAGGGGTTCGCCGGCCGGTTGGGCGGCGTCTCCGGCTGGCGGCCCTGATCGGGCTGGGCCTGCCGGTCGCGGCGCTCGGCAGGCGACGCCGCCGGGGGCGTGTCGGGCTGGCGGGCGCGGTCGGGCTCGGCCTGCCGCTCGCTCCGCTCGGGCTGGCCGCTGCGTGGCGCATCGGGACGCGCCGCATTGGGCGGCGTGCGGTCGGGCGGCGTGGTCGGCGCATCCGGGTTGCGCTGCGGCGTACCAGGCGCACCAGGACGGGCGTTGGGGCCGCCGGGACGGTTGTCGTCGCTCGCCCGGGCCGGCATGGCGTTGGGCCGCTCCTGCCGGATCTTGTCGATCACCTGCTGAGCCCGCTCCTGGCGCTGCTCCACACGCTGCTGCAGCTTCTCATTGCGGGCCTTGATGGCCTCCAGACGCTTCTCCTGCATAGCGCCCGCATTGCGGTTCGCCTCCTCCACGGTCTTCTGGATGCGATCGCGCTGGTGCTCGCCCAACTGGTCGATCTCCCGCTCATAGGCGCGGTTGTTGCCCGACCAGCGCTGCTCGCGCAGCTGGCGCCGCTGGCTTTCGTCTATGACCGAGAGCAGCGCGGCCGAAGGCGCGGCCAGCCCCGGCACCCGGTCACCCACATAGCTCCGCACCAGGATGCGCCGGTCCTGCGGCAGCTCGCGCTCGAAACGCGGCGGCGGGGGAACGCGGTTCGCGCGGGCGACACGCGGGCCGTAGATGCCCACATAGCCGCCGCGATCGACGAACTCGTCCCGGTAGTTGTCCACGAAGACAACCCGGCGGGAGGGGATGCCGCCTTCGATCACGCTGGCATAGTCATTACGGTCGACGAAGCGGGTGGTCACCACCCCGTCGCGATAGCGCGGCTGGTAGACGCGCGGATTGTCGCGAGACAGCCACACGGCGATCTGCGCAATGGGCGCCACATGCAGTGCCAGCTCCGGCGCGGCGAGGTAGCGGTTTTCGACGAAGACCCAGCTTTCTGCCACCGGCGGGTCCATCACCCGCGGCGCGCCATAGGCATAGCCCCGGGAATCGGGGGCGATCGGTGCCCACCCCGTCTTGCCGCCACCGCTGCGCCACGTCACCCAGGCCGGCGCCCAGGTGTCGCCGGGCACCCAGAACCAGCCATAGGCCTGCTCGTAGCCCCAGCGCCCGTAATGGTAGGTGGCCCAGGCAAAGGGCTCTGCCGAATCCCAGTACCAGCCGTAATCGTCGGTCCAGAGCCAGCGTCCCTCCTGATAGGGCCGCCAGGAGGCGTCGAGGCCCGACGGGACGAACACGTAATCGTAATCGGGATGGCGCACCCAGCTGCCATGCTCGGCCAGCGGCTCGTAGAAGATGTTGATGTCCACCCGCTCCCGGCCGGTCTGCTCGGGCTGGGCCGGGGCTTGCTTCTGCGCCTGCTGCGCGGCTGCCGGCGTCGCAACGGCGAGCGAAGCGACGGCGGGAACCGCGAGCGCGAGCGCCACGGTGGAGAGCAAGGTCCGGGTGAGGGGCGCGCGCGAGATTCTCATGGCGTCTCCTTTTCAAGGTCACTCATGAGAACCGGTCCGGGCCGCGCTGGTTCCTCATCGCAGCCGATCAAAAAACGCCTTAAGTCCTAGGTCTTTAGTTCGGATAACGTGGCTGTGGTGCGGCCGGAAGGTGGCGGATGGACTGCGATTGCGGTGTCCCGTTGCCGTCGCCTGCCGGAAGTTCGGACTTGACGTAGCGGTCGGGTCGATTTTCTAAAGAACCTACAAGGGGACACAGAACGACCCCCGGAGGAGGACATGCCCATGCGAATGCTTTCGGCCGCCCTTGCGCTTGCCGCTGCGATTTCCGTATCGGCTCCGGCGAAGGCCCAGGATTATCCCACGCGGCCGATCACCATGGTGGTTCCGTTCGCGGCCGGCGGGCCGACGGACACGGTGGCGCGGCTCGTCGCTGAATCCATGTCGAAGACGCTGGGCCAGCAGGTCATCGTGGAAAACGTGGGCGGCGCCGGTGGCACTCGTGGCGCGGGCCAGGTCGCGAAGGCCGCGCCCGACGGCTACACGGTCCTGCTCCACCACATCGGCCAGGCCACTGCGGCGACGCTCTATCGCAAGCTCCCGTACAATCCGGCCACCGATTTCGAGGCCGTGGGTCTCGTGACCGCCGTGCCCATGACCATGATCGCCAAGCCCGGCTTCGAGCCCAAGACCATGGCCGACGCCGTGAGCTATGTGAAGGCGAACAAGGACAAGGTGACCTACGGCAATGCCGGCGTCGGCTCGGCCTCGCACCTGTGCGGCATGCTCTTCATGTCGAGCATCGGCACGCAGATGACCACCGTCCCCTATCAAGGCACGGGCCCGGCGATGAACGATATCGTCGGCGGCCAGATCGACCTCATGTGTGACCAGACCACCAACACCACGGGCCAGATCAAGGGCGGCAAGGTGAAGGCCTATGCCGTCACGACCAAGGATCGGGTGAAGTCCCTGCCGGACCTGCCCACCATGCAGGAAAGCGGCATCAAGGACTTCGAAGTTGCGGTGTGGCATGGCATCTACGCGCCCAAGGGCACGCCCAAGGCCATCGTCGATAAGCTGAACGCCGCTCTCGACGTCGCCCTGAACGATCCCAAGGTGGTCGCCCGCTTTGCCGACCTCGGCACCGAGCCGGAGCCGAAGGACCGTCGCAGCCCCGCCTTCCACAAGGATTTCGTCGTCGCCGAGATCGCCAAGTGGAAGCCGGTGATCCAGAGCGCCGGCGTCTACGCGGACTGACCGCCGCCCCGCGTCGCATCCAGCATCACGGCCGCCCCGAACGGCCGTGATGCCTTTCCACCAGTGCGCGCGACAGCCGGGGCAACCAAGAGCCTGCCCGCGCTCCGGCAACATTGCCTGCCAGAAGGCGACCGCATGCCAGCACCAACGGATTCCGCCGACCAAGGGAAATCCGGAACAGAAGTAGATGACCGACGGGGCCGACTGTCGGCCGCTCGGGATCGCACACAGGCCATCGGTCAGAGCGCACCCAAAGGCGCCGGCATGAGGGGGACATGAACATCATCCGCAATCCGAAGGACGTCCTGTCGGGACTCCTCTTCATCGCGCTAGGGCTCCTGTTCGCCTGGCAGACGCAGGAACTGCCCATGGGCACCGCGGTGCGCATGGGGCCGGGCTATTTCCCGCTCCTGCTCTCAGGCCTCCTTGGCCTCCTCGGGCTCATCATCCTCATCAACGGCCTGCGCTTTCCCGGCGAGATGCCGAGCGGCATCGCCTGGCGCGCGGTCATCATCATCACCGGCGCGGTGGTGTTCTTCGGGTTCGCGGTACGCCCCCTCGGCTTCCTGCCCGCCCTCGGCATCACCGTGTTCGTCGCGGCGACGGCCTCGCGCCTGTTCACTTTCAAGACGGCGATCGCCAACACGGTGGTCATGGTGATCTTCGCCTGGGCGGTCTTCATCAAGGGGCTCGGCTTGCCAATACCGATCCTCGGCCCCTGGCTCGGCGGATATTGAGGAGCGACCATGGACCTTCTCGACAATCTCGCCCTCGGCTTCTCGGTCGCTCTATCGTTTCAGAACATCCTCTACTGCTTCGTCGGCGCGCTCCTCGGCACGCTGATCGGCGTGCTGCCCGGCCTCGGCCCGGTGGCGACCATCGCCATGCTGCTGCCGCTCACCTTCGGCCTGCCGCCGGTGTCCGCCCTCATCATGCTCGCCGGCATTTATTACGGCGCGCAATACGGCGGCTCCACCACCGCCATCCTCATCAATCTGCCGGGGGAATCCTCGTCGGTGGTCACCGCCATCGATGGTCACCAGATGGCCCGCAAGGGCCGCGCTGGCGCGGCGCTCGCCACGGCGGCGCTGGGTTCCTTCTTCGCCGGCTCGGTGGCCACCTTCCTGCTCGCGGTGTTCGCGCCGCCGCTCGCCAATCTCGCGCTGCAGTTCGGGCCGCCGGAATACTTCTCGCTGATGGTGCTCGGCCTCATCGCCTCGGTCACGCTGGCTTCGGGCTCGGTGGTCAAGGCCATCGCCATGATCGTGCTGGGGCTGATCCTCGGCCTCTCGGGCCAGGACATCTACACCGGCACGCCGCGCTTCACCTTTGAGCTCCAGGAGCTCTCCGACGGCTTCGACTTCGTGGCGCTGGCCATGGGCATGTTCGGCATCAGCGAGATCATCCGCAACCTCGAGGACGAGCACCAGCGCTCACTGGTGGCGGCCAAGGTGAAGAGCCTGCTGCTGACCAAGGAAGAGTTCAAGCGCATCATCGCGCCCGTGCTGCGCGGCACGGCGCTGGGCTCCTTCCTCGGCATCCTGCCGGGCGGCGGCGCCATGCTCTCCTCCTTCGCCTCCTATTCCATCGAGAAGAAGCTCTCGAAGCACCCGCACGAGTTCGGGCGGGGCGCCATCGAGGGTGTGGCGGGGCCGGAGAGCGCCAACAATGCCGGCGCGCAGACCTCCTTCATCCCCATGCTCACGCTGGGCATCCCCTCCAACCCGGTGATGGCGCTGATGATCGGCGCCCTCATCATCCAGGGCATCACGCCCGGCCCGAACGTGGTGACGGAGAAGCCCGACCTCTTCTGGGGCGTCATCGCCTCCATGTGGGTTGGCAACTTCATGCTGGTGCTGCTCAACCTGCCGCTCATCGGCATGTGGGTGCGCCTGCTGACCGTGCCGTACCACGTGATGTTCCCGGCCATCATCGCGTTCTGCTGCATCGGCGTGTACAGCGTGAACAACAACGTGTTCGACGTGTACACCATGGCGCTGTTCGGCGTGCTCGGCTACGCGCTGGTGAAACTCGATTGCGAGCCCGCGCCGCTGCTGCTCGGCTTCGTCATCGGGCCCATGCTGGAGGAATACCTGCGCCGGGCCATGCTGATCTCGCGCGGCGATCCCACCGTGTTCGTCACCCGCCCCATCTCCGCCGTGCTGCTGCTGCTTGCGGTCGCCGCTCTGGTGGTGGTGCTGCTGCCCTCGGTGCAGAAGGGCCGCGAGGAAGCGTTCAAGGAGTAGAACCTCAAGCGACGACGCGACGGCGGGAAGACCTGTGGAAATCTTCGCCGCCGCGCCGTCCGAGGCCCTTGCCAGCCCGAAACGCATTTGCTACACGAACGCCTCCTCTGGGGGCCACCCCGGACGGGCGCATAGCTCAGTTGGTAGAGCAGCTGACTCTTAATCAGCGGGTCCTAGGTTCGAGCCCTAGTGCGCCCACCACTCTTTTCCAAAGAGAACGTATATAACGGATTGCAGTCCGCGTTTCCGTTCCGAACGAGCAACCGGATCAGACCGTATTCGCGACAGTTCCCGCTCTCTTAGCTTGCGCGGCACTCCCATCTTTCACGGTTTCCGCGTCCGTCACGCGGGTCAATCGCGAATTCCACTTGAGCAAGAGGCGGTCGCCGCGCCGCGCCGCCTATCCTGACGTGGGAATGATCGTCCTGACGCGGCATTGTCGTCACGCGATGATCGAAACACATCCCGATCGGCCAGAGAGCGCCGGGTCGATCAGCTGCCAACTCGGATGGATGCGGAGGTTCGCCGAAGCGCCCCAGGTAGGCGGGTGCGACAACCGCCGCCTTGTGCTGCTCGCCCGACACCACGATGGCGATCATGTCTTGATTGATCACCTCGCCAAGCCGCACCCTTGCATCCTATCCCTCCGCGAGGATGGCGAAATCTCTCCTCCGAGACGACGTCGATCTGAACGGCAAGATAGGTGTCCGCGATGCGGGCCAGCAACGGCCCTGAGATCAACTGTTCCGTGATCAAGAACACCGCCAGTCACACAAGGCCGCTTTGGTGCGGGCGGGCTTCCCGGATGGGAATTCCTTTTATGTTCAAGAAATAACGCCAAAATACCGCCACGAAAAATCTAAGCCGTGACAGTTATGCAATTGCCGATGTACAACGAGGCGATATGCCGTCAGGTATATCGTAATTCTCAATGATCTACTCTCGATAGCGCTCAAAAATCGGCATCGCTCGGCGGCGCCAAAATCACTCCCACTCGATGATCAATGGGTTTGAGTTCGCGTGGTAAATATTGATCTTTCCGCCCGCGTTTCAAGTCAATACAAAGTCCGATACCATCAGTTGACGAGCGGTGTATTCGCAAATTCGATATGGTCCTTCGGCCATAAACGCGACCGCACCACCCCATGGGGGCAGCTCAACACCTGATCGCTGCTGACGCAGATCTCCGCATCTCGATTGTGCGGATCCGCATCTAGCTTGATCGATTCGGCCTCGGCCCCCGGTGGCGCCGCTGGTCACGGCCATTTGAGGCCGGAGCGCCGAGAGGCGACAGGGCGCATCACCAGTTCTGTCGATGCGCCGTGAGCGCGCGGGAGATAATTCCCTGGCACCGGGTCCGCAAGGGGGCCCTTTGGTGCGGGCTGCGATCTTCGAGGCCCGGGACGTCTCACTGCGAGTGATCCCATGCGAAACACCTTCGGACTGATTTCCGGCCTGTGGCTCGGTATGCTGGCGGTGCTGCCGGCTTCGGCGATGCCCCTGGCGCGCCCTCCCGTGCCAGAGTCCGCCGTCTTAACCCCCGTCGCCCAGGGCTGCGGTCCGGGCTGGTGGCGTGGGCCGTGGGGGCATTGCCGCCACACCCCCTATACCGGCCGCGTGCCGGGCGGCGGGTGGGTCTACGACCTGCCCCCCGCCTACGGCTACTTCGGCAATGGCTGCCCACCCGGCTACTGGCACGGGCCGTGGGGCCACTGCCGCGACACCCCTTATCACGGACGGCTGCCCGGCGGCGGATGGCAGTGACGGTGACGGCCGTCTCCTCTCAAATCCAATGGTAAGAAGGCTCTTCGCCATGAACCGCACGACCATGAACCGCACCTTTGCGGCCGCCCTGATGGGCGCGCTTCTGATCGCCGCGCCGGCAGCGCAGGCCCAGACGGCACCGCCGGCTGGCGCGCCACCGGAGCCGCCCGCCGTGGAACTCTACAGCGCGGCGGATGCCCAGGCCGTGCTCGAGGCGCGCCTTCTCGCGCTGAAGACGGTGATGACCCTCAGTCCCGAACAGCAGAAGCTCTGGCCGCCGGTGGAGGCCGCCATCCGCGCGGTGGCGAAGCTGTCCGCAGAGCGCCGGGCCGAGCGGGCCAAGGCACCGCCGCCGGCCGATTTCGTGGACATCCTGGACCGGATCGCCGATGCCGAGGCGCTGCGGGCGCGTGACCTCAAGACCGTGACGGCCGCGCTGAAGCCACTTGTCGCCACCCTCACGCCCGAGCAGCAGCGGCGTATCCCCGCCTTCCTTGGATTGCGCGAGGGCGCTGACGGCCTGCCTCAGCCCACCGCCGAGATCTGGCTGTTCGAGGAAGAAAACTAGAATCAGATCAATATCACCCTATCACCTGCGGTCCCAAGGAGGCTCCCATGCCCATCTCGTTCCTGCATTCGAAAGGAACCGAAGCGCCCATCAAGATCCCCGCCATCGGGCTCGACCTGTTCGTGCGCATGCCACCGGCGGCGAGTTCGGGCGAGTTCTGCTTCATCGAGACCATCAATGCCCCCGGCGCGGGTCCCCCCCGGCATCGCCACCGCGAAGCGGAGATCTTCCGCGTCATCGAGGGCCGGTATCTCTATGAGGCGGACGGCCAGCGCTTCTATGCCGAGGCTGGTGACGTGGTGAGCATTCCAGGCGGGGTCGAGCACGGCTTCTGCAATGTCACCGACAAGCCCGCGCGCCAGTACATCCTCATGGCCCCGGCCCTTGATGCGGCTGCCTTCTTCACCGAGCTGGCCGGGGTGATGCATGACGGCATCCCCGACCAGGCAGCGCTCAACGCCTTCGGCCTGAAGTGGCACGTGGAGTTCCTCGGTCCGCCCGTCAACAGGAACGACCAGCCCACGGATTGAACCGGCCGCACCTGCGCCGCCACCATCGACGCAAGATCAAGAGGCCCGCGCGCGGCGCGCGCCAGGCACGCCATCAGGGGGAGAGCATGAAGGATCAGGTGCTTATCGCCGGCGCGGGACCGGTCGGACTGACGATGGCGCTTGAGCTGGCCCGCTATGGCGTGCCGGTCCGCGTCATCGACAAAACTCCGGAAGCGACGCACACCTCGCGGGCGGTCGCGGTGTGGCCGCGCACGCTGGAGCTTCTGGATCGCTCCGGGGCAGCGGCGGACATCATCGCGGTGGGCAACAAGGTCACCGTTGCCAACATCCTGTCGGGGGGCCGGTCCGTGGCCTCGCTGTCGCTCGACCAGATTCCCTCACCCTATCCGTTCGCGCTGATGGTGCCGCAATACGAGACCGAAGCCGTGCTGCGGCGCCACCTCGCCGCCCGCGGCGTCACGCCCGACCTCGGCATCGAGCTTCTCGGGTTCGAGCAGGACGACGATGGCCTTTCCGCCCACCTGCGGGAGACCGACGGCACAGAGCGCGTCGAGCCATATACATTCCTGGTCGCCTGCGACGGCGCGCACAGCGTGGTGCGCCATCACCTCGGCCTCGACTTCAAGGGCGACACCCTCGGCCTCGACTGGACCCAGGGCGATTTTCACCTGAGCGGATATCCCTTTCCCGCCTCGCAATTGGCCATCTTCTGGCATGAGGACGGGCCGCTGCTGTTCTTCCCCATGGCGCCCGACCGCGCGCGCATCATCACCAGCCTCGGCCCCTCGACCGCAACGCCGCCCGTCGCGCTGGACCAGGAGGCCTTCCAGAAGATGATTGACGCCCGCGGCCCCGGGGGCATCACCCTCACCGGGACGGAGTGGGTCAGTGCCTTCCGCATCAACGAGCGGCAGGTGGAGAACTATCGGTCCGGGCGGGTCTTCCTCGCCGGCGATGCGGCTCACATCCACAGCCCAGCTGGCGGGCAGGGCATGAACACGGGCATGCAGGACGCCATCAATCTGGCGTGGAAGCTGGCCCTCGTGATCCGCGGCCTCGCCAGCGCGCCGGCGCTGCTGGAGAGCTATGATCTGGAACGCCGCCCGGTCGGTGCGATGGTGATCGCGGCCTCCGGGCGCATGACCCGGATCGGCACGCTGGCGGACCACACGCTGCAGCATGTGCGCGATTTCGTCGCCCATGTCCTGATGGGCCTGTCGCCGGTGCAGCGGGCCATCACGGGGCTGATGGCGGAAGTCTCCATCGGCTATCCGGACAGCCCGCTCAACGGCCCCTTCCGGGGCGAAGCGAAGGCCGGCGCGCGGGCGCGGCCGGTGGCGGGGGAGGTGCCGTTCGGGGCAGGCGAGACGCCGCTGTTCACCGCGTGCGGCGGTGCCGGCGCGGCCGAACTCGCCGCGCGCTTTCCCCGGCTTGTGGCCGCGGCGTCGCCTCGATCAGACGGCGGAGCTTTCATTTCGCTGGTCCGGCCGGACGGCTACCTTGCAGCCCAGGTGGAGGATGCGGACTGGCAGGCGCTCGTGCCCTATCTCCAGCAGATCGGGGCGGAGCGGTGCCCGCCCGACGCGTGAAACCAGCCCCAAATGGCCGCGGCGGGCGAACCCACCGCCCGCTTCACAGCTGAAAGACCTGCGATGCCTCGATTCCTGGATTCGGAAGAACTCGATCTGCTGGCGATCGGCGCCTGGATTCTCGGGACCGGAGGCGGCGGATCGCCCTATGCCTCCCACCTCGTCGCCCGGCAATTCTATGAAGACGGCGGCCGGATCGCCCTTCTCGATCCCGACGAACTCGCTGACGACGACGTTGTCGCCGTGGTCTCGACCATGGGCGCGCCGCTGGTGTTCCAGGAACGAATGACCGATGCCGCCTTCGCCTTGAAACCGGTGCGGATCATGGAGGCTTTCCTTGGCCGGCCGTTCCGGGCCGTGATGACGGTGGAGATCGGCGGCTGCAACGCCTTCCAGCCGCTTCTCGTCGCCGCGGCATCGGGCCTGCCGGTGGTGGATGCGGACGCAATGGGGCGGGCTTACCCCGAGGCCCAGATGCAGACCTTCTCGATTGCCGGGCTGCAGATGGCCCCGCATGTGGTCTCCGACATCCGCGACAACGACGTCATTATCCCCACCGCCTCAGGCTGGCAGGAGATGGAGCGCGTGCGGCGCAAGGTCTGCACGGAGTATGGATCGGTCGCCACCACCTGTCAGGCGCCGCGGACCGGGGCGGAGGTGAAGCGTCACGCGGTCCTGCGCAGCCTGTCGCAAGCCATCGCGCTGGGGCGCGAGGTGCGCCGCGCGAAGACGGCCCATGAAGATCCGGTCGAGGCGACGGTGGCCGCCGGCGGCGGCAAGCGGCTGTTTACGGGCAAGGTGATGGATGTGCAGCGGCGCACGACCGAGGGCTTCCTGCGCGGCTCCCTCAGCCTGGCCGGCCTTGGTGACGATACTGGTGCATCCTTCGACATCGCGTTCCAGAACGAGTTCACCATAGGCCGGCGCGATGGCGCGGTGATCGTCACCACGCCCGACCTGATCTGCGTGCTCGACAGCATCTCGGGCGAGGCCATCGGCACGGAGAGCCTGCGTTACGGCCAAAGGGTCACGGTCATCGCCCTGCCGTCGCAGCCGATCCATCGCAGCGCGGAGGGGCTACGGCATGTCGGCCCGCGCGCCTTCGGCCATGACGTGGACTTCCACAGCGTCTTCGGGGAGGAGCCGGCATGAGCCGCATCGGGATCGACGTCGGCGGCACCAATACAGATGCCGTTCTGCTGGAGGGCGGCAAGGTGCTCGCGGCGCTGAAGCGGCCGACCACCGTCGATGTCGCGGACGGCGTGCGCCGGGCGCTGGTGGATCTGGTCGCCACCGCCGCCGGCCATCCGGCCCTCGGGCGGATCGAAGCGGTGATGATCGGCACCACGCATTTCACCAATGCCGTCGTGGAGCGCCGCCATCTCGACCGCGTCGCGGCGCTGCGCATCGGCCTGCCCGCCAATGCCGGCCTGCCGCCCTTCATCGGCTGGCCGAAGGATCTCGCGGCAGCCATGCGGGGAAGCGTCCACATGGTGGGCGGCGGGCACGAATATGACGGGCGGGTTCTCGTGCCGCTTGGTCGCGGGGCCGTGCGGCGCGAGGCGGAGCGCATCGCGGAGAGCGGCATCCGTTCGGTCGCCATCACCAGCGTCTTCTCCCCCCTCACCGACGCATGCGAGCGCGAGGCCGCGGACATCGTGCGGGAAGTGATGCCCACGGCGCGCATCACGCTTTCCCATGAAATCGGCCGCATCGGCCTGCTCGAACGGGAGAATGCGGCGCTGCTGAATGCCGGCCTTCAGGGCCTCGCGCAGCGCACCGCGGCCGCCTTCGTGCGGGCGCTGCGAGACAGCGGCATCGCGGCGCCGCTGTACCTGACGCAGAATGACGGCACCATCGTGCAGGCGGCGGTGGCGGAGCGCCATCCCGTCTATTGCTTCGCCTCCGGTCCCACCAACAGCATGCGCGGCGCGGCCTTCCTTTCCGGCCTCGCCGACGCGCTGGTGGTGGATGTGGGCGGCACGACCACCGACGTGGGCAGTCTCAAGGGCGGGTTTCCGCGCCAGGCCAATGCGATGGTCGAGATCGGCGGGGTGCGCACGCTGTTTCGCATGCCGGACCTCATATCCATCGGCCTCGGCGGCGGCACCGAGATTGCCGATGACGGGCGCCGCATCGGTCCGGGCAGCGTCGGCTTCCGGCTGCCGGAGAAGGCGCTGTGCTTCGGCGGCGACACGCTGACCGCCACGGACATCGCGGTCGCGGCCGGACGGATCGCGCTGGGGGAGCCGGGCCTCGTGGGCAGGCTCCCCGGCCCTCTGGTGGCCGACAGCCTCCTGCACATGGAACGCATGGTTGCCGAGGTGGTGGACCGCATGAAGACGGATGCGGCGCCGGTTCCCCTCATCGCGGTGGGCGGCGGGAGCTTTCTGGTGCCCGATCGCATGGAGGGCGTCTCGCAGGTGGTGCGCATCGAGCACCATGCGGTGGCCAATGCCGTGGGCGCCGCCATCGCCCAGGTGAGCGGCGAGGTGGACCGCATTTTCTCCGGTGTCGAGCGCGACGCGGCGCTCGAGGACGCGCGCCGGGAGGCGACGCGACGGGCCATCGAGGCCGGTGCCGACGCGAATAGCGTGCAGACGCTCGACATGGAAGACATCCCGATCGCCTATCTACCCGGCAATGCGCGCCGCGTGCGCGTGCGCGTCATCGGGGAGATCGCGCGGCTCGCCGGGTAGCGCAGGACGACGGATGGCCGGCGAGCGCCGATCGCCCGAGCGGCCCCCCTTCTTCGTCCAGCATGTTCCAATCTGATCTGCGTACAGGACCGCACATGCACAATGATCTCAGTGAAGCGACGCCGGCCGGACAGGGCACGGCGGGTCGGAGCGTCTATCGCGCAGCCTCGCCCACGGAATTGATCTACATCGCCACGCGCATGATCGTCGTGAGCCGCAGCAGCATCTCCGGGACGATCGGCAGGGCGCAGTTCGAGGCGGCCGTCGCGCATCTCGAAGCGCGATATGGCATCTTGCGCGCGGTGGTCGAGGATGGGTATTTCGTCGAACGGACGGACGACCGATCCGCTGTCGAGAGCTGGTTGCCCGCCGATAGCTGCTCCGCCGAGGCATTGTACGCGCAGTTGCTGAATGCCGACCTCGACACGTCGAAGACGCTCTATGCCGTCCACGTCATCGCTGCCGATGACGCAATCGATGTCTTCATGCTCACGTCCCACGCCATCACTGACGCGACATCGCTGATCGAACTGCATTCCTGTCTCGCTCACATGTGCGATTGCGCCGTGCGCGGCGAGGCCCCGGCCCTCGGCGTGCAGCCGTTCCCGACCCCGGTCGATGAAGCCGTGAGCCGCAGCCTGGCGGCGCTCGGCACCGATGCGCCGTCGCCTTCCTATTCCGGAGTGTTCGCCGAAATTCCCCTGCCCGCGCCCCATGATGGCGGCCCCGTGACCCACCGGCTCGAGCGGATCGTGATCGGTGTCGATGCTGTACATAGGATGAAGGAGGCGAGCCACGCCACCGGCTCTTCCGTGCACGCGCTCCTGCTGGCGGCATTCGCGCTCGCCATACGTGACGTAGCCGACGGCCATCCGCGCCAGATCCTCATGCGATCATCGGTGGACATGCGCCGGCGGCTCGAGCCCCATGTTTCCCCCGAACTGGTGTTCACGGCCATCACCGGGCACATCACGCCCGTCCCCGACCTCGACCGGCCCATGGTGGAGATCGCCCGATTCATCTTTGACGATGTCCATCAGGGACTGGCCAACGGCAGCATCTTTCACGACTACATCAATTATCCCAGGGCGTTCGGCAGCCCACAGCAGGCGCCGGTCGCCATCAACATCTCCGACATCCAGACGGTGCAGTTTCACTGGCCGTTCGAGCGGCTGGCCGTGACCGGATTTGAGTATGCATTGGGCTGGATGAAGAGATTTCCCAATGTCTCGGTGTCGGTCTACGACGGCACGCTGATCGCCAACATCGTCTATGTGGAAGAGTTCGCCGCTCCTGCAACGATCCGCGCCATTTCGGACGGCTTCGTCAGGAGGCTCGATTCAGTCTGCGCACAATAGAGGCTCTGCGCCGACGCGCGCGGCGGGGGTGCCGGGGTCACGTCCCCCGTGCAGTGAGCGGGACGTAACGTGGCGTCCAGACCTTGGCGCGGATGAGCTGCTGGATCTGATCGACCGGGACGTCGGGTGCGGCGCCTTCCCGGTGCGCCTGCATCGCAACCGCGAGGGCGACCTTGGCCGCGACCTCGCGCAAGGCGCTTACCGGGGGCAGGAGATTGTGCTTCGGGTTGAGCCGCGCCGGGGAGGCCTCCGCCAGCGCCTTCGCCGCCGCCATGAACATGCCGTCCGTCACGCGGCGCGCGCCGACCGCCAGAACACCGAGGCCGACGCCCGGAAAGATGTAGGAATTGTTGGTCTGGTCAACCTTGACGCGGGTGCCGTCGCGCAGGAGCGGGGGGAAGGGGCTGCCGACGCCCACCAGAGCCCGCCCGTCGGTCCAGGCCTCGATATCCGCTGGCGTTGCTTCCGCGCGCGAGGTCGGATTCGACAGCGGAAAGATCACCGGCCGCTGGTTGCACTCGGCCATGGCGCGGACCACCGGCTCGCCGAAGGCGCCCGCCTGGCCTGAGACGCCGATCAGCACGGTCGGTCGTGCATTGCGCACCACATCGAGGAGCGCAATCTTGTCGGGATGGTCGAGCGTCCAGCCTTCGATGGCCCGACTGCTCTGCACGAAGGGGGCCTGGAAGGGCGCAAGACCGGGCATGCCGTCCACCAGCAATCCGTCGCGATCGACCATAAAGAAGCGTTGTGCTGCCTCTCTTTCCGACAGGCCGGTATCGCACATGGCGGAGCGGATCAGGCCAGCGATGCCGCAGCCGGCCGAGCCGGCGCCGAACACCGCCACCCGCTGCTCGGTCAGTGGCACGCCGGTGACATTGACGGCCGCCAGCAAGGTGCCGGTCGCCACCGCCGCCGTGCCCTGGACATCATCGTTGAAGGTGCTGAGCCGGTCGCGATAGCGCTCCAGCATGCGCGTCGCATTGCTCTTGGCGAAATCCTCCCATTGCAGGAGAACCTTGGGCCAGCGCCGGATCACGGCGGAGACAAAGGCCTCAATGAAGTCGTCATACTCCTGCCCCCGCACGCGCTCGTGGCGCCAGCCCACATAGAGTGGATCGGCGAGGCAGTCGGCATTGTCGGTCCCGACATCGAGCAGGATGGGCAGAGTGGTGGCCGGATGCAGGCCGCCGCAGCCTGAATAGAGCGCGAGCTTGCCGATGGGGATGCCCATGCCGCCCGCCCCCTGGTCTCCTAGCCCCAGGATGCGCTCGCCATCGGTCACCACGATCGCCTCCACCGCGTCGAAGCGCGGCTGCGCGAAGATCTGATCGAGGCGCTCCGCGTGGGGAATGCTCAGGAAGAGGCCCCGCGGCTTGTGGTAGAGGCGGCTGAACTGCTGGCAACCGGCACCGACCGTGGGCGTGTAGACGATGGGCAGCAGCTCTTCGAGGTTTCCGACCAGCGTCGCGTAGAACAGGGTTTCGTTGATGTCCTGCAGCTCGCGCAGGAAGGCATAGCGCTCCAGATCGGTCTCGAACTGGCGCAGCGACTGGAGGGCGCGGGAGATCTGCTCGTCCAGGGTCGAGACATGGGGCGGCAGCAATCCGTGCAGATGGAAGGCGTCGCGCTCGTCCTCGGAGAAGGCCGTGCCCTTGTTGAGCTGGGGGTCGGCCAGCAGTTCGTACCCGCTCAGCGCGGTGGCCATCGATGCCGTCGCCTCAGACATGAAAATCTCTCCTACCGCTGGCTGGCGCGCTTGAGCTCGATGAAGGTGTCAGGTCCGTAATGAAGGGTATTGCGTGCGTAATAGGGCGGCACCTGCATGTCGAACTGGGCGTGGCCGTGGCTGACGTCGCTGCGCAGGAGATCGGTGCGGCTGGCGATGTCGAGGCGCAGCCGCTCGCCCGGCTTCAGCACCACGGGCTGGGGCGTGAGGCTGAAGCGCAGCGTAACCGGCACGCCGGGTGTCAGGGGCTCGGGCGTGTCGATGTCGATGGCGATTTCGGTCATGGTGGAGCGCGCGGCGTCGATCCTGCGGCAGGCGGGGCGGATCGCGCCCATGGAAAGGATCTGGTAGCCGCCATCCGCCGCGACGATGCCGGTGCGGGCCACCACGTAGGAATCGATCTCGTTGGAGCTGAAGGAGAGGCTCATCGTCACCGGCCCGGTCAACTCCATCGTTTCGTCCACCGGGAAGTCGAAAGTGAGCCGCTGGTTCTCCACCTCGTCGAAGCCCGCCGTCACGATGGCACCGAGCGGAACCGCCGCCCATCGGCTGGTCCCGCCTTCGCCCGGCGCGGGGTCGAGGCGATGGGTTGCGGCGTCGGCGCCATTGGAGGCGAGGTAGAGGCGCAGCGCCGTGCTGCCGGGAAGGGGCCAGTCCGGCGCGCTGCGATAATCCTTGGCCCCTTCTGTCCAGTATCGCACCCGCGGCTGCGCGGCATAGCCGTTGTCCGCGCCGTAGACGAGATGGTCGAAGAAGGCGAGCGCCTCCAACTGCCAAGCATAGACCGGCAGGTCATAGGTCGCAGGGCCGACGATCAGCCAGCGGTGATCCTTCGGCGTGCCGGCATTCTCGAACAGATCGTAGGCGCCGAACTGATGCAGGTTGAGATAGCCGGCATTCTGCACCACCACGAACGGCACCTCGATGTCCCCCAGCGCGCCGGACGGGCCAGCCGGCAGCACGCTCGTCCCCCGGGTCTTGCCGTCGAGCACGAGGCCGGCGAACAGCTGCCGCGTCTGCGCCGTCGGCACCTGCCGCTGGAAGGCTCTCATGATCCGCGTCATGCGCTTCTTCAGCTGCGGCCACCACACGTGCTTCAGGGGCGAGTTGGTGATGTGGCTCACCAGCGCGCGCAGCAGCGGCGGTAGATGCAGCCTGAACTGCAGGGGCGTGAAGTTCGCCCCCATCCAGAGGGCGAAGAAATCGGGCTGCGGCGCGCCGCCGAACATGGCGATGTGGCGAAAGAAGTCAGTGCACATCTCGTTGGTGAAGAAGCCTTTCAGGGCGGGCGGGCGCAGCCGCGCCACCTGCGGCTGGGTCAGCCCGTAATAGGAGGTGCCGAACAGCACCACCTGGCCGTCGCACCAGGCCTGGGCCGCGGCCCATGCGATGACCTTTGCGTGGTCCTCCACGTCGGTGTCGTTCAGGTAGACGGCATCCTCCCCGCCCGAGCGGCCCATGCCACGGCGGGTGACGATCACATGGGCATAGCCGCGATCGGTGAAGACCGGCGGGCTGCCGGTCTCGTTGTTGCCGGCCGGGACGCCGGCGGCCTGCAATTCCTTGGAATAGGCGGCAAAGCAGACGACCGCCGGATAGCGGCCGGGTGCCTTGGGCACATAGACATCGGCGGCGAGCGCGATGGATGGCGCCACCTCGACCATCTGGTCCGTGAGGACGCGGCAACCGAGCCCCGACTTCGCGGCGGGCCCCGGCGTCCAGCCCGCGAGCTGCGCGCCGAACAGGCCGCCCTTTGGCGCGATGAGATTGTCCCAGAAGCCCGGCTTCCCGTTCTTGGCCGTCATGTGCATTGCCTCCCGGTCTCAGGCTCGCCTCGCCAGATCTTGGCGCGAGGGCGCCCTACAATTGTGAGATATCGAGGCCGGTCTTCTTCTGCGCGGCCAGGCGCATCTCGCGCACCACCCATTTCTGCTTGTCATCCGGAATGAAAAAGCCGCCGATGCCGGACGAAAATAGCAGGTCGAAGACCCGCTCGGTCACCTGGGTGAGCGCCTGCTCCAGGTCCGCTCCGGCCTCGGGCTTCGGGGGCACCATGATGACGATGGTGTCTTCCACCTGCTCGACGATCTCGATGCTGAAATCCGGGCCCGGCGTGTAGCCGAACTCCGCGCAGACCACCCCGACCGGATCGGCGAGGAGCTTTGCGCGGTAATCGGGATCGGTGGCGATGCGCTCGTAATTCTTCTCGACGAAATCGTCGTTGCTCATGGCTGATCTCCCTCGGTGCGGGCCGCGTTGCGGAGGGCCAGCAGCTTGAATTTGGCGGCCACGGGCACGAGCCAGATGAACAGGCCCTGGCTGGACCACAGGTCCATCTGGTTGAGCGGCGTCGCGGCGGGCGGCGCATGGGGCGCGCGGGCGGGCGGAATGGTGAAGTAGACCCGGTCGCGCCGCTGCACCACCACCTTCACCTTGACGCCGGCCGGCACCTCCACACCCATGGTCTTCAGCGCCTCGGCGGGATCGCTTTCCACCTTCGCGGCGAACGCGTCGTCGGTCCACACGCGCCGCGTCAGTTCCTTCTCGAAATCCCCGGACACGGATGTCTCCCTTATTCTGCATTGATGGAGATGCGGCGGGGCAGTGCCGCCGCCGGTTCACGGCTCGCGATTGATGATCAGGAAGCTCGGACCTTGATGCGCGAGCGCGCGGGCGAGCACGTCCCCGACGTCCCCGACGGCGTCGATCGTCTCGACGCGGGCACCAAAGCCTTCGGCGACCTTCTGCATGTCCACATCGGGATCGCTGAAGTCCAGACCGACGAAGTGCGTGCTCGCGATGGTCGTGCCCATCACATTGCACCACAGGTCCTTCAGCAGCCGATATTCGTTGTTCACGAAGCAGATGAAGATGGACGGGATGGAATATTTCGCGGCCGTCCAGAGTGCGTGGATGGAGAACAGGCTGCCTCCGTCGCCGACGAAGCAGGCGGCGTGCTTGCCGCTTGCCAGGCCGATGCCCACGCCCAGCGGCAGGGCCCAGCCCAGCCCGCCGCCGCGAGGCGAGAAATGCACGTTTCGGAAGCCGAGGCTCACAGCCATGTCCTGCACGATGGCGTCCTCGGACGAACCTTCCGTAACGACATGCGTCGATCGGTCGAGATGGCGCAGGACCGCCAGGATCAGCGCATCGCTCGCGTGCGGTCCCGAGGCGGGATATTTCGCATCCAGAGCGCCGTCGCTGATCGCCCGCCCGTCGGCTGCCGCGGTCGGGGCACCCAGCACGGACGCGAGCGCGTCCAGGGTCGCATGGACGTCGCCGAGCACGGCCATGTCGCAGGGAAAATCGAAGCCGAGCTGGCTGGCCGCCGGCGCGATCTGGACGACCTGCAATTCCGCCGGCAGCGCCTGGAGGCCATCATAGGTGAAAGTGTCGACCTTTTCGCCGATCAGCAGCATGGTGTGGTAGTTGCCCAGCGTCTCATTGATCTTCTTCGTGGTGGGAGGAAGCTGGCCACGGAAGTTCGGATGCAGCGGATCGACCGTCCCCTGCACGTGGAAGGGGGCGGCATAGATGTCGGCTCCGAGCGCACTGGCGATGCGGCTGACGACGTCGATGCCGTGCGCCGCGCCCACCGCATAGTCGGCGACGATGGCGAGCTTGCCCCGGGGCACCGCCGCAAGGGCGGCGGCCACCTCGCCGATGGAATGCGGCACCACGTCCTCGATGATGCGCGTCTTCTTGAAGGTGGCGTGCTCCGTCTCTTCCAGCATGAAGTTCATGGGGATGGAGAGGAAAACGGGACCCGTCGGCTGGAGCCGCGCGTGCAAGTAGCAGCGCTGCAGGGCGACGGCGAGATCGTCCGTGCGGGTCACCTCATAGGCGTATTTGGTGGCGGTCTGGGCCAGCTGGACATTGGGCGCGCCCAGCACAGGATTGTGGATGAGGAAGCGGGAATCCTGCTGCCCGTTGATGACCAGCAGGGGCACCCCGGACATCAGCGCGTTCCGCATATTGAACATGCCGTTGGCGAGGCCCGGATAGGTATGGAGGCTGACGATGGACGGCTTTCCGGTGATCAGGGCATAGCCCGCGGCGATGCCGACCGCGCTCGATTCATGCAGCGACAGGACATAGGTGGCCTTCGAGGCCGCCACCGCCGCGAGGAAGGTGGTCTCCGTGGTCCCGGGATTGCCGAAAACAAACGGAATTTCATAAGTCTCAAGGAAATCCTGGATGAGCTCGCCACCGGTCCGGGTCGTCATGTTCGCTCCAATGATCTTGCCGGAGCCAGCCGAGTGGCGTGCGCCGTACTTGGCATTTCACATGGTCAGCCGTCGCACCGGAAGGCGCCTCGTGCAACGTTCTGTCCGCGCGGCATCCAGTGCGCGCATTTGGTGGTGCGGCCGATCCCGGGATTGAAGGTGTTGCAAGGATCGAGCGCCTTGAAATGGTCGACCATTGCGGGCTTCGCGAAATAGAGGTGCCCCACATTGTGCTCGGCGGGATATTCCGCGCAACGGCCGTCGAGAACCGCCGGCGTTTGCTTTTGAGACGTCAGCCTATCGATACGGCATTGGGACGCACATCAACAGAACTGGTGAGGTTCCCAAGCTTTTGTTGGGACTGAATGAAGAGCGACGGACCCTGGGTAAAGCTTCCTTCGCTGCATCCCGGCAGGTCAGGATGCGTTGAACGGGCTGAGATTTTCTGCCATCTTCCGGCTACTTTCGGGGCTGCCCCAGCGTGAAAGACACGGAACGCGAACTGGCCGATTGCGTCGGCGCCATCTACCAGGCCGGCGCCGGGGACGGCAGTTGGCTGGACGTCGGCGACCGTATCTGCCGCATCATGGATGCGCGGCGCGCTGTGCTGGTCCTTGGAGGTCCCGGGGGGCCGCGCAACTTGCTAATGCCTCCCGATGGCAGCGAGAGCGCCTATTCGGCCTATTTCCACGCCAGAGACCCCTACGCTGCCAAGGCCCGCTACGACTTTGCGACAGCGCGGGCCCACCACCTCGGCAACGCAAAGCTCGGCGCCGAGCTGGTCGCTGAAACCGAACTCCTCCGCAGCGAATATTACTTCGACTTCGCGCGACACCACGAGCGTCGTCGGCGGCATGGCCGGCCTCACGGAGGCAACTCCGATATTGGTGTCCCGCGGCGACGACACGGGGGCATTCGACGAAACCCATGTCCGCCTGCTCAAAACCCTGATGCCGCACGTCCAGCGCGCCATCGAGTTGCGCGCACGGCTCGGGCGCGAGGACGAGGCCGCCGCCCTGACGCGCGCTGCCCTGGACGCGCTTCCCGTAGGCGTGGGGGTGGTCGATGCGGGCCTGAAGATACGCTTCGTCAACGATCTCGCTCGCAGGTATCTGGCCGGTCCCGATTCCGCCCTGTTCTCCATGCGCTCCGGCCCTTTTGCCGGCAGTGGCGTGTACCTCTCCGCGATGTCCCGCGAAGAGGCCGGGTTGCTGCGCAAACTCGTTACCTCCGCTACGTCAGGGGGGCCAGGGGGGGCTATGCGTGTCACCTCGCGCAACGGCGCCATCGCCGCGCTGACGGTTGCGCCGGCGCCGCTGGGCCTTGCAAATGACGTGAGAGGGCGGGACGAAGGCGATGGCAGGGAGCCCTTGGCTCTCATCCTCCTGCGGTCGCTCAATCGCAAGGTAGTGCCGCAGGCGGACATGCTGTGCGAGATGTTTGGTTTTAGCCGGGCCGAAGCTGAGGTCGCTCTCGCACTCACCGGCGGTGCCAGTGCCGAGGATGTGGCGCGCGGACGCGGTGTCTCGCTCATGACCGTCCGCAGCCAGATCCGCTCGATCCTGGGCAAGTCGGAGGCAGAGAATTTGCGCGACTTCGAGCGCACCATGGCGACCCTCGGCGCACTCGTGCCGCAGCAGCGCTGAAGGTGGTTCGGCCGACCCGTTGGTCGGTTCGCGTCCCGCATAGACAGTTCTGACGATGAGGCCTCTGGCCCGGCTAGCTAGGTTCCGTTCAATCGAACCGGGACCGGACGCACGCCATGCAACAGCACGTCATTCCTGCGCGACGCCGGCGCATGACCGTCGGGATCAGCGGCGCCACCGGGATCATCTACGGGCTGCGCATCCTGCAGGTGCTGCGGAGTCTCGACATCGAGACCCATCTCGTCATGTCGAAGCCGGGCGAACGCACCCTCGCTCACGAAACCATGCTGAAGGTGCGCGACGTCCGCGCCATGGCTGATTTCAGCTATGGAGACGCCGACATCGGCGCCGCGATCGCCTCCGGCTCGTTTCGCACCATGGGCATGATCGTCGCCCCCTGTTCGGTGAGGAGTCTGTCCGCGATCGCCACCGGTAACACCGACGGTCTGCTCACCCGCGCGGCCGACGTCTGCCTGAAGGAGCGCCGCCAGGTGGTCCTCATGTTCCGGGAGACGCCCCTGCATGCGGGCCACATCCGGTCCATGGCGCAGGCCACAGAAAACGGCGCGATCGTGTTTCCGCCTGTCCCCGCCTTCTACGACCGACCGACCTCGCTCGACGAGATCGTGAACCATACGGTCGGCCGTGTGCTCGACCTCTACGACCTCGACGCCGGCTTGTTCGACCGATGGAACGGCGGGTCGAAGGCCGCCGCGGCCCGCCCCGGGGGAGATGCATGATGCCGCTCACCGACCTGCGCCTTTTCATCGAGGCCCTGCGCGGCCTTGGAGAAATCCAGGAGATCGGCGCGCCGGTCTCGCTGGATTTGGAGCTTGGCGCCATCATCCGGCGCTGCATCGAGACCGGTGCGCCGGCGCCCCTGTTCAACACCTTCTCCGACCATCCCGGTCGCTTCCGCATCCTTGGTGCTCCGGGCGGCACCAGCGCGCAGCCCGGCATGGAGCTCGTTCGCGTTGCCGTCGCGCTGGAGCTGCCGCCGACAACGGGCGGCCTCGCCATAGTGGAGGCCATCACCGCGAGCCTCGACAAGCCGGCCATCGACCCGGTGGTCGTGGACGATGCGCCGGTCTTCGAAAACACCGTCACCGGCGCCGCGGTGGACCTCACCGCGCTTCCCGTGCCACTCCTGCACTATGGGGACGGCGGACGATACCTAAACACCTTCGGATGCATCGTCGCGCGCATGCCGGACGAAACCTGGACCAACTGGTCCATCGCTCGGATGATGGTGATCGACGGCCAACGCCTCTCCGGTATCGTGGCGCCGGAGCAGCACCTCGGGATGGTGGCGAAGGCTTGGGCAGATTTAGGCAAGCCGATGCCGTTCGCCTTGGCGCTCGGGGTGGAGCCTGCGATTCCCTTCATCTGCGGCATGCCTCTGCCGGCCCACGTCGACGAGGGCGGGCGCCTCGGCGCGTTGCTGGGACGCGCCATCAGGACTGTGCCGTGCCGGACCGTCGATCTTGAAGCTCCCGCCAGCGCAGAGGTCCTGATCGAAGGGCACCTTCATCTCGACGAGTTGGTCGTGGAAGGCCCCATGGGCGAGTTCGCCGGCTACATCCCTCTCGATACGCCGGCGCGCCGGCCCACCTACCGGGTTTCCGCCATCAGCCATCGTGACAACGCCATTCTGCCGGTTGTCGTTGCCGGCGAACCGGCGGAGGAGAACCATACCGCCTGGGGCCTGCCGAGCTCGGCGCAACTCCTGCATGAGCTGCGCCAGTCCGGCATCCCGGCCACTACGGCCTGGATTCCGCTGCAGTCGGCTCTGCACTGGCTGGTGGTCACCGTTCCGCGCGACTGGCGCCGCCGGAGCGGCGTCGGCGAGAGCGAGGCACTCTGCCGACGCATCGGGCAGATAGTCTTCGCGAGCAAGGCGGGGGCGGTGATCCCCAAGGTGATCGTGCTCAATGACGACGTCGATCCGACCGACCTGAAGGAACTGGTCTGGGCCTTCGCGACCCGTTGCCACCCGTTGCTGGGCCATGCCGTGTTCGACGACATCGAGGCCGCGCCGCTTCTCGCCTACCTGCGCAAGAGCGAGAAGGTTTCCGGCCATACCGGCAAGATCGTTTACAACTGCCTTGCCCCGGACGAATGGGGCGAAGCCCTGCCGATGCGGGCATCGTTCCGCCACGGCTATCCGGCGGAAATCGTCGACCGCGTGCGTCGGCGCTGGAGCGAATACGGCTTCAGCTGAGCGTCGCCAACCACCCCGCCCACGGACCCGGACAGGGGAACATCCCTTGGCCGCCGGGAGAGAGGAAATCATGACCGACCCATTTGAATCCACCCGTCCGGCCGAGATCGCCCCCTTCGTCGGAAAGCACATCATCTACACCTATGCCAATGGCTGGCAGTACGAGATGTACTTCAAGAACGAGCGCACCATCGACTACCGCGTCCATGGCGGCATGGTGGGCGGGCGCTGGGTCAAGGGCCAGGAGGTCCACATCGTCCGCCTCGCCGACGGCGTGTACAAGGTCTCCTGGCACGAGCCGACCGGCACCTGCGTGAGCGTCGCTTACAATCTCAATGAGAACCGTGCCCACGGCGCCACCTTCTTCCCGCGCTGGATCGAGGAGGAACCGAAGAAGATCATCGGCTTCCAGAACGAAAAGATCGACCTGATGCGCCAGTATCGCGACGCGGGGCCGACCTATCCGACCATGCTCGTCGACGAGTTCGCCGACATCACCTTCGTGGAGGAGTGCGGCCGCGACGACGAAAGCGTCATCGCCTGCGCCCCCGAGGACCTGCCCACGGGCTATGCGACGCGCCGCAACGTAGGCTGATGGCCTCCGGCGATTGGCGGGACATGGAGCGTTCGACCATGGCGGTATTGGACCTCAATCGTCGTCAAGTCGCGATGCTCGGTATAGCCTTGGGCGCGGCATGGCGCACTCAGGCGGAAGCACAGACGAGATCCCCAATGCTCTATCCGGGCGAGGAGTTGACCGAGGCGGCCGGCTATCCGGCTCTGGTGCGGTTCGAACCGGGGCGCGAGGGCCTTCCCCTCGTAGTGTTTGTCACAGGAGGCGGGGTGCTCGGTCGCGTCGCCTATGGACCGCCCCGAGGAAGGGCCGCCGATTTCCTGTGCCACTGGCTGCACGAGGACGGATTTCCCTCGCTTGTCCTGTCCTATCCGATGGACAACAGGGGCGTGTTCAACGGCGCATTCCCGCAATTTTCGATCACCGATTGGGCGGAACAGAGCGCGGAGATCATCACGCGCTACATGGATCGCGATGACCTGCCGGCGAACGCCATCGTGCTCGGCTGGAGCATGGCGGGGCGCATTGCTGAGCCTCTTCATGCCGCGCTGCGCCGAAAGGGAAAGGGCATCGAACTCTTCGTCGCGATGGCGGCTGCATCGGCACTTCCCAATACCCTGCCTGGCCTCAACCACCTGAAGCCGGCCGCAAGCGGCCTCGCCGGCGTCAAGGGGGCCTATCTTGACTGGCTGCTCCATTGCCTTGCGGATCAGAACGCGGCTGCCGGCCACGTGGTGCTTGATACCGACGAATTCACACGCGAGATGACCGGCGATTTTCCGGTTGGGCTGGCAGCATCGGCCATGCGCTACAGAGACGGATCTTTCGTTCCCGACCCGGCCGGAGACGCGCTCGAGGTTGGCACCGCGAACTATCGCGCCTTTCCGCCGCTCGCTTTGATGACGCACGCCTCTGCGATCGATGCCCGACACGCTCTCACGGACCGCTCCACATGGGGCGTCTACATCACCCAGCAGCTTTGCGAAGGTCTCGTTTTCTCGCAAACGGACAAGCTCGCTGCGCTGCCCCCTGAAAAATGGGCGTCGTTGGTCGAGTATGTCGGGCACGCCGCCCAGCGACTGAGCGCGACGCTGCCGGGCAACCACATGTTCTTCCTTGGAGAGAGTGGTGCGAGGAGAACCGTGCAGACGTTGAAGCTTCTCAGGCAGACCGCCTCAGATATCGCGGGTGAGATTTCACATCTTATGGGCTAAAAAACGCTCACCAGTCTCCTCCAATTGCGTGGACTGTGACGTTGCCCCCAACTTCTATCCAGCTGTGAGTTCGTTCTGGCGGTTGGATTTGCCCTGTCGGGCGTGTGGAGCGGCGGGAGCAGACGCGGAGCCGTTCATGTTGCGGAGCGTCTGATCCCGCCGCGGGTGGAACGTTGAGGCGAAGGCGCTTGGCGTCTGCCATCCGAGCTTCGAGTGCGGCCGGGCGGTGTTGTAGTCGAGCTGCCACCGGCCGAGAGCGGCTCTGGCCTGAGACAGGCTGGAGAACAGCGTCTCGTTCAACAGCTCGTCCCGCAGGCGGCCGTTGAAGCTCTCGATGAAGCCATTCTGCATCGGCTTGCCGGGCGCGATGTAGTGCCATTCGACCCGGGCCGCGTCGGTCCAGGCCAGAATGGCATTGGAGGTGAACTCGCTGCCATTATCGCTGACGATCATCTTGGGCCGGCCGCGCTCTGCCAGAAGCCTGTCGAGTTCGCGAGCGACCCTGACCCCGGACAGCGACGTGTCCGCCACGAGCGCCAGGCACTCGCGAGTGCAGTCGTCCACGATGGCCAGCATCCGGAAGCGCCGGCCATCGGTCATCTGGTCGGCGACGAAGTCGAGTGACCAGCGCTCGTTCGGTCGCAGCGGGATCATCATCGGCGCCCGCGTTCCGATGGCCCGCTTGCGACCGCCGCGCTGGCGGACCATCAGCCGTTCCTCACGATAGAGCCGGAACAGCCGCTTGTGGTTGACCCGGAAGCCCTCCCGCCTGAGCAGGACGTGGAGACGGCGGTAGCCAAACCGCCGTCGCTCCCGGGCGATGGCCTTCATGCGCTCACGCGAGGCGTCATTCCCGCGCGTGGCTCTGTATCTCATGGTCATGCGGCAGAAGCCGGTGGCTTTACACGCCCGCCGTTCGCTCATCCCATGGGCTTCCATGAGGTGGGCGACAGCCCTGCGCTCGGCAGCGGACGTCACCACTTCTTTCCCAGGAGATCCTTCAGCGCGACGTTGTCCAGCATGGCGTCGGCGAGCATGCGCTTGAGCTTGGCGCTCTCATCCTCGAGCGCCCGCAGCCGCTTGGCCTCCGATACGTCCATCCCGCCGAAACGCGCCTTCCGCTTGTAGATGCTGGCGTCGCTGACCCCGTGCTTGCGACACAGGTCCGAGACCGGCACCCCGGCCTCGTGCTCCTTCAGGATCCCGATGATCTGCTTCTGTATTCGGTCCGGTGTCGTCAACCCCGATGATGGCACGTCGCGGGTTCTTTGCTTCTGTCCGTGGTCGAGGATCGCCACATGATGGTGTTCGATGGAATGACCGGTTCAAGCTCTTCGGCGTGCTCGGCCGCGTCAGCGGCTGCGACGACAGATCATGCGAACTCAATCATCCCGCGCCCCGCGACGGGCGTTCAGGGAACCACAGCCGGGTCGATCACGCCGCGGCCGCAGTCCATCGGAATTCCGTGCCGTTCCGCCACATGCTGTGAAGAACGACCGCCATCTTGCGAGCCAGAGCGACCTTCGCCCGCTTACTTCCCTGACGCTGAGCAATGCGCACCGCCCAGGCCTTCATCGGTGACCAGCGTGTGCTCGGTCGCAGGATGACGTTGGCGGCCTCGAACAGCGCAGTTCGCGTCTCCCCGTCGCCCACTTTGGTGATCCGTCCGGTCCGATCGATCTCGCCCGATTGATACCGCCGAGGTGTGAGCCCGAGATAAGCCCCGACGGACCGGGAGCGGGCGAAACGCTCGGGCGCATCGATCGTTGCTCTGAACGTCAGAGCGGAAACCGGCCCGATTCCGGGCATGGTCGTCAACAGGCGGCAGACCGGATCATTCCGGACAGCCTGGACGACCAGGCGATGAAGGCGCTGGTACTCCTGCATCAGTGCGTCCCGGGCTGCCAATAGGGGAGCCATCACCTCAGCCAGGATGGCGTTGTTGCCAACCAGATCTCGGACACGAGAGGCAAATCCGGCCCGCGACACGATGCCGACCTTCAAGCCGAAGGGACGGAGCAATCCGCGAAGTGTCTGCTCCGACGCGGCAATGGAGCGGATCAGGTGCTTGCGCGCCGCCACCAACGTTCGCGCGTGCTGGCTGCCGATGCTCTTCACGTGCACGACCTTGTACCAACCAGCCCTGACCACCTGGGCAATGCCGCGCGCGTCGTTCCGATCGGTCTTGACGGGCATTGCCGACAACGCCGCCTTCACCTGCCGCGCCTCCAGGCTGATGGCGGGAAAACCAAGCTCCGCCAAACCCGCAGTCAGCCATTCCGACATCGGCCCAGCCTCAAGCCCAATCTTCGCAATCCGATCCCGCCAAGGCTGGAGACACTGCGAGATGGCGGACGCCTCCGACGCCACGCTCGCCTCCTTCAGGATTTGACCTTCCCGGTCGATGACACAGACGGCTACGGAGTTCAAAGAGACATCAAGGCCGACGTACACCATGGGGACCTCCCGGCGCTGGGTTCAGGCCCCGATCGTCCTCTTCGCCGCCGAACGCCGCAAACGGCTCAAGAGATCAGGACCGAATACCCCATCTCCTCGGTGAAGCGGCTGCGCCTCATGTTCTGGTCCTCTCATTGGGCCAGAACGAACTTCAAACTGGATTAGCCAGGAGGGGCAACGTCAATGACGATGTGGCGATAGTTCGCGAAACGTCGCGAACCACATCATTTCACTCCCACTCGATGGTCCCCGGCGGCTTGCTCGTCACGTCGTAGACCACGCGGTTGACGCCCTTCACCTCGTTGATGATGCGGGTGGCGGTGCGGCCGAGGAAGCTCATGTCGAAGGGGTAGAAGTCGGCGGTCATGCCATCCACGGAGGTCACGGCGCGCAGGGCCAGGACGTGGTCGTAGGTGCGGCCGTCGCCCATCACGCCCACGGTGCGCACGGGCAGGAGCACGGCGAAGGCCTGCCAGATCACGTCATAGAGGCCAGCGTAGCGGATTTCTTCCAGATAGATGGCGTCTGCCTTGCGCAGGATGTCGAGCTTCTCCTGCGTCACCGCGCCGGGGCAGCGGATGGCGAGGCCGGGGCCGGGGAAGGGGTGGCGGCCGACGAAGCTTTCCGGCAGGCCAAGCTCGCGGCCGAGCGCGCGCACCTCGTCCTTGAACAGGTCGCGCAGGGGCTCCACCAGCTTCATGTTCATGCGGTCGGGCAGGCCGCCCACATTGTGGTGGCTCTTGATGGTGACGGAGGGGCCGCCGGCGAAGGAAACGCTCTCGATCACGTCCGGATAGAGCGTACCCTGCGCGAGGAAATCGGCGCCGCCGACCTTCTTGGCCTCGGCCTCGAACACGTCGATGAAGAGCCGGCCGATAGTCTTGCGCTTCACCTCCGGATCCTCGACGCCCTCCAGCTCCTTCAGGAACAGGTCGGCGGCGTCCACATGGACGAGGGGGATGTTGTAGTGGCCGCGGAAGAGGGAGACCACCTCGTCCGCCTCGGCATGGCGCATCAGACCGTGGTCCACGAACACGCAGGTGAGCTGATCGCCGATGGCCTCGTGGATCAGCACGGCGGCGACGGAGGAATCCACCCCGCCGGAGAGGCCGCAGATGACCCGTCCGGTACCCACCTGCTCGCGGATACGGGCGATGGCGCGCTCGCGGAAGGCGCCCATGGTCCAGTTGCCTTCGAGGCCCGCCACCTTGCGCACGAAATTGGAGAGGAGCCGCGCGCCGTCCGGCGTATGCACCACCTCGGGGTGGAACTGCACGCCGTAATAGTTGCGCGACACGTCGGCGATGGCGGCGAAGGGGGCGTTGTCGGAGGTGGCCACCACCTCGAAGCCCTCGGGCAGGCGGGTCACGCGGTCGCCGTGGCTCATCCACACGGTGTGGCGCTCGCCGGGGCGCCAGACGCCGTCGAACAGCGGCACGGACTTCTGGACGGTCACCTCGGCGCGGCCGAACTCGCGGTGGTGGCCCGCCTCCACCGCGCCGCCCAGCTGCGCGGCCATGCACTGCTCGCCATAGCAGATGCCCAGCACAGGCACGCCCGCCCCGAACGCCGCGTCCGGCGCCTTGGGGCTCTGCCCCTCGATCACCGAGGCGGGACCGCCGGAGAGGATGATGGCCTTGGGCTTGAGGCGAGCGATGGCCTCCTCCGCCTTCTGGAACGGCACCACCTCGGAATAGACCCCGTCCTCACGCACCCGGCGCGCGATAAGCTGCGTCACCTGGCTGCCGAAATCGATGATGAGGACGGTGTCCTGGGAGGCGGCGGGCGCGGCGGTCATGGGCAAGCCTTGGGCGAGAGGGCGGTTTCGGCCCTTCCTTTAGCCGCAAAGCGACGATTCCAAAAGTCAAGCGCCGCGCAGGGCTCCTCTGCGTCCCTCGGGAGCGGTTCTAGATGCGCGCCCAGTACGGCTCGCAGCCGGCCGGGGCATTGACGGCGGCGGTGCCGTGGCGGCGCTTCAGCTCGTTGCAGCCGAATTCGCGAGCTTTCTCCGGGAGGCGGGAATTGATGGCGCTGCCGATCTCGTCATAGGGCTCGCCGGAGGCATAGACATAATAAGCCCAGTAGCCGCCGATGAGGACGACCACGAGGAGCAGCAGGCGGATGAGACCCATGGCGCGGCACCTTCTCCTTCACCCGTGCGCGTCACGGGCAAGGCGGGAACGCCGGAGCTGCGGTGAAGGTTCACGCCCGGCCGCTGGGTGGGAGGGGAGCGCCAGAGGGGGCGAGAGGGGAGCAGAAGGCGAGCATGAGGAAGAGCGGGATGGCGCAGACCAAGGTCCAGGCTATCGCGCCCACGCAGATGGCTTGATCAAACGCCGAGGTCCGGAACTCCTCCGGCGTCGTGAGAACGACATCCTCCCCCATGGGGTAGGGCGGCCCCTTTTGGTATTTGGCCTGCACTTCCTTCAGGAACTTCCTCTCAGTCATGACTGCGGCGCGCCAGCACCAGAAGGCCGTGGGAGGCAGGCCGAAGCCAAACACCGCCAACCCGATGGTGTTGTTTGTGTCGATTGCCCACCCAGGGCAATAGGTCCGGCTGGAATCGACCCAAGTCAGTATGCTGATCTCGGTGCCGAGGATCAGGAGGCATCCCAGAGCCGCCAGCCGCGTCACCTTCATCTGGAATTTCGGCGTCAGACCGGGAAACGGGTTCCAGTCTTCGCTGTAGCTCGGCATGTCGCGCCTCCGCCGGAGATCTGAACCCGCCTCACCCCGCCCGCTTCATCACGCTGACGAAGAAGCCGTCCGTCCCCGTCCGGCGGGGAGTCATAAGGATGCCCTCGCGGCTGGTGAGGGCGGCGTCCGCGAGGGCCTGCCCGTGCGTGCCGAGGGACAGCACCGTCTCGTTGGGCGGCACCACGTGGAAGTCCTCGCGCTTGTTGAGGAGGGCGCGCACCTGGGCGCCGTTCTCCTCGTCCAGGAGCGAGCAGGTGACGTAGGCGAGCCGGCCGCCGGGGCGGACATAATGGGCGGCTTCCTCCAGGATCTTGGCCTGCTCGGCGGTGCGCTGGGCGAGGGCGCCGGGGCGCACGCGCCACTTGGCGTCGGGGTTGCGCCGCCAGGTGCCGGTGCCGGTGCAGGGGGCGTCCACGAGGACGAGGTCCATCTTGCCTTCGAGGTCGTGCAGCACGTCCTCGGCGCCACGCGGGCTGCGCACCTGCACATTGCGCACGCCGGCGCGGGCGAGGCGCTCGTGCATGGGCTTCAGGCGGCGGATGTCGCTGTCATGGGCGTAGATCTGGCCCTTGTTGTCCATCAGCGCGGCGAATTCCAGCGTCTTGCCGCCGGCGCCGGCGCACAGGTCCAGCACCTGACCGCCGGGCACGGGGCGGGCGAGGATGGCGGCGAGCTGGGAGCCCTCGTCCTGCACCTCCACCTCGCCGCGCAGGAAGGCTGGCTCGGCGGAAACCGGCGGCGCCTTGCCCTCGGAATCGAGCTTGATGCGCAGGGCCAGCGGAGAGAAGCGGCAGGGCTCTGGGTGAAGATGGGAGAGTTCCGCCTTAACGGCCTCGGGCTCGCCCTTCAGCGTGTTGATCCGCAGATCCAGCGGCGCGCGGGCGGCCAGCGCCGCGCCTTCCTCGACCACGCTCTCGCCGAACACATGCCTCAGCGAGGCATGCAGCCACTGGGGATAGTCGCCGCGCACAAAGGGCGGCGCGCCCTGAAGGCTCGGGTCGGCGAGCCGGGCGCGCTCGGCCTCGGAGAGCGGCGCGGGGGCGAAGCGGCCGCCGTCGGCCAGCTCCGCGATGGCGTCCACCGAAAGGCCGCGCATGAGCGCGAGCATGCCGAGCACGAGGGCGCGCGGCTCTTCCGATCCCATCACGTGGGCGGCCGAGGCGCGCCGGCGCAGGGTGTCGTAGAGGATGCCGGCGATGGCCGCGCGGTCGCCCGATCCGGCGAAGCGGTGGGAGAGGCCCCAGTCCTTCAGCGCGTCGGGAGCGGGGCGGCGGCGCGCGGCGAGGTCGGCGAGGATCTCGATGGCGGCGGAAAGGCGGGCGGCAGGGGTCACGGCGGCTCTTCTGTTGTCGGGTCAGGCCTGCGGCGCGACGGGGGCGAGCCCCTCCGCGGTCAGCTGGCGGGCGAAAAGGTCCAGCGCGCGGGCCAGCTTCTCGTCGATGATATGCAGATATTCGGTCCAGTCGGCATAGCCGGTCAGTTCGGCCTTGCCGTCGCTGATGCCGCGCAGGCCGAGGAGGGGTACGCCGTGACGCCGGGCAGCGCGCAGCACGGCGAAGGTTTCCATGTCCACCATGTCCTCGGCGATGGCATCATAGGCCGCGCCGGAGATGATGGCCCCGCCGGTGGAGAGGGAGGCTTCGGGCACGCCGGCGATGCGGTGCGGCAGCTCCACCACCACCGGCTCGTCGAGAAAGGGCGTCTTGCCACGCTCGAAGCCGAGCGCCGAGGCGTCCATGTCGCGATAGGCGACGCGCGCCACCTGATAGACTTCCGCATGGTCGAGCCGGCGAGAGCCGGCCGAACCCAGCGTCACCACCAGATCCGGATGGCGGCCCTGATGGTGCAGGATGGCGAGCGCCCGCGCCGTCTCCACCGCCGCCTCCACAGGCCCGACGCCGGTGATGAGCGGATCGATGCGGGCCTTCAGGTGCTCTCCGTACTCCTGGCTGGTCGCCATGACGAAGAGGACGTCGTGGCCGCCAAAGGCGAGGACGTGGCGGGCGGGGTCGGTCATCGCAAATCCCATCGGGCGCCCCCGGATGGGCACCCTGCGCAATGAGCAGACTCCTCAACCGCCACGCCGCGCCTGTCAACCGCGGCGCCTCAGACGGCCAGAAGGACGGCGAGCGCGAACAACACCCACATCAGGGCCAGCACGGCAAGGCTGGCGAGATCGAGGCTGACACCGCCGATGCCGCCCCGCGCCCGCGCAGAGAACAGCTGGGGAAAGGCGGCTGCGATGCGCAGGATCACGAACAGCCAGGCCAGCACCACGAAGGCCACGTCCGCCTTGCGGGTGAACAAGGCGAGGCAGGTGAGCGTGTAGAAGAGCACGGCGGCGAGGCCGGCGCGCAATCCGTCCGCCGTCACCTCGGTGGAGCGCACGGCCCGCAGCAGCACGGCGAGCACCAGAGCGACGTGAACGAAAAGCGGCAGCAGGATCATCTGAACGGTCATCAAAGCCTCCGGGGCGGGCGGCCGCGCATGCCATAAAGCGCCAGCGCTGCCATGACCGGAACCGCTGGAGCGGCCGTTCGTTCCCTCGCTGCGTTCTTTCAGGGATGAACGCATCCGGTGCGCGGTCCCCGGCCTCGCGGGCCGTCGGAGGCATCACAGATGAGCCAGCAAGACGACATCCGGGAACTGCGGCGCAAGGTGGACGCCGGCCGCGCGCCTCGGCCCTTCTTCACCCGCGTGTCGCAAACAGTATCCCGCTATGCGGGCAAGCCGGCGACCTTCATCGGTGCGGTGTCGCTGATCGTGATCTGGGGGATGACGGGGCCGCTCTTCGGCTTCAACGACACCTGGCAGCTGATCATCAACACCTCCACCACCATCGTCACCTTCCTGATGGTCTTCCTGATCCAGAACAGCCAGAACCGGGACACCGCCGCGCTCCAGATCAAGCTGGACGAGCTCATCGCCCGCCTCGAAGGCCCGCGCCAGAGCCTGCTCGATCTTGAGGATCTGGACGAGGAGGTGCTGGAGCGCCTCAGGCTGGAATATGCGCTGCTCGCCGACGAGGCGCGCGAGGCCGGGGACAGCCGGGGACGGGTGCCGCTTTCGGAGGCGCCGGAGTGCCAGCCGGGGCAGGGGCGGGCGGAGGATGGACCGGTCTCCGGCTGAGCTTTTGTCTCAGGCCGGGACGGCAAATGCCTCCGGCGGCGCGCCCGACCGCATGCGCGCGGCCATGGTCTCGAAGGCGCTTTCGATGTGCCGGGCGTAGCGGTCCACCGCGAACAGCGGCGAGCCGGGCAAGGCGGCCTGAAGGCGGGCGCGCACCTCGGCCAGCGCGGCCGGATCGCGGGCGAGGGCGATGGCGCGGTCTTCGAACGCCGCGGGCGTCGTCACCGCGAGATCGCCGAGGTTCACCTGACGCATGAGGCTTTCCGCCACCCGCGAGGCGAAGGAGCGTCCGGTGCGGGTCACGATAGGCAACCCGCGGCGCAGCGCATCGCTGGCGGTGGTGTGGGCGGTATAAGGGAAGGTATCGAGGAAGAGGTCCGCATGGCCGATGCGGGCCAAATGTTCCTTCAGCTCCGCCCGGGGCGCGAACACGAGACGCGCAGGGTCGAGGCCCCTGAGCTTGGCCTCCCGACGCAGATTGTCGGCGGTGCCGGGCCGGCCCTCCAGCAGCCACAGCACCGAGCCCGGCACCGCTTCGAGAATGCGGACGAAGCTGGACAGGGTCTGCGGATCGAGCTTCGAGGCCGCATTGAAGGCGCCGAACACGAAGGCATCTTCCGGAAGGCCGCAGGCGGCGCGGCCGGGCGGCTCGCCGACTGGCAGGTCTGGGTCGTTCGGCTGGTAGCAGTGGGGCAGCTGGACGATCTTCTCGCTGTAGAAAGGCGCGTCCGCGAACGGCAGCACCACCGGGTCGCCGATCACGTAATCGAAGAACGGCGCGCCGCTGGTGCCAGGATAACCCAGGAAGCTCACCTGCACCGGCGCCGGGCGATGGGCGAACAGGCTCATGCGCTCGCCCTTGGTGTGCGTCATGAGGTCCACGGCGATGTCGATGCCGAGGCCGGCGATCTGGCGGGCAATGTCCTCGACGCTCGCCTGCTCCACATCGACGAAGCGGTCCACCGCCGCCTTCACCCGCGCCCGCTCGGGCGAGCCATCGTCCGGGCCGATGGAGACGGCGGTGATCTCGAAGCGGCTGCGGTCGTGCCGCTCCAGCAGGCCGGCGATGAGGTGCGTCGTGGGATGGATGCGGAAATCGGCCGAGACATAGGCCACGCGGATCGGTCCGGTGGCCGCGCGCCGGGCCGAATGGTCGAAGGTGAGGGGCCGGGCGGGCTGCCTCTCCGCCTCCACCCAGCGCCGGCCCGCGGCGAGGTGCAGGGCGGGGTCGTCGATGTAAAGCGTCAGGAAGGGAATGGAGGGCGCGCTCTGGCCGGTGGCGCCGAGCCTCAGGTTCTCCAGAAGCCGGTCGTGGCCGCGCCAGTCGCAGGTGGCGCGGCGGGCGGGAAACAGCACGTTGGCCGCAAGCGGAAGCGAGGGGTCGCGCGCGAAGGCCTCGCCCATGGCGGCCACTTCCTCCGCCTCGCGCTTCAGCGCCCCATAGGCGAGAGCGAGATTGTACAGGCACTTGGCATCGTCCGGTCGCCGCGCCAGCGCCTTGCGATAAAGCTCGATGGCCTCGATCTCGCGTCCCTGGCGGGCGCGGCAGATGCCGAGGAGCTGGATGACGTCGGCATGGTCCGGCGCGCTCTTCAGGATCTTGCGATAGGCCCGGGCCGCCTCCTCATACTGCCCGCGCAGCTGTTGCTGGTAGCCGTCATAGAGCAGCTTCGCGAGGGGCGGGGGGAGCGCAGGAGGCTGGGACATGGTCTCGACGGGCTGGGTTCGGCGGAGGCCGCGACGGCCGGCTGGACATGGCTGCTCGACGGCAAGGCGTGGCGCGCCTCTAGCATGCGGGCGCCGATGGCGATAGGCAGGGACAGGCGCGCCCGGCCGCCACGCCGGCCCGCCGATCGACCTTCTGGAGGAACCCCATGCCGCTTTATGCCCTCGACGGCATCGCCCCGGAGCTGCCCGCCTCCGGCAATTTCTGGATCGCCCCCACGGCCGTCCTCATCGGCCGGGTGATCGTGAAGGAGGGCGCGAGCATCTGGTTCGGCGCGGTGCTGCGCGGCGACAACGAGCCGATCGTGGTGGGCGAGGGCACGAACATTCAGGAAAACTGCGTCCTGCACACCGATCCCGGCTATCCCATGACGCTCGGCCCCAAGGCCACCATCGGCCACAGCGTGACGCTGCATGGCTGCACGGTGGGGGAGGGGGCGCTGGTGGGGATGGGCGCGACCGTGCTGAATGGCGCCGTCATCGGCGATCACTGCCTCGTCGGCTCCATGGCACTGGTGACCGAGGGCAAGACCTTCGAGCCCTATTCGCTGATTGTCGGAGCCCCGGCCAAGGTCGCGCGCACCCTGGACGAGGCGGCGGCGGAGCGGCTGATCGCGACGGCGGCCGGCTACCAGCACCGCTGGCCCCAATACGCCGCCGGCCTCAAGCGCATCGACTGAGGGGGCCGATCGGGCCCGATACAACGCAAAACGGGCCGGAACCGCGGCGTCGGTTCCGGCCCGTTTTCGTCTCGCTGAGGCAGGAGCCGGCGAGGCGACCCTTTGACGGTCAAGCTGTCAGCGCCCGGTGCCCACCACCGGCGGCACCCGGGCTTCGCCGAGCGAAACCCACTGGGAGGGATCCTCCTTGGACTGGCGCTTGACGAAGCGATAGCCGGTGTCGGTCCAGGTGAGGATCTCGGCTTCCTGGTTGTCGAGGATGAGGTCGCCCTTGTCGGTGACGACGGTGAGGACGGCGTGACCATCGCCCTCGTGATCGCGCACCACCGTGATGAGCAGAACCGAAGTGGGCCAGCCGGCGTTGATGAGGCGGCGGCGCTTTTCGAGAACATAATCCTCGCAATCGCCGCGGCGGTCGTCGGGATAGGCCCAGCGCTCCGTCTCGCCGTAATGATCGAGATCGGTCTCGGGCTGAACCACTTCGTTGACGGTACGATTGACGCGCTCAAGCTCGGCCTTGTGTTCGGCGTCGAGACGGATAGCCGGCATGAGGGCCCCGGCGGCGCGGCAGTCGCCGCCGTTGTCGGCGCAGAAGCGGACGTAGCCGGACGGGGCGGAGGTATAGCGCCCGTCGGCAAGATGGCGCGGCGCGAAGGTGGCGGCCAGATTGGCAAGGCGCAACTGCCCGCGCGTGTCCTGCTGCGCGGCGGCGGGGACGCTTGCGCCCAGAAGCGCGACCCATGCGGCCAGCGCCAGAAGAAGGCTGAGGAGCGAGACGCGCTTCGACATTGCCGGGGTCCGAGCGGAGTTAACAAAAAGATAATGCCTCAAGCCGCCGGGCTTGGCTCCGTCAACCTTCTGTTAACCTTAACTGCCCGGTTTTTAGTTACCTCCGCCTTTTGCGATCTTTCGCCGCTGTTGCTTCGCCGCAACCCTGTTTGCCGGCTTGACCCTAGGCCAGCAGTTGGATCGCGCCATTGACCATGCTAGTGACTGACGGGTCAGTCATTGCGAGTTGCCATGCCGGAGATGCCCAAAGACTCGCAGGAGAGCCCCTCGTCGCCGCAGGCCCGGCGTCGGCGCGCGCCGGCCATGGACAGGGGCGAGCGGCGGCGGTCCATCCTCGACGCGGCCCTGGCCGAGTTCGCGGCCCACGGCTTCGCCGGCGCGCGGCTGGAGGACGTGGCCCGGCGGGCGGGCGTCGCCAAGGGCACGCTCTATCTCTACTTCTCCGACAAGGAGGCGCTGTTCCGGGGACTGGTGGAAGAGAACCTCTCGCCGGTTATCGTGGATGCCGGCGGCATGGTCGCCCTGTTCCCGGGTACGACGCGGGAATTGCTGGACCTACTTATCGAGCTTCTCGCCCAGCGCGTGCTGGAAGCGCCGGCTCAGGCTCTTGTGCGCCTCATGATTGCCGAGGGGCCGCGTTTTCCCGAACTCGCCGCCTATTATCACCGGGAAGTCGTGGTGCGCGGCCTTGCGCTCATCCGCGCCATCGTCGCGCGGGGCATCGCCCGCGGCGAGATCGACAGCGACATTCCCGCCCAATTCCCCCAGCTCGTCATTGCCCCGGCCATCGTGGCGGTGGTGTGGAACAGCATGTTCGGCACATTCGACCCCCTGGACGTGCGCCGGTTTCTTGCCGCCCATCGCGACCTGATCCTGCGCGGCCTTGGATGGAGAGAGACGTGACACGCGCTCCCGCTTTGTGCGCCATGCTTGCCCTCGCCGCGCTCGGCCTTGCCGGCTGCGACGGGGACAAGGGAGGCGGCTTCTCCGGCTATGTGGAGGGCGATCTCGTCTTCATCGGCCCCACTGAGCCGGGGCGTGTCACCGCGCTCCTGGTGGAAGAAGGGGCGCAGGTGAAGGTCGGGCAGGTGCTGGCGAAGGTGGAGGACGATCTCCAGATCGCCGACCGCGATGCCGCCGCCGCGCAGCTTCGGGAAGCCGAGGCGCGCCTCGCCAATGCCCGCTCGCCGCTCCAGCGGCCGGAGGAGGTGGCGGTGCTGGAAGCCTCCGAGCGCCGCGCCGCCGCCGCGCTCGATCTCTCCCGTATCGAGCTGGACCGCCAGAAGACGCTAGTGCCCAAGGGCGCCTCCTCTCAGGCCAATCTCGATTCCGCCCAGCACCAGTACGACCAGAACCAGGCCGCCCTTGACGAGGCCAAGCGCCGCATCGCCGCCGCCCGTATCGCCTCGCGCACACAGGACATCGAGGCCGCCGAACAGGCCGTCCAGACGGCGAAGGCGAATCTCTCCGCCGCGCAGATCCGGCTGGATCGACGCTCCGTGAAGACCCCGGCGGACGGCCCCGTGCAGACCGTCTATTACCGGCCCGGTGAGATGGTGCCGGAGGGGCGGCCCATCGTCTCCGTTCTGCCGCCGGGGCTGGTGAAGGTGCGCTTCTTCGTGCCCGAGGCGCAATTGCCGAAGGTCGCGGCTGGCGCGCCCGTCACCGTCACCTGCGACGGCTGCGCCCCCTTCACCGCCAAGGTGTCCTTCATCGCGGCGCAGGCCGAATACACCCCGCCAGTCATCTACAGCCGCGAGGAGCGCTCCAAGCTCGTCTATATGGTGGAGGCGCGGCCCGACGATCCGGCCAGGGCAAAGCCCGGGCAGCCGGTGAACGTCATCCTCGGAGCCGCCCCGTGAGCACAACGGCGCAGGCGGCCTCAGCGCCCGATCCGGAGGTGGTGATCGAGGTGGAAGGCCTCTCCAAGAGCTTCGGCGGGCACCGCGTGGTGGACAACCTCACCATGCGGGTGCGGCGGGGGCAGATCTACGGCTTCCTCGGCCCCAACGGCTCGGGCAAGACCACCACCATCCGCATGCTGTGCGGACTGCTGACGCCTGACGCGGGCCGGGGCACCTGCCTCGGCATGGACATCCTCACCGAGTCCCGGGCGATCCGCGAGCATGTGGGCTACATGACCCAGCGCTTCTCGCTCTACCAGGATCTCTCCGTGCGGGAGAATCTCGAGTTCGTCGCCCGCCTCTACGGCGTCGACAAGCCGGAGGCGGCCGCCGCCGAGGCGCTGAAGCGGCTGGGGCTGGAGGGGCGCGGCAAGCAGTTGGCCGGCGCGCTGTCCGGCGGCTGGAAGCAGCGGCTGGCGCTCGGCGCCTGCATCCTGCCCGGTCCCGACCTCCTGCTTCTGGACGAGCCCACCGCCGGCGTCGATCCGCAGGCGCGGCGCGAGTTCTGGGAGCAGATCCACGATCTCGCCGCCGAAGGGCTGACCGTCCTCGTCTCCACCCACTACATGGACGAGGCGGAGCGCTGTCACGAGATCGCTTACATCGCCTACGGCAAGCTGCTCGCCCAGGGCACGGTGCAGAGCGTGATCGCCGCCGCCGGCCTCACCACCGTGACGGTGGAGGTGAAGGGCGAGGCGGGGCAGGAGGCCGGCCGCATCGCCCGCGACCTCGCCCGCGATCTGGCCCAGCGGGCGGGCGTGGACATGGTGGCGCCCTTCGGTACCGCCCTGCACATCTCCGGCCGCGACGCAGGGGCGCTGGAGGCGGCCCTCGCCCCCTTCCGGGCCGATGAGCGCCTGGTCTTCCGCGCCGATGCGCCGACGCTGGAGGACGTGTTCATCGACCTGATGCGCCGCTCCAAGGACGAGCTGCGATGAGCGCGCGCGCCGCGCGGGGCGGCTTCTTCACGCGCGTCGGCGCCATGATCGTGAAGGAGTTCATCCAGCTCCGCCGCGACCGGGTGACGTTCGCGACCATGATCATGATCCCGCTGTTGCAGCTGATCCTGTTCGGCTACGCCATCAACACCACGCCGCGCCACCTGCCCACCGCCGTCTTCACCCACGAGAACAACGACGTCAGCCGCGCCATCCTCGCCGCGCTGCGCAACACCGCCTTCTTCGCCTTCGTGCGCGAGGTGAAGAGCGCAGAGGATGCCGAGCACATGATCCGCTCGGGCGATGTGCTGTTCTTCGTGGAGATCCCGGCCGGCTTCGAGCGCGCGCTGCGGCGGGGGGATGCGCCCCAGTTGCTGGTCGCGGCCGATGCCACCGATCCGGTCGGGTCGGCCAATGCGCTGGCCGCGCTTGCCGGGGTCGTGAATTCCGCGCTCGCGCGCGAGCGGTTCGTGGATGCGCCGGGCAGCGCGGCCTTCGAGATCGTGCAGCACCGGCGCTACAACCCCGCCGGCACCAGCCAGCTCAACATCGTGCCGGGCCTCCTGGGCACCATCCTCACCATGACCATGCTCATCTTCACCGCTTTGTCGGTGACGCGGGAGATCGAGCGCGGGACCATGGAGAGCCTGCTCTCCATGCCCATCCACCCGGTGGAGATCATGCTGGGCAAGATCACGCCCTATGTGCTGGTGGGCATCCTTCAGGCGCTGCTCATCATGGGCGCGGGGATGATTCTCTTCGGCGTGCCGCTGGAGGGCAGCGCGATCCTCTTGGCGGTGGCGACGCTGCTGTTCATCGTCGTCAACCTCTCCATCGGCTACACCTTCTCCACCCTGGCGCAGAACCAGCTCCAGGCGGTGCAGATGTCGTTCATGTTCTTCCTGCCCTCCATCCTCTTGTCCGGCTTCATGTTTCCCTTCTCGGGCATGCCGCTGTGGGCGCAGTGGATCGGCGAGGGGCTGCCGCTCACCCACTATTTGCGGATGGTACGCGGCATTCTCCTGAAGGGCTCGGGCATCTCCGACCTCACCACCGACGCGGGCGCGCTCGTGGTGCTGATGCTGGTGGCGATGGCGATCGCCGTGGCGAGATTCCGGCAAACTCTGGACTAAAAGCCGTGCGGCATGTGGCCGCGAAGCTTTGGCGCTTGCCCGAAATCGTCCTGTGGAAAATAGTGCGCGATGTGGTGGAGCCTGGAGGCGTTCCAGGCTCGCGCGTCCAGCGTTTGCACGAAGGCTATGCGACCTGATGTCCGCTGCGCTGCGGCATTTGGCTTGGCAACTTGCGACGGCCCGCCACAGCGCACATCCGTATTTCGCCGGGCATAGCCTTTGACATGCGTCAAGGTGAAAAACGGTCCTAGGGCGTTGATCTGCGTCCTAGTCCCCCGGGTGTCGTTCTGCGCTCCGGCGTGAAGGGTCCACAGATGACAACATTGCAAGCTCCAATCCAGCCCCCGGCGAAGTCGATGAGGTGGGGTGAGGGCGCTCTCATCGGGGTGTTCTCCCTCTTCGCCCTGTTCTCGATTGTCGTGGCGGCGAAGGCCTACACCTCCGAATATGCTTTCCACGCCTATCTTTTCGCCGCGGCGAGCATCGCCTCGGTGTTCGCCATCGGCAACCGCTACATGGCGCGTCCGGCCGGTGCGACGCCGCAATTCATCGACGGCAAGCCCAATTACAATATGGACGTGGTGAAGGTCGGCACGATCTTCGCGGTGGTCTGGGGCATCGCCGGCTTCCTCGTCGGGGTGATCGCCGCGTTGCAGCTGGCCTTCCCGATGGTGAATTTGGACCTGCCCTGGATTTCGTTCGGCCGGCTGCGCCCGCTGCACACCTCGGCGGTGATCTTCGCCTTCGGCGGCAACGTGCTGATCGCGACCTCCTTCTACGTGGTGCAGCGCACCTCGCGCGCCCGCCTCGCCGGCGACCTCGCGCCCTGGTTCGTGATCCTCGGCTACAATTTCTTCATCGTCATCGCCGGTACGGGCTATTTGCTCGGCATCACCCAGGGCAAGGAATACGCCGAGCCCGAGTGGTATTCGGACCTGTTCCTGACGGTGGTCTGGGTCACCTACCTGCTGGTGTTCCTGGTGACGGTGCTGAAGCGGACCGAGCCGCACATCTATGTGGCGAACTGGTTCTATTTCGCCTTCATCATCACCATCGCGGTCCTGCATCTCGGCAACAACGCGACGATCCCGGTGTCGGTCTTCTCGCCGAAGTCCTACATCCTGTGGTCCGGCGTGCAGGACGCCATGTTCCAGTGGTGGTACGGCCACAACGCGGTGGGCTTCTTCCTGACCGCCGGCTTCCTCGCCCTGATGTATTACTTCATCCCCAAGCGCGCTGAGCGGCCGGTCTATTCCTACCGCCTGTCCATCGTGCACTTCTGGGCGCTGATCTTCATCTACATCTGGGCCGGCCCGCATCACCTGCACTACACGGCTCTGCCGGACTGGGCGCAGACGCTGGGTATGACCTTCTCGGTGATCCTGTGGATGCCCTCCTGGGGTGGCATGATCAACGGCCTCATGACGCTCTCGGGCGCCTGGGACAAGCTGCGCACCGATCCCGTCATCCGCATGATGGTGGTGGCCGTGGCCTTCTACGGCATGTCCACCTTCGAAGGCCCGATGATGTCGGTGAAGGCGGTGAACTCGCTCAGCCACTACACCGAATGGACCATCGGCCACGTGCATTCCGGCGCGCTCGGCTGGGTCGCGTACATCTCCTTCGGCGCCATCTACTGCCTGGTGCCCTGGCTCTGGAACAAGCGCGAAATGTATTCGGTCAAGGCCATCAACTGGCACTTCTGGGTCTCGACCCTCGGCATCGTGCTCTACATCTCCTCGATGTGGGTCGCGGGCATCCTGCAGGGCCTCATGTGGCGCGCCTACACGCAGCTCGGCTTCCTCGAATACTCGTTCATCGAGACGGTCGAGGCGATGCATCCGCTGTACGTGATCCGTGCCCTGGGCGGCATCCTCTTCCTCACGGGCGCTCTCATCATGGCCTGGAACATCTGGAAGACCATCACCACGCCCCAGACCGCAGCCGAGCGCGAGCTCGCCCTGCAGGCGGCCGAGTGAGGAGGCGAGCATGGCAAACCAAGGCACCTCCATCTGGTCCAAGCACCAGATCTTCGAGAAGCACTCCTACTGGCTGATGCTCGGCATCCTGGTGATGATCGCCATCGGCGGTCTCGTGGAGATCGCCCCGCTCTTCTACCTGAAGAGCACCATCGAGAAGGTGGAGGGCATGCGCCCCTACTCGCCGCTGGAACTGGCGGGGCGCAACATCTACGTCCGCGAGGGCTGCTACAACTGCCACTCGCAGATGATCCGCCCGCTGCGCGACGAGGTGGAGCGCTATGGCCACTACTCGCTGGCGGCCGAGAGCATGTACGACCGCCCGTTCCAGTGGGGTTCCAAGCGCACCGGACCGGACCTTGCCCGCGTCGGCGGCAAGTATTCGGACCTGTGGCAGCTGGAGCATCTGAACAACCCGCGCTCCGTGGTCCCGGCCTCCATCATGCCGAGCTACCCCTGGCTGGCGAAGACCAGACTCAACGCCAAGCACGTCGGCGAGGAGATGCGGGTTCAGCAGATCCTCGGCGTTCCCTACACGGACGAGATGATCGCCAAGGCGCAGGACGACCTGAAGACCCAGTCGACCATCGACGCCGCCGACTCGGACGGGCTCCTGAAGCGCTATCCCAAGGCGCAGGGCCGCGATTTCGACGGCAATCCGGGGGAGCTGACCGAGGCGGACGCGCTCATCGCCTACCTCCAGATGCTCGGCACGCTGGTCGATTTCAAGCTCTACGACAACCAGGCGAATGTGAGGTGATGGGATGCACGACACCTATCTCGGCCTCGCGGCCTTCGCCCAGACGGGGGGCCTGATCCTCTTCGTCGTCGCCTTCCTGCTGGTGGTCGCCTACGCCTTCTGGCCTTCCAAGAAGAGGAAGAAGGATTTCGACGACGCCGCCAATATTCCGCTCAAAGAGGATTGATCCCGTGAGCACGACCCACGACACCCACGGCAAGGTCGACCAGGCAACCGGCGTCTCGACCACCGGCCATGAATGGGATGGCATCTCGGAACTGAACAACCCGCTGCCGCGCTGGTGGCTGTGGGTGTGGTACGCCTGCATCGTGTGGGCCATCGGCTACTGGATCCTGTATCCGGCCTGGCCCCTGGTCTCCTCGGCGACGCCGGGCATCCTCGGCTGGCATTCGCGCTCGGCGGTGGCCGTGCAGATCGCCGACCTCAATGCCATCCGCGCCGAGAGCGCGGCGAAGCTCACCAACGCGTCGCTCGAACAGATCGAGCAGACGCCGGCGCTGCTCTCCCTCGCCCGGGCGCAGGGTCGCGTGGCCTTCGCCGACAATTGCGCGCCCTGCCACGGGGCAGGCGGCGGCGGTGCCACCGGCTTCCCCAACCTCAATGACGACGACTGGCTGTGGGGCGGTTCGCTGGAGCAGATCCAGACCACCATCGAGCACGGCATCCGCTCCACCGATCCCGACACCCGCCAGGGCAACATGCCGGCCTTCGGCAAGGACGGCATCCTGCAGAAGCCGGAAATCTCGGCGGTGGCGGACTATGTGCGCACCCTCTCCGGTATCGCCAAGCCCGGTGCGGACTTCGACAAGGGCAAGGAAGTATTCGCCGCCAACTGCGCCGCCTGCCATGGCGAGGACGGCAAGGGCAACCTGGAACTGGGCGCCCCGAACCTTACCGACGGCATCTGGCTCTTCGGCTCCGACAAGGCCACCATCGAGTACGGTATCGTCAACGGACGCGGCAACGTGATGCCGGCCTGGCATGCGCGTCTCGACCCGACGACGATCAAGGCGCTCGCCGTCTACGTCCATTCGCTGGGCGGCGGACGCTGAGCCGGAGGTCCGGGACATCCGCCCCGGACACGCCCACCGGCCATCCTTCCGGACGGACACGCGCACCGTCCGGATCAGGCCGCAGGGAAATGCCAAAAGGTCGCGCGACCAAACGTCGGCGCGACCTTTTGCTTTGGGGATACTAGCTACATTCTAAGATATGAATGTAGCGATGCAGGCCGGAGACGGGGGTCTCCGGATGTGCACCCGAGGGGCAAGGCCCCGACGTATGGCTGGTCCGTCATGACCGGCAAATCGCGGTGAAGATGATGACTGCCCTGTCCACCAAGTCCGAGGACAAGAAGGCCCCCGTGGTCGTGAGCGGCGATGAGGACATCCCGCTCTACGAGGCCCGGCGCCAGATCTATCCCCAGAGCGTCCATGGCCGCTTCCGCACCATCAAGTGGGTGCTGCTCGGCATCACGCTCGGCATCTATTACCTCCTGCCCTTCGTGCGCTGGGATCGCGGGCCGGACGCGCCGAATCAGGCCGTGCTCATCGATTTCCCGGCCCGCCGCTTCTACTTCTTCTTCCTCGAGATCTGGCCGCAGGAATTCTATTACGTTGCCGGCCTTCTCATCCTCGCGGCACTCGTCCTGTTCCTGATGAACGCGGTCGCCGGCCGCGTCTGGTGCGGCTACCTCTGTCCGCAGACGGTGTGGACTGACCTGTTCATGGCGGTGGAGCGCCTGATTGAGGGCGACCGCCGCGAGCGGATGATCGCCGACGCCGGGCCATGGACCATGGAGAAAGTCGCCCACAAGACGCTGAAGCATTCCGTCTGGCTGCTCATCGCGTGGTGGACCGGCGGCGCCTGGGTGCTCTACTTCGCCGATGCGCCGACCCTGGTGGTGGAGCTTGCCACCTTCCAGGCACCCGCCGTGGCCTACATGTCCATCGCGGTTTTGACCTTCACCACCTATGCCCTCGCTGGCCACATGCGCGAGCAGGTCTGCACCTACATGTGCCCGTGGCCGCGCATCCAGGCGGCGCTGACGGACGAATACGCCCTCAATGTCACCTATCTCTACGACCGCGGCGAGCCCCGCGGCTCGGTGAAGAAGGCGGCGGCGCTCCGCGAGAAGGGCCTGCCCGCGGGCGATTGCGTGGATTGCGGCCAGTGCGTCGCCGTGTGTCCCACGGGCGTCGATATCCGGCAGGGCATGCAGCTTCCCTGCATCCAGTGCGGCCTGTGCATCGATGCCTGCAACACCGTGATGCACAAGATCGGCCGGCCCGGGAACCTCATCACCTATGAGAGCGAGGCGAACCTCGAGGCGCGTGCCGCGGGCAAGCCCTTCGTGCAGCGCATCCTGCGCCCGCGCACGATCCTCTACGGCGTGCTGATCGCCTTCGTCTCGGGCCTCATGCTGACCGCCCTGATCGGGCGCTCCACGGAGGGCGTTGCCGCCATCCATGACCGCAACCCGCTGTTCGTGCGGCTCTCCAGCGGCGCCATCCGCAACGCCTACACCATCCGCCTCATCAACAAGAAGCTGGAAGAGCGGACCTTCATCCTCTCCGTCGAGGGCGTTCCCGATGCCAGCCTCGAGGTGGTCGGCGACAATGCGGACGGCCTGACCATCGGCCCGGACCAGACGCGCGAGGTGCGGGTGCTCGTCACCACCGGCGACAAGCTGCCGCCCTCGGCCTCTCTGCCGGTGACGTTCCGCATCCGCGACAAGGCCTCCGGCCTGTCGGCCTCCGTCACCGATCATTTCATCGGCCCCTGAGCGGGCCGCACGGAAGGATAAGTCCATGGCTCGAGCCTCTGCCCCGGCCGCCAATGCCCCGAAGCCCTCGCGTGAGCTGACCGGCCGCGCTGTGCTCCTGATGCTCCTCGCCTTCTTCGGCGTGGTCATCGGCGTCAACGTCGTCATGGCGCGCTTCGCCGTCACCACTTTCGCGGGGGTGGAGACGGATAGCTCCTACAAGGCGGGACTCGCCTTCACCGCCGAGCATCAGGCGGCCGAGCGGCAGGCGGCCCTGCACTGGAAGGTGGACGTGGCGTTCGCCTCTCCCGGCGGCGGCGCCCGCGAGATCGATGTCGTCGTGCGCGACGCGGCCGGAAAGCCGCTGACCAACCTCGTCGCCGATGGCGAGCTCGCCCATCCCACCGACGCCCGCCGCGATGTGGTGCTCGATCTCGAACCCCAGGGCGAAGGCCGCTACCGGGCCCGCACCCAGGCCGGGGCCGGGCAGTGGGATCTGGTGATTGATTTTGCGCAAGGCGGCGAGCGGGTCTTCCGGTCCAAGAATCGTGTGCAGCTTCCGTAAGCCGCTTGAACGGGCATCAGGCCTCCTCCGGGCCTCCCGAGGCGGCATCGAGACTGCCGGGCGGCTACCGTCCAGTGCCGTCCGTGCCTTGAGTACGAGAGGCTGGGCGGTTCGTCGCGCCGCCGGCCTGTCGTACTCACTTTATTTCATGGCACGGTGCTGACCCGTGCCGCGGGCTAGAGCGCGATCCGATCAAGTTGAAACAACTTGATCGGTGAATCGCCCTCTAACTCGAAGAAGGAGAACGCGTTATCCGATCGGATTGCGATGCAATCAGATCGGCGCGTGCTCTGAGCCCGCACCCTCCCTGCAGCCCCCGGGGACCTGAAGATGTCCGAGGCGATCGATTATTCCATCTTCGTCGGCACGTCCGAGGACGGCCTGGCGCAGATGAGCCTCGCCATCGACGGCATCGACTGCGCCGCCTGCATCGGCGAGATCGAGAACGGGGTGAAGGCGCTGCCCGGCGTGGTGCGCGCCCGCCTCAACTACTCGACCCACCGCCTCACCGTCGCCTGGTCGGACGGCGCCGCGCCGGACCGGGTGGTGGGGCAGCTGGAAGCGCTCGGCTACCGCGCCCATCCCTTCGCCGGCCGGGCGGAGGAGAGCGAGGCGCGGCACGCCCGCTGGCTGCTGCGCTGCCTCGGCGTCGCCGGCTTCGCGGCCATGAACATCATGCTGCTGTCGGTCTCGGTGTGGTCGGGCAACGTCACCGACATCACCCCCGAGACGCGCGACTTCTTCCACTGGATCTCCGCGCTCATCGCGCTGCCCGCGGCGGCCTATGCCGGCCAGCCCTTCTTCCAGAGCGCGGTGCGAGCCATCCGCTCCGGCCGGCTGAACATGGACGTGCCCATCACCATCGGCGTCACGCTGGCGCTGGGCATGAGCGTGCTCGAAACGGCCATGAGCCAGCCGCACGCTTATTTCGACAGCGCCATCATGCTGCTGTTCTTCCTTCTCGCCGGCCGCTACCTCGACCACGAGGCGCGCCGGCGCACCCGCGCCACGGCCGGCAACATCGCGGCGCTCCGGGGCGAGATGGCCCATCGCATCGGAGCGGACGGCGTGCCCATCCGAGTGCCGGTGCAGGCGCTCCAGCCCGGCGACACCATCCTCGTCCATCCCGGCGAGCGGGTCGCGGCGGACGGCGTGGTCGCTTCCGGCCGTTCGGCGGTGGACGAAAGCCTCGTCACCGGAGAGACGCTGCCGCGCGCGCTGAAGGCCGGAGACCATGTCTATGCCGGCAGCCTGAACGGGGAGGGCGCGCTGCACCTCACCGTCACCGCCGGCGGCGAGAACACCCTGGTTGACGACGTACAGCGCCTGCTCGACGGCGCGCTGGCCGAAAAGGGCGCCTATGTGCGCCTCGCCGACCGCGTCGCCCGGCTCTATGCGCCCATGGTGCACCTCACCGCCCTCGTCTCGGCCATCGGCTGGCTGCTGGCCGGCGCCGGGCTGCACGATGCGGTGATGATTGCGGTCGCCGTGCTCATCATCACCTGCCCCTGCGCGCTGGCGCTGGCTGTCCCGGCGGTGCAGGTGACGGCGACGGGCCGGCTGTTCCGCGCGGGCCTCCTCATCAATGCCGGCGACATGCTGGAGCGCCTCGCTGCGGTGGATACGGTCGTCTTCGACAAGACCGGCACCCTGACCCTGCCGGAGCCGGCCCTCGCTCTGCCGCGCGGCGCCGATCCGGAACTGGTGGCGCTCGCCGGCCGGCTGGCTTTGTCGAGCCGTCATCCGCTCGCCGGCGTCATCGCCGCCCGGGCCAGGGGGCCGGCGCTGGAGCACGTCACCGAGGTGAGCGGGCAGGGCATCGAGGCGATCATCGACGGCCGCCGCGCCCGCCTCGGCAGCCTCTCCTTCTGCGAGGCCACGGCTCCCGCCGACCTGCCCGCCGACGCCTCCCTCATCGCCTTCCGCCACGGCGAGAAGGTGCTCGTCATGGGCGTCGCGCAGGCGCTGCGGCCGGATGCGCGTGAGGTGGTCGCCGAGCTGAAGGCCCGCGGCCTCGATGTGCGCATCCTCTCCGGCGACCGGCCGGCGGCGGTGGTACCGGTGGCCGAGGCCCTCGGCATCGTCGCGGCCGAGGCCGGCCTGAAGCCCGCCGACAAGATCGCCGCGCTGGACGCCCTCAAGGGTGCGGGCCGCCGCGTGCTCATGGTCGGCGATGGCCTCAACGACGCGCCTGCCCTTGCGGCAGCAGCCGTCTCCCTCTCGCCGGCAAGCGGCGCGGCGGTCACGCAGGCCCATGCCGATGCGGTGTTCCTCGGCCGCCGCCTGTGGCCGGTGCTCGCGGCGGTGGACGGCGCCCGCACGGCGGCGCGGCTGATGCGCCAGAACCTCGCCATTGCGGTGGGCTACAACATCATCGCGGTGCCGCTGGCCATCGCCGGTTTCGTGACGCCGCTGGTCGCGGCGCTCGCCATGTCCGGCTCTTCCATCCTTGTGACCGTGAACGCCTTGCGCGCGGCCCGTCCGGGGCGCAAGGAAGAGGCGGTGGGGGACGACGGCGCGGCGGGCGAAACCGTCGCGCTCACGGAGGTGGCGGCGTGAACGTCCTCGTCTATCTCGTGCCCCTCGCCCTGCTGCTCGGCCTTGGCGGCCTGTTCGCCTTCCTGTGGAGCCTGAAGAGCGGGCAGTATGACGACCTCGACGGCGCGGCCGTCCGCATGCTCTCCGATGACGATTTGCCGGATAGCAAGCAAACCGAAAGGCGCCGGCCGTGAGGCGCGCCGCGCCCGCTCCCGAGCCCCGGGCGGGGATGCTGGTCTGCGTCTGCGACCCGCAGCTCGACGCCCCGGCCAATGACAACGGCCCGCGCGCCGTCTCCACCTTCGGCCTCGCCTTGGGCTTCGCCTTCGCCGTGCTGGCGCAGACGGTGGCCTCCGCCGCCTTGCCACTGGCCGGCGCGCAACTGGCGCCCCGGCCGGAACTGGTCACGTGGCCGTTCGCGGCCCTGCTGCTGGGCGCGGCGCTCGCCTCCTTCCCGGCGTCCTTCCTGCGCGATGCCTTCGGCCGGCGCACGGGCTTTGCGCTCGGCGCCTCCCTCGGCATCGCCGGCGGCGCGCTGCTGGTGGCGGCGCTGATCCAGCGCCAGTTCGCCTGGGCCTGCCTCGGCGCCCTCTGGCTCGGCATGGCGCAGGGTTTCTCCTTCTTCTACCGGCACGAGGCCGCGGCCGCGAGCGGGCGCCCAGCCGCCGCCACCGCCGGCGTGCTGGCCGGCGGCCTCCTCGCTGCCGTGGCCGGGCCGACGCTGGCGGGCTTCGCGGAAAGCCTCGCGGCGCCCTTCTTCCTCGTCGGCGCCGCTGCGCTGGCGGCTCTGGCGCACACCTGCTCGCTCGGCGTCGCGGTGATGCTGGCGGACGATCCCAATTCCACCTTCCGCCCCAAGGTGACCGCGCCGCTCTCGGCCATCGTCTGGCCGACCGTTGTGGCCGGTATCGCCTGGTTCGGCATGAACGCCGTCATGTCCGGAGCGCCATTGGCGCTGGTAGGCTGCGGCATCGGCGGGGCGGCGGTGTTCGGCTTCATCGCCTTGCACGTGGCGGCCATGTATGCGCCAGCCGTGCCGCTGGCCCTCGCTGGGGACCGCCTGCCGCCGCTGGCCATAGCGCTGACGGGCGTCGTGCTCGTTGCCATCGGCGTGCCGCTCCAGCGGCTCGGGACGCCGGAGAGCATCACAGCGGCGCTGATCTGCGTCGGCGCGGGCTGGTCGGTCGCGACGGTGGGGGCGACCGCGTGGATCTACCAGTCCGGCCAGCCGAGCCGCCTCGCGCTGGCGCTGCATGACGGGGGCCTGTTCGCCCTCGCCATCTGCGGCGCGCTCACCGGCTATCTGCTGGCCTGAATCAACCCGGAGCGGTAGGCAGGGGAGAACAACCCCGGAGCCCCGCCGTGACCCACCCCTTCGCCCTCGACGGACAGACCGCCCTCGTCACCGGCTCGGCCTCGGGCCTCGGCTTCGAGATGGCGATGGCGCTGGCGCAGGCCGGCGCCCATGTGCTGGTGAACGGGCGTCATGCCGACCGGCTCGGCGCGGCCGTCACCGCCATCATCCGCAAGGGCGGCAAGGCCGAGCCCTTCCTGCTCGACGTGTTCGACGCGGCAGCGGTGGATGCGGCCATGGCCAAGGCGCCGCCCATCCACATCCTGGTCAACAATGCCGGCGCCCGCGACCGCCGCGCCTTCCTGGACATGGAGGATGCCGATTTCCGCCGGCTGGTGGAGGTGGACCTCCTCGCGCCCGCCCATCTCACCCGGCAGGTGGCGCGGGGCATGGTGGCGCGCAAGTCGGGCGGGCGCATCATCAACATCACCTCCATCGCCGGTCCGCTTTCCCGCGCCGGGGATGCCGCCTACACAACGGCGAAGGGTGGGCTGGAGGCGCTGACCCGCGCGCTCGCCGCCGATCTCGGCCCGCACGGAATCACGGTGAACGCCATCGCGCCCGGCTACATGCTGACCGCTGCCAACGAGGCGCAGTCGCGCGACCAGACGCTGCGGGAATGGCTCTCCCGCCGCACCTCGCTCGGCCGCTGGGGGCATCCGGAAGAGGTGGCGGGGGCGGCGGTGTTCCTCGCCTCCCCGGCGGCGTCCTACATCACCGGCCAGATCCTGGCGGTGGACGGCGGCTATATGGCCCACTTCTGACGGGAGCGGCGTGATCAGCGCAGCCAGAAGCGCGGCATGAACAGCACCAGAACGGTGAGGATTTCGAGCCGCCCCAGCATCATGGCCGCCGTGAGCAGCCACAGGGCGGGATCGGACAGGCTGCCGAAATTGGAGGCCGGCCCCACCACCGGCCCGAGACCCGGCCCCACATTGGCGAGGCAGGCGATGGCCGCCGAGAAGGCGGTGCGCAGATCGAGCCCCATCAGGTTCAGCGCCACGCCGATGAGGAAGAAGGTGAGCAGATAGAGGAAGACGAAGGACAGCACCGAGCCGACCACGTCGTCCGCCACCGGCGCCCCGCCATAGCGGATGGGGAAGATGCCGGCGCGGAAGGAGATGCGCTTCAGGTGCTGGCGGATGGCCTTGGCGGTGATCGAGATGCGCAGCGCCTTGAGCCCGCCCGAGGTGGAGCCGGTGCAGCCGCCCAGGAACATCAGCACGAATAAGAGGGAATCCGAGAACGGCCCCCAGTTCGTGTAGTCCACTGACATGAATCCGGTGGTGGAGATGAGCGAGCTGACCGTGAACAGCGCGCCCCGCAGCGCGGTCTCGCCGCTGGCGATGCCCTGGAGACTCTGCTGGGCGAAGGACAGAAGCGTGAACAGAGCGACGATGGCGAGGAAGACCCGCACCTCGGGATTGGTGAACAGGCGGCTCGCATCCCCCGACAGCGCCCGCACGTAGAGCGGGAAGGGCATGGCCGCGGCCAGCATGAAGACGATGGCGACATAGTCCACGGCCGGGTTCGCGAATACCGAGATTGAGGAATCCGAATTGGCGAAGCCGCCGCTCGACAGGGTGGACATGGCGAGCGTCACCGCATCGAACGGCTTCAGGCCGGCCGCCAGATAGCATCCGGCGCAGATGATGGTGAGCAGCACATAGGCCTGGAGCAGGCGCTTGGCGATGCTGCCGGCGCGCGGCAGGAACTTCTCGGACTTGTCCGAGGATTCGGTGCGGAACAGCTGCATCCCGCCGATGGACAGCACCGGCAGCACGGCGATGGCGATGGCGATGATGCCGATGCCGCCGAACCAGTGCAGCAGCGCCCGCCACAGGAGGATGCCCGGCGACATGGCATCGAGTCCCGACATGACGCTGGCGCCGGTGGTGGTGAGGCCGGACATGCTCTCGAACACCGCCTTGGTGAAGGAGAGGCGAGACGGCCCCCACATCAGCGGCAGGGCCGCGAACACCGAGAGCACCACCCAGACCGAGGTGGTGAGAACGAAGGCCTGGCGGAGGTCGAGCTTGCGGGTGAGCTGGCCGCGCCCGGTCATCCACAAGAGTACGCCGACAAAGATGGTGACGGCGGCGGAGCCGACGAAGGCGGCGCCCGCGAAAGTCTCCCGGCTGTTGGCGCGGGCGGCGAAATCGGCAACGGCCGGTGCCAGCATGGCGGCGCCGAGGATGGCGAGCAGGATGCCGAGCGTGGCCGCGACCGGGCGCAGGCTGAGGACGGATACGGCCTCGGCCTCCACCGTGGGAATGCCCGCGTGCATGATCTCCCCTCTCGCCCGGTTCGCTGCAACGTCAATAAAGGACAGGGGCTATGAAATGGCTAAAGCGGAAAGGCTGAAGCTGAAATTGTCCCGCCCGGCCTTCGCCGGGCGGATGGATGAGGTCAGTTGAGCACGCGGCGCACGTCCGGCACGTCCAGCGAGAAGGCCGGGATCTCGATGGAGAAGGCCTCCCCCGTGTCGGTGACCATCTCGTAGCGTCCGCGGATGATGCCGGTGGTCGTGGTGAGCGGCACGCCGCTTGTGTACTCGAACCGGCCGCCGGGCGGCAGGGTCGGCTCCTCGCCGACGACGCCGGCGCCGTGCACCTCCTCGGTGCGGCCGTTGGCATCGGTGATGATCCAGTGGCGCGCCTTGAGCTGCACCGTCTCCTGGCCCAAATTGGCCACTTCGATCGTATAGGCCCAAAAATGACGGCCCTGGTCGGGCTCCGACCGCTCCGCCACATAACGCGGCGTCGCGGTCACCTGAATATTCCGAGTGATGGCGCGGTACATACCCGCTCGACCTCCCCACACCGCGGGAGAAAATGCCCCCGCGGGCGCATAGTGAACCTGCGTTGTCGCCGGCACGCAACAGGGCGTGGTGCAGCGCGGCAAGGTGCGCGCCGCAACCTTAGCAATCACAAGGCTTCGGCGGCACCGGCCAGGTCGGCGATGAGATCGTCGGCATGCTCGAGACCCACCGAAAGGCGTAGCAGACCGTCGGAAATGCCCATCTCCGCCCGCGTCTCCGGCGTGAATCGCTGGTGGGTGGTGGTGGCGGGGTGGGTGATGAGGCTCTTGGCATCGCCGAGATTGTTGGAGATGCGGATGAGCCGCAGGGCGTTGGCGAAGCGGAAGGCGCCCTCCTTGCCATCCTTCACCACGAAGGTCACGAGGGTGCCGCCGCCCTTCATCTGCCGCTTCGCCAGCTCCGCCTGGGGATGATCGGCACGGCCGGGATAGATCACCTTCTCCACGCCGGGAAGGCTGGCGAGGGCATCGGCGACCTTGCCGGCGCTTGCCTGCATGCGCTCCACGCGCAGGGCCAGCGTCTCCAGCCCCTTCAGCATGATCCAGGCATTGAAGGGGGAGATGGAGGGGCCAGTCTGGCGCAGGTAGGTCTGGAGGTGGTCGGTGACGAACTGCTTCGAGGAGAGGATCACCCCGCCGAGGCAGCGGCCCTGACCATCCACATGCTTGGTCGTGGAATAGACCACCACGTCGGCACCCAACTCGAACGGATGCTGGAGGAGGGGGGTGGCGAACACATTGTCCACCACCAGCTTCGCCCCCGCCGCGTGGGCGATCTCCGCCACCGCGGCGATGTCGATGAGGTCCAGCGTCGGGTTGGTGGGGCTCTCCAGGAAGAAGATCTTGGTGTTGGGCTTCACGCCCGCCTTCCAGGCGTCGAGGTCGCCGCCGTCGATCAGCGTGGTCTCGACGCCGAAGCGGGGGAGGAAGTCCTCCAGGATCCAGCGGCACGAGCCGAACAGGGCGCGGGCGGCGAGCACATGGTCGCCGGCCGAGAGCTGGCACAGCAGCGCGGCATTCACAGCCGCCATGCCGGATGCGGTGGCACGCGCCGCTTCCGCGCCTTCCAGCAGCGCCATGCGCTCCTCGAACATGGCGGTGGTGGGGTTGGAATAGCGCGAATAGACGAAGCCGGGATCTTCGCCCTTGAAGCGGGCCTCGCAGCTTTCGGCATCGTCATAGACGAAGCCCTGCGTCAGGAAGAGCGCCTCGGAGGTTTCGCCGAAGGGCGAGCGCGTCGTCCCGCCATGGACTAGCCGTGTTTCCGGGTGGAGTGTAAGGGGATCGCGGGGGACGAACCGGGGGGTGGGCTTTGGCGCCACGGACATGACGGTCTCCGAGGGGGAGGCCGAGGGGATCGGACCGGGCGTTCGCCAGATGCGCAGATGGACCTGCAGCACGGACGATGTGCCTTGTCGTCTCCCCGGCCTTTTAGCATGGTTGTTTAACGTGGCTGCAAGCCGGCCGGCTCAAATTCTCCACCGCCGCACTAAAGAGCGGGGCCCCCTTGGCGTCAAGGGCTCCGTCCGGTAAATCGAACAAAAAGGACGGGAAAGCGGATATGACGATGCGTGCCACGGAGCATCTGAAGCCCGGCATCCTGCCCGCCGAGGCGATCGGTCTGTTGAAGGCATCCGGCGCCATCGCCTGCCGCAAGGCGCTGGACGACGACCAGATCCAGCCGGCGAGCCTGGACCTGCGCCTCGGCCGCACCGCGTGGCGCGTGCGCGCGAGCTTTCTTCCGGGCGCCGGCGTCTCGGTGAAGGAACGGCTCAGCGACCTCGCTTTGCACGATTTCGACCTCACCAGAGGCGCGGTGCTGGAGACGGGCTGCGTCTATCTCGTGGAACTGTTCGAGCGGCTGAAGCTGCCGGCGGACCTTGCCGCCGCTGCCAATCCGAAAAGCTCCACCGGGCGGCTCGATGTGTTCGTGCGCGTCATCACCGACGGCGCCCGTGCCTTCGACACCATCCCGGCTGGCTATAACGGCCCGCTCTATCTGGAAATCTCCCCGCGCACCTTCCCCATCCTGGTGCGCACCGGCTCGCGCCTGTCGCAGGTGCGGTTCCGGCGCGGCGTGTCGCGCCTGTCGGACCTTGAGCTTCTGAACCTCCAGTCCGCCGAATGCCTCGTGGATGCAGCGAGCCCGGACGTGGCGGCGGGCGGCATCGCGCTGGGCGTGGATCTCGCCGGCGACGCCTTGGGCGGTCTCATGGGCTTCCGCGCCAAGAAGCATACGGGCGTGATCGACGTGGATCAGGCCGGCGTGCTGGACGTGGCGGACTTCTGGGAGCCCATCCACGTGCGCGCCGACCGGCCGGCCAGTCTCGTGCTCGATCCGGACGCCTTCTACATCCTCGCCTCCCGCGAGGCGGTGCATGTGCCGCCGGACTATGCGGCGGAGATGGTGCCGTTCGATCCGCTGGTGGGCGAGTTCCGGGTGCATTACGCCGGCTTCTTCGATCCCGGCTTCGGCAATCCGGCGGCCGGCGGGCGCGGCGCCCGGGCGGTGCTGGAGGTGCGCTCGCGCGAGGTGCCGTTCATCCTGGAGCACGGGCAGACCGTGGGCCGCCTCGTTTACGAGCGCATGGCCGCACGTCCTCACACGCTTTACGGCGCGGATATGCGCTCCCATTACCAAGGGCAGGGGCTGAAGCTGTCGAAGCACTTCAAGCCGATGGCGCTGTAGCGCCCCGATCCGAGCGGATTGAAATCAAACCGCTCGGGCCATCGTTCAAGAAAGCCGCACCGGGCGCCAGACACGGCTCGCTTGGTCAGCGCGAAATGGTCGCCTTCCACTTTCCAGCAGCTTTCGACCAGGCGCAATTGTAATCGCCAGCGACCGTGTTGCCCTTTACGGTTCCGGTATATTCGCAGCCGGCCTTGCCGACACCAGGCCCGGACGTGTCATCCCGCGTGATCGAAACGACATTTCCACTGACCACCATCTGAAGAGTGGCGCGGACAACGCGATTGTCTTTGGTCCAGACGGCCTGAAATGTGTTCGACCGGCCGACGCGCGTCCACACGCCCTGCCATCCGGCTTCCTGCTCGTTCCAGATTGTGCCGAGATCGATGGGCGTCTGGGCGTTGGCCAGATGCGTTCCCGCGGTCGTAAGCGCCATCACGGCGACCAAATTGAAAAAGCCAGCCCTCTTCATCGTCCCCCCGCATGGGTGATGGTCGTCACGATCCAATTCTGCTCGGCCGTCACCTCGATTTCTTTTCTACAGCCACGTCCACTGCGATCAAGGCTGGATCTAAGGCGCGGGCGTCGCCGGGGCGGCGCCGGCGGCGATCATGTCTTCCTTGCGCCAGGGCTTGTCACGCAGTGCGGCATTCAGTTCACGCAGCGGCCGCAGCAGCGCGTCCGAATAGGCGAGATAGTCCGCCACTAGCGGGAGGGTTTCCCTGAGCTTCGCATCGTCGGCGAGGCCGAGCACGGTGGAAACGGCGGCCGCGACGGCCGGATTGGCCGCATCGGCGCTGCCGGAGCCGGCCTCCCCCAGCACCACCTCGAAGGCGGTGAGCGTGCGCGAGCGGGCGGCCTCCACCACCGTCACCAGCTCCTCGGACGGATTGGCGGCGGCAAGGCGGTGGGCCACGTCTTCCATGAGGGCGAGATAGGTGATGAGTACGTCGAGGGTGGAGACGATGTTCGCCACGTCTCCGGCGGAATGGCCGAACACCTGCTCGGCACCGAGATGGGGCAGGCGCAGGCCGAGGCCGCGCACGTCCTGCACCAGGGCGGCGACGCTGGTGGCCTCTCCGGGATGCGGCCACCAGGAGGCGAAGGCCGAGCGGCAGCGCCTGAGCAGCGCCCGCACCTCCGGCCGCACCTGATCGGTGAGGTAGACCGGCAGCACGATGAAGGACACCGCCAGCGCCACCGCCGCGCCGATGGCCGTCTCGTAGACGCGGGCGATCATGCCCTCCGGCCCGAGCCCGGAGATGATGTGCAGACCCAGCACAACCGACAGGCCGACCGCGGCGGAGGCGATGTCATAGCGGTCCTTCTGCGTGATGACAGCGATCATCTGCGCCAGCATGCAGAACGCCGCCATGAGCCAGATCTGCCCCTCCAGCGCGAGGAACACGGCGAAACCTAGTGCCACGCCGATGAGGGTGCCCACCGTGCGGTAGCGCACCCGCATGTAGGTTTCGCCCACGCTGTTGCCGATAACGAACATGACCGTCATCGTCGCCCAATAGGCGTGATCGAGGTGGACCAGGAGATCGAAGGCGGTGGTGATGGCCGTCGCCACCGCGCCCTGGCAGGCGACGCGATAGGGCGCGGAGAGGATCTGCCGGCCGTCCGGCCCTTTCACGAAGAGCGGGGTCGCCCGTTGCCGCGGGGGCAGGGTATCGTCTTCCGCATCCGGATGGGGCGGCGGGAAGGGCGCCATCTCGGCCGCCGCGATGCCGGTGACGACCATGGACAGGCGGTCGAAGGCGGTCAGCGCCCGCAGCAGCGCGAAGCGCGCCTCGCCAGGCAGTTCGGGCGAGAAGGCGACATGGCGCAATTGCGCCACTGCCCGCTCGAATCGCTCCTCGGCGTGGATATCGGAGACATCCACCGCCTCCAGCCGGCGCGCGATGTGGTCGGCGGCGGCGGCGAAGGGGTGGCGCCAGGGTACGGAATCCGGCGTGTTCTTTGGCACGCAGCCGGCGAGAAGCTGCACCGCCACGCGCAGGCGATAGAAGCGCACACGCAACTGCTCGAAATCGGGCTGGGCGCCGGGGTCCTCCGCAATGGCGTTGGCGAGCGCGTTCCACACCCGCCCGCGCAGGTTTTCCAGCACCTCGGAGGCATCCGGAGGGAAGGGATGATTGTCGCGCACCGCCGCCGACAGCTCGCGGAGATAGGCGGCGACCGCGCCCTGCATGTCGAGGGTGGTATCGACGAAGGCGTTCACCGCTGACGGCCGCCACGGCGACAGGCGCACCGCCGCCGCCACCAGCGCCCCCTGGCAGAAGGCGAGCAGCAGCAGGGCTGCCTCCATGCGTGTCGGGCGGATGATGGTGCCCACCGTCGCCACCACGATCAGAGCGAGGCCGAGGCGCTGGCCGTCCATGCCGGTGCGCCTGAGCGCCAGCGCGATGAAGGACAGGGGAACCAGCAGCAGCTTCTGCACCATGTCGTTGGCCGGCCCGTTGCCCGGGCCGATGGCGGTGAGGAGCGCAAGGAACGACACGGAAAGGGCGAACAGGCGCAGCATGTTGCGCCCTTCGGCGGCGACGCTGGCGCCGGGGGTGAAGGAGATCATCACCAGCGCGGCGCAGCCGGCCATCATCGGGAAGGTGGTATCCATGCCCAGCCGGAATCCCACCGACGTGGCATAGCCGGAGACGATGACGATGACGAAGGAGATGCCCAGCGCCAGCGCCCGCGTGGTGTCGATGCCGCCGGGATCATGGTCGGCCAGCCAGCGCTTCACGCTGCGGGCGAACGGCTCGCGCGTGTGGACGAGGCTTGCTGACTGCGGGGCGGGGGACTCCATCGTGCGGGCTCGGCTGTTCCTGTCGGGCGGGACGGTGGATGAACGCGGATTTTGGCCTTAGCGCGGTCACACGCGCGGGTCTGTGCCCCAACCTCTACTGCTTCGCTCCACGGGGCAATGGCCTCCCCAAGTCACTGGTTCGCCGGCTTGCGCTTCAACTTTGGGCCAATCTGCTCTAAGCGGATGCGGCAGTGCACAAGCGCCGACACGCGGCGCGGCAGATGAAGGCGCCGGCGACGGCGGGTGAACGGGAACACGTTCATGGCGGGCGAGACGACGGCGCGGGTCCAGGAGCTCTATGCGGCAAGGCTCGCCGCGGGCGACATTTCGGAGGATCCGGCCCAGGCGGAAGTTGTGGGAGAGTTTGCCCGGCTGGAGCTGGAATTGCGGCAGCGGGCGCTGGCGCAAAAATCCTCCGCGCTCGGCTGGCTGTTCCAGCGTCGCGCCCCGGTGCAGCCCAAGGGCATGTACGTCTACGGCAAGGTCGGCCGCGGCAAGACCATGCTCATGGACCTGTTCTTCGACGCGCTGCCGGCCAAGGGCAAGCGCCGGGCGCACTTTCACGAATTCATGGGCGACGTGCACGAGCGCATCTTCCGCGAGCGGCAGGCGCAGAAAAAGGGCGAACGCAAGAGCGCCGATCCCATCGCGCCGGTGGCGCAGGCCCTGGCCGACGAGGCCAAGGTGCTGTGCTTCGACGAATTCCACGTGACCGACATCGCCGACGCCATGATCCTCGGCCGGCTGTTCGAGAAGCTGTTTGCCGACGGCGTGGTGGTGGTCGCCACCTCCAACGTTGCGCCGCAGGATCTCTATGCTGGCGGCCTCAACCGGGCGTTGTTCCTGCCCTTCATCGGCGAGATCGAGCAACGCATGCGGGTCATGTCCCTCGATTCGCGCACCGACTACCGCATGGAGAAGCTGGAGGGCGTGAGCACTTGGCACACGCCGCTCGGGCCCGCCGCCGATGCGGCGGTGGAGGCCGCGTGGCGGCGGCTCGCCGGAGCCAGCAGAGGCAGGCCGGGCGAGATGTTGCTGAAGGGCCGCAAGCTCGTCATTCCCGCCATGGGGCAGGGCGCGGCGCGCTTCTCGTTCGCCGATCTCTGCGAGGCGGCGCTCGGGCCGAACCCGGATTATCTCAGCCTCGCCCGCCTCTTCCACACCATCGTGCTGGAGCACATCCCCATTCTGGGGCCGGACCAGCGCAACGAGGCGAAGCGCTTCATCTCGCTGATCGACACGCTCTACGACGCCAACGTCAAACTCATCGCCTCGGCCGCCGCCGAGCCGGAGCAGCTCTATCTCGGCACCGACGGCGCGGAGGCGTTCGAGTTCGCCCGCACCATCTCGCGCCTGCACGAGATGCGATCGAGCGAATATCTGGCCAAGCCCCACGGCCGCTCGGATTCGGCCGCCACGGGCAACACGACGGGCCTCGTCGAAACGTGACGCCTGTCGCCGGGACGCCTACCTTTCGGTGAAGAAGGTCATCACCACCTTGTCCTTCTCTCCGACGAGGCAGAGGAAGCGGTGGGCCTTGTCCGAGCGATCGCGCTTGATATAGGCCTCGCCCATCAGCACGGCGGTGATCTTCTCCTGCCCCACGGCCAGGTCGGCCTTGGCGATGGTGAGGCCGTCCATGTCGATGAAGATGTCGTCGACGGAGGGCGAGTTCGCCTTGAGCCGTGCCATCGCATGGGCCTTGCAGGCGGCGGCGCGCTCGGCATCCCCGGGCGCCTGGGCTTCGGCGTCCTTGAGTGCCTCCTCGGTGACGGTCTGTTCCGCCCGCGCCTTCAGCGCATCTTCCGGCTTGGGGGCGGCAAGCGGGGGCGCGACCTTCGGCGAGACCACCGGCGCGGTGGCCGGCGCGGCGGGTGCGGCCGGGCTGGGCGCGGGGCGCGGCGGGACGGGGTCCGCCGGTGCGGCCTGCTGGGCCAGCGCGGCACCGCTCAGGAGCGCGCTCGCGAGGAACATGCCCGCAAGGGCGGGCCGGACGAAGCGGATCGGGTCGGCAGACGGCATCATGTCCTCCGGATGGTTTGGGAGGACAACGCGGGCGCGGCCATATGGTGCCGCCGCGCCTGTGCTTTCGGTTAACCTTATCTCACGTGCCGGCCTGTCAGCGCATAGCAGAAGGCGTCGAGCATCTCGGCCTCGGCTTCCTTCAGGGAGCCGTCGGCGCTGATGACGCGCATGCCGGCCTTGAGCAGGGTCGCGATGGCCTCGGTGCCGCTCTCGAACAGGGTGTCGAGCGAGCTTTCCACGGACTCCGGCGTCGGCCGCAGGCGGGCAACCCAGGCGGCGAGGCGCTCGCGCTCGGCGCCGGTGAGGTCGATATCCTCGGCGGCGCAGGCACGCTCGCAGAAGAACACCATCTCCTCCACCTCGGCGGCGCCGATCTCGCGGTCGGCCCGCGCCAGCGCGGCCAGGAGCGTGATGCCGGCCTTGCGGATGACCATGCGGATACGGTCCCAGCGCTGGTCCTCTGGCTCCTCGGGGGCGACCACCTCGGCGTCCTTCGGCCAGATGAAGCCGAAGGTCTCGTAGAAGAAGCGTGACAGCGGCTCGCGCTTCGCGCCGTCGAGGTCGGTGACGGCGGTAATGCGGTCCACCCGGAAGGCCCGGGCCGCCTGCCGCTCGTGGCACTTGGCGATGAGGATAGGCACGCCTTCCACATTGCGCTGCACGGCCCAGACTGAGATGCGGCGGTGGCTGATATTGCCGGCGTGGTCCACGTAATCGATGGCGAAGGACTGCCCGTCGGCCGGGTCATGGTCCTCTGCCGCTGCGGCAGCGAGGGTATCGTGGGGATCGTCCTCGGGCACCGAGAGGCGGTGGGCGTCGGCATAGAAGGGGGCGCCGATCATCTCGACCCGGTCAAGGATGAAGGACTTCAGCGAGGTGATGGCGTTCATGGAGGCGCTCGCGTTTGAGCACGCGCGGGACTGATGCGACGCAGTCAGGCCGGATACGCATTCTCTTTCTTATAGTTAGAGGGCTGTTCACCGATCAAGCTGTTTTCCCGACTGCCGGGGGTAGCGGCGGGCGCTGCCTCCGCTCCGCTTGCCTTGGCCGGAACAAGACAGGCGCTGTGGTGCTTGCTGCGGGCAGGAGGCGAGCCCCGCCATGCAGATCGGTCCCCTGTTCATCGATGCCAGCGCGATCGATGCCGTCCTGCGCCTGGTGACAGCCATGGCCGCCGGCATGGCGCTCGGGCTGAACCGCGATCTGAGCGACAAGCCGACCGGCATGCGCACGCTGGGCCTCGTGGCGCTTGGGGCGGCTCTGGTGGCCCTCGCGGGTCTGCAGGTGGACGGGATGGCGAGCGATCCGGACGCGACCAGCCGCGTGATCCAGGGTGTCATCCAGGGCGTGCTCACCGGCATCGGTTTTCTCGGGGCCGGTGTCGTGCTGCGCGATCGCAGCGCCGGGCGTATCCGGGGGCTGACGACTGCCGCCTTGGTCTGGGTGACCGCCGCCGTGGGCATCGCATGCGCGCTGGCATCCTGGGAGCTGATCGCGCTCGGGGTCGTGCTCGCCCTGTTCCTGCTGGTGGTGCTCCACCCCCTGGAGAAGAAGCTGGAGCGCCATGCTGCCAGGGACCAGCCGTAGGAAAGGCCCGGCGGCGCACGTGGGATCGGCGTGCGCCACCGGGCGCCGGCCGCAGCCTGCGGGACACGCAGAACTGGCTGCGCGCAGGTCTACTTGCAGCCGGAGGGAGACGGCGCCGGCTCGGCCCGTCTCTGGATCGAAGCGGAAACGCCCCGCGGGAGGTCAGAACCGCGTTGTCAGCGTTGTCAGCCAGGCCGGAGAGACCTGGACCAGAGCCGCTTCGATCCGCTTGTCGGCGCCGGTGGCGATGAGGAGGCCGACCACCACCAGCACCAGACCCATGAGGGCCTTCGCCCCCTTGCCGCCGGAAATCATGCGCGCTCGCCAGCGCATCAGCGTGGGGCGCGAGAGGGTTCCGGCAAGCGCCAGCGGCAGTCCGGCGCCGAGGCCGAACAGGGCCATCACCGCGGCCACCTCGCCCAGGTTGCGGCCCTGCGCGGCGAGCACCGAGGCGGCGCCGAGGGTGGGGCCGACGCACGGGCTCCACACCGCGCCGAGCAGCAGCCCGACGGCGAACTGGCCGCCCACGCCCTCCGTCGCGAAGCCGGAAAAATGCCGGCTGGCGAAGTCGCTCACCGGCCCGCCGGCGGTGGCGAGCCGCGTCTGCAGCGGCGGCACGGCGAGCACCGCGCCGATGCCGATCATCAGCACCGCGCCCACCATGCGGAACGCGTCGCCCTCCAGCCCGATGGCGTAGCCGACGGTGGCGACGAACAGACCGATGACAGTGAAGGAGAGCGTCACCCCCACCGCCAGCGCCAGCGGGGCGAGGCGGTGCTCGGCCGCTGCCGCGCCGAGCACCAGAGGCAGCAGCGGCACCACGCAGGGCGACAGGATGGAGAGCACGCCCGCGAGGAAGGCGAGGCCGAGGCTGCCGAGGGCCAAGCTACCGAGAACCATGGCCGCCTCAGACGCCCTTGGCCAGCAAAGCTTCGATGGACGGCTTCGCGGTGTCGCCCACGGAACGGCCTTCCTCGGTCTTGCCCTTGTAGACGATGAGGGTGCTCTGGGATCTGGCGCCGAACGCCTTCACCGCATCCTTCTGGCTGTCGAAGTCCACGCGGAACACCACCATGTCCTTGAACTTGGGGGTCGCCAGCAGCTCGCCGAGGATGGGTGCCTGGGCCGCGCACACCGAGCACCAGCTGGCGTGGATTTCCACCAGGATGGGCTTGCCCGCCTTCTGCGCGTCGGCGAAGGCTGCGGGGGTGTAGGCGACATGGTCGGTCGCGGCGAGAGCCGACGCGCCGGCGAAGGCCAGCCCGGCGAGCGGAAGGGCGACTGCGAGGGCGAGCGTGAAACGGCGGGTGAACATGATGGCGTCCTTCTTCCCTGGATCGGCTGCGCTTGGCCGACATGGGGCTATTCGGAGGGCGGCCTGCGGCGGTTACAGGTGAACGGCACGATCACGGCCAGTTGATCGGCGTTCACAGGTCCGGCCAATTCCGCTAGACCACGCAACACACAGGAGCCGGCGCGGGTCGGCCCGGGAGGAATTTGCTCCGTGAACGATCAGGTGAAGCTCGTCCTTGCCTCCGGCTCTCCCCGCCGCCTGGCGCTGCTGAACCAGGCCGGCATCGATCCGGACCTCCTCATGCCCGCCGATGTGGACGAGACGCCCGAGCGCGGCGAGCTGCCCCGCCGCCTCGCCCAGCGCCTGTCGCAGGAGAAGGCGAAGCTGGTGGCCGGCCGCGCCAAGGATGCCGGGATGAACGCGCTGGTGCTTGCCGCCGACACGGTGGTGGCGGTGGGAAGGCGCATCCTCCCCAAGCCCGATCTGGTGGACGAGGCGGAGGCGTGCCTGCGCCTGCTCTCCGGCCGCACCCACCGCGTCTATACCGGCATCTGCCTCATCGATCCGCGCGGGCGCACTGCCACCCGGCTGGTGGAGACGCGGGTGCGCTTCAAGCGCCTGTCGCGCGACGAGATCAACGATTACCTCGCCTGCGGCGAGTGGCGCGGCAAGGCGGGCGGCTACGCCATCCAGGGCATCGCCGGCGGCTTCGTGGTGAAGCTCGTTGGCTCCTACACCAATGTGGTCGGCCTGCCACTGTCCGAAACCCTCGGCCTGCTGACCGGCCAGGGCTACGACGTGCGCGCCGGCTGGGTGGAGCGCGCGGCGTGAGCGCGGATACTCCCGTAAAGGCCATTCCCGCCGCCCGTCCGTGCCCCATCTGCGGCAAACCTCCCGTGGAACGCTACAAGCCCTTCTGCTCCAAGCGCTGCGCAGACGTGGACCTCAACCGTTGGCTCTCCGGCAGCTATGCCATCCCCGGTCGTCCCGAAGAGGACGAGGACGGTGAGAGCGGGCCACCCGAGCGGGGGTGAAGCGACACCTCGCGTTCGCGCAAGAATAAGCCTTCTCAATTAATACAACTTTTAATAGAGTTGTGAGGGGGAGGGCTTCCTATGCGTGTGGCGATCTGTTCCTGGCTGCCGGTGGCCACGCTTGCCGCCGGTCTTCTGCTCCCGGTCGATGGGGCAAGGGCCCAGTCCGCATGCCCCGTGGCATCGGGGCAACTGGTCCCGGGTCAGCTCTATCTCCGCTCGCCCGACGGAAGACGGTGGATCGACGCCACCGGCCCCGAGGTGAAGTCCGTGATGGCCACCTCGGACCGCGTGCGCGCCATCTATGCCTTGGAACCCGACCGCGGCGGCGTCGTCGCGATCAAGCTGCGCAACGAGGCGCCGCGCACCGAGCGGGACACCGCGGACGTGCAGGAAGTCCATATCGAGCGCCCGGCCCTCAACGAAAGCTGCTTTGCGGGCAGGAGAGGCCCCATGGATCGCCGGGTGGCGGCGCGGGAATATGACGACTACCACGCGGCGGGCCTCAAGGAATCCCAGCTGCTGCACGCCTTCCATTTCCGGTACCGCTCCACGGAGCGGCCGGATTGCCACCGGACCGACGACGCCAACATCGGCGGCCGCAGGCATTATTCGTTCACCCAGCCGGGCGAGTCCGGGGAGCCCACCTTTCGTGTCGCCGAGATTTCCGGCGATGCCATTCCCCTGATCCTCGTCCCGGTTCGCGATGCCATCGCCGTGATCACGGGCTTGAAGCCCGCGCAGGCCCAGGCCGGCGGCGCGCCGGGCATGCGCTATGTCTATCTGCGCACCATGCTGCGCCGCTACCAGCCGGTGCCGCAGGGGGCGCCGAACTGCGTCGCCTTCAGCTTCGATGCCGCGGCCAATGTGACGACCACCTACGTGACGGTCGCGGACCTGGACACCGGCCAGCAGTCCACGGTGCCGCAAAGGACCTGGACCCTGCGCTGGGCGCGTCCGGAGCGTTAGGCATGGCCGGCAAGCTGGTCGCCACCCTCAAGCGCAACATCCAGATCTTCTTCGACTCCTTCTACTCCACCCGGGTTCCGCCGCTGGGGCAGGACGCTCCGGGCGCGCAGAAGGACGCGGTCGCGCTCTCGCAGCTCCTTCTGGTGACGGTTCTGGTGCTCGTCTCGCGCAGCTTCCTCGCCGGTGGAGGCATCTCCCTGTCGGTGCCGGCGATGCTGGCCGGCGTCGCCCTCGTCGCCGTGATCCTCGTGTCCCTGCTCGCCTACATCTTCTACCCGAAGCCCGATCCGAAATCGCAGAGCCTGCGCGGGTCGGTCTTCGTGATGTGCTATCTGATCCTGACGATCATGCTGTTCATCCTCATCGATGGCATCGGCCTGTTCGTGCTGCGCCAGGCGCCCTCGACGCTGCTGGCCGACCTGATGTTCGCGGTGGGCCTTGATCCCCTCCGGTTCGGCGACTTCCTCACCGCACTGGTGTTCAGCCTTCTGGCCTGGGTCCTCCTGACCATCCGCAGCGTGCTGCAGTTTCCGCCCACCTCGTGGCTGGACGCCTTCTGGACACCGCAGTTCCCGACCTTCGTGCTCATGAATGCGGGGCTGTTCTACGTGGTCATCCTCGCCTGAGGGCGGCGGTCTGCGCCACCTTGACGGCGGCCGCCGCGCCGCGCGAGGGTGCGGCAGGTCCGGCAGCGGCCGGTCCGGCAGCGGAGGCGAGCATCATGGCGGCGGCGGAACGGACGGCGGCGGACATTCCCTCCTTCCGGACTGAGGCCTTCATCGACGGGGCCTTCCATCCGGCAGCCTCGGGCCGCACCTTCAGCGCCGTCAATCCGGCCACCGGCCATGCCATCGCCGAGGTGGCGGCCTGCGATGCCGAGGATGTGGACCGGGCGGTAAAGGCCGCGCGCCGCGCCTTCGAGGATCGCCGTTGGGCCGGGCAGCGGCCGCTGGAGCGCAAGCGCGCCCTGCTGCGCTTCGCCGACCTCATCCGCGCCCACCGCGACGAACTCGCGCTGACCGAGACGCTGAACATGGGCAAGCCCATCTCGGACGCCCGCGCCATCGACGTGCGCGCGGCGGCCGATTGCTTCGCCTATTACGGGGAGTGCTGCGACAAGGTTTATGGCGAGGTCGCGCCCACCACCGACGACAACCTCGCCCTCGTGCTGCGCGAGCCCCTCGGCGTGGTCGGCTGCGTCACGCCGTGGAACTTCCCGATGATCATGGCCGCCTGGAAGGTGGCGCCGGCGCTGGCCATGGGCAATTCCGTGGTGCTGAAGCCGGCGGAGGAAAGTCCGCTCACCGCGCTCCGCCTCGCCGAGCTGGCCGCCGAGGCCGGCATTCCGGACGGTGTGTTCAACGTGGTGCCGGGGCTCGGCGTCGAGGCCGGCAAGGCGCTGGGGCTCCATATGGATGTGGATGCCATCGCCTTCACCGGGTCCACCGAGGTCGGCCGCTATTTCCTGCGTTATTCCGCCGAGAGCAACATCAAGCGCGTCGCCCTTGAGCTGGGCGGCAAGACCGCCTTCGTGGTGGCTCACGACGTGGCCGACCTCGGCGCCGTGGCCGAGGCGGTGGCCGGTGGCATCTTCTTCAATCAGGGCGAGATGTGCACGGCCGCCTCCCGCCTCCTCGTGGACAACCGCATCCGCGCCGAACTGGTGGAGCGCGTCGCCGCGCTCGCCCCGCGCTGGATGCCCGGCGATCCGCTCGATCCCGATGCGCCAGCGGGTGCGGTGGTGAGCCGCGAGCACCAGGGCCGCATCCTCTCCGCGATCCAGGCCGGCGGAGAGAGTGGCGCGCGGCTGGTGACGGGTGGCACGGCTGTGCGGACCGAAACCGGCGGAGCCTTCGTGGCGCCGACCGTGTTCGACGACGTGGCCCCCTCTTCCGCGCTGGCGCAGAACGAGATCTTCGGGCCGGTGCTGTCGGTGATCGGCTTCGATGGGCTGGACGAGGCGGTGGAGATCGCCAACGGCACCGTCTACGGTCTCGGTGCCTCGGTGTGGAGCGCCGACCTTGCCGCCGCGCACAAGGTGGCGCGGCGCTTCAAGGCCGGCATCGTCTATGTGAACTGCTTCGACGCCGACGACATCACCACCCCCTTCGGCGGCGTCAAGCAATCCGGCTTCGGGCGCGACAAGTCCCTGCACGCGCTGGAGAAGTATTCCGACCTAAAGACGGTGTGGACGCGGCTTTAGGCTTGTCGCAGCCAGCTGTTCCACTTTCCGTTGCCGTCATGCCCCGGCTTGTCCGGGGCATCCACCTTTCGGCCCGTGCGATGATCCCGAAGCGCGGACAATCGGCGGGGTGGATCCCCCCGGACAGGCCGGGGATGACGCATGGAGCTGAAGGGACGATCCCTCACCACCGCTCCAGCAGATGCGTCTCCTCGGTCGCTTCCCACTGCCCCTTGAGGGCGTCCGGACGGGTGACGGCATCAAGCTGCGTCACCTGAAAGCCGGCATCATGCAGCGCATGGACCTCTGACGCTGGCACCGAGAAGGGCGGGCCGCCGACGAGGGACTGGTCGTAGACGATCGTTACCACCAACTGCGGAACCGCACCGGTGATGGCCGCGACATGGGCAGCGTAGCGCGGCCGCATGTCGGGCGGCAGAGCGATCAGGGCGGCGCGGTCATAGACGGCATCCACCGGCCCGAGCGTCTCGGCTTCGAGGGCGAAGATGTCGCCCTGGAAGATGTCGAGGCCGGGCGCGCTGAACCGTAGCAATTCGCCGGCTTCGGTGATCTCAGGCGCCACCTCCAGCTCGGCGAACAATTCCTCCACCGCGATGCGGCTCAGTTCCGCGCCGGCCACGGCGAAGCCCTGGCCGAGCAGGTAGGCGATGTCCCGCGTCTTGCCGCACAGGGGCAGGAAAATGCGCGCGCCGGGCGCAAGGCCGAGGCGCGGCAGGTGCTTCACCAGATGGGCATTGGGCTTTCCCTCGTGAAAGCCGATCTGCTTCGTCTCCCACCGCGCCTGCCAGAACCCCGGTTCCATGCCCTCGCCTCCACACGCTCGATCCACCGGCCGCAGCTTTAGCAGATCGGGCGGGCGGCGACAGCGCGGGGGTGGCCCACGGCCCCGCTTTCGCGCTAGAACCGCAGAGGTTCAACACGGAGCATCGCCATCGTGACGTCCGCCCCCCTGTCCAACTCCACCGCCCACTGGCGCGCGCTGGACGCGGCGCACCACCTGCACCCGTTTTCCGATACGAAGGCGCTGAACGCCGAGGGGGTGCGGGTCATCACGCGGGCCGAGGGGGTCTTTGTCTTCGATAGCGACGGCAACAAGATCCTCGACGGCATGTCGGGCCTGTGGTGCTCGCAGGTGGGGCACGGGCGGCATTCGATCGTCGATGCCATCGCCCAGCAGCTTTACCAGCTCGATTATTACAACACCTTCTTCAAGACCACCCATCCCGGTGCGGCGGAGCTGGCGGCGGCCATCTCCGAGGTGGCGCCGGCCCACATGAACCATGTGTTCTTCACCTCCGGCGGCTCGGAGGCGGTGGATACGGTGCTGCGCATGGTGCGGCACTATTGGGCGGCGCTGGGCAAGCCCGAGAAGCACATCTTCATTTCCCGCCGCAACGGCTATCACGGCTCCACCATGGGCGGCGCCTCCCTCGGCGGCATGAAGCCCATGCATGCGCAGGGCGGGCTGCCCATTCCCGGCATCATCCACGTCGCCCAGCCCTATTGGTGGGCCGAGGGCGGCGAGATGAGCCGCGAGGATTTCGGGCTTTTCGCCGCCCGCGAGGTGGCCCGCGCCATCGACGAGGCGGGGCCGGAGAATGTGGCCGCCTTCATCGGCGAGCCGATCCAGGGCGCCGGCGGCGTCATCATTCCGCCGGCCAATTACTGGCCCGAGGTGGAGAAGATCTGCCGCGAGCGCGACGTGCTCCTGATCTGTGACGAGGTGATCTGCGGCTTCGGGCGCACGGGGCGCTGGTTCGGCGCCGAATACATGGGCGTGAAGCCGGACCTCATCACCTTCGCGAAGGGCGTGACCTCTGGATACTTCCCGCTGGGCGGGGTGATCGTCGGCGATCATTTCGCGGAAGGCTTCATCGAGCACGGCGGCGACTTCAACCATGGCTACACCTATTCCGGCCATCCCGGCGGCTGCGCGGCGGCGCTGGCCAACCTGAAGATCATGCACGAGGAAAAGCTGGTGGACCGGGTGCGGACCGATATCGGCCCTTACCTGCAGGAACGCTGGCTGAAGCTCGCCGAGCATCCGCTGGTTGGCGAGGCACGCATGGTGGGCCTTATTGGCGCCATCGAGCTGACGCCGCAGAAAGCCACCCGCGCCGCCTTCGCATCGGAAGAGGGCACGGTGGGCCTCATCTGCCGCGATTTCTCCTTCAAGGAGGGGCTGGTGATGCGCGCGGTGCGCGACGGCATGATCCTCGCCCCGCCCTTCACCCTGTCGCACGAGGAGGCGGACGAACTGGTCGCCACCGCCTGGCGGGTGCTGGACCTCACCCATGCGGAGTTGATCAAGCGGGGGATGATGGTTCCCGTCCCGCGCGTGCCTGCGAAGGCCGTGGCGAGCACCTGAGCGCGCCGCGCACGGCAAAGCCGAAGTCAAAGATGGCGGCGGTGGGGCGAAGGCCAAGGTTTTCGCCCCCGGATTCCTCAAGTCAGTCCCAGGTATCTGCAGCTCTTGGATGCTGCCGGGAACGTTTTTGCCTCCACCACTGTTTCTGCTGCGATCTGAATGCAGCAGGAGAGGTAAGATGCGAAAGACGTTGCTGATGAGTACCGTGATCGCCGCCCTTGCGGCTCCCGTGATCGCTCCCGCCGCGGCCTTCGCGCAGGCCTCCACCGCTACGGGCGCGGTGGGCGGCGCGGCTGTCGGCGCCGTGGTCGGCGGCCCCGTGGGCGCGGTGGTTGGTGGCGTGGTGGGTGCGGGTGTCGGCGCTGCCGGCGAGCCGTCCCAGGAAGTGCGCACCTATGTGATGAAGGAGCGCCGCCCGTCCGTGCGTATGGAGCAGGAGGTGGTGGTCGGCCGCCAGCTCCCGCCGAATGTGACGCTCTACGATATCCCGCAGAACAACGAGTATGAATACACGGTGGTGAACGACCGCCGCGTCATCGTCGAGCCGAAGACCCGCAAGGTGGTCTATATCGTCGAGTAATCACCCGACAGGTACCGCGTCGAAGGCGCCGCCCCCACGGGTGGCGCCTTTCGCGTGTCAGGCGACCGGCGCCGACTCCGCGAATGCCGGATGCGCGGCGCTGAAGGCGTCGAACCACGTGACGAGCTTGGGGTGATCCGCCCGCCAGTCTCCGCCGAAGCGGAAGTCGAACCAGCCGAGGGCGCAGGCCAGCGCAATATCGCCCGCGTTAGGTGCGCCGGAATAGGGCTCGACTTCCGCTTCCAGAGCATCGATCGCACGATTGCGCTTGCCCGCCTGATGCTCCAGCCAGCGCTCTTCGTGCTTCTCCTGCGGCCGGAAGCGCGCCTCATAGAGAATGAGGATGCCCGCATCCATCATCCCGTCCACGAGGGCTTCCCGGCGCAGAACCTTGATGCGCGCAGCCGGCTCGGTGGGCAGGATGCGTCCGTCTCCCGCCAGATGGTCCAGATAGGCGAGGATCACGGAGGAATCGAACAGCACTTGCCCATCGTCCGTCAGCAGCGCGGGGATCTTGCCCAGCGGATTCTGCTGGCGCAGCGTGTCGTTGGGGTCGAGCGTGTCGGCGGGCTCCAGCTCGAGCGGAATACCGAGAATGGCCGCGGCGACGCGTACCTTGCGCACGAAGGGAGAGGTGGGGGAGTGGCGGAGCAGCATGGCGGGGTCCGTCGGGACGGGGAGGGGACCTCTGGATAGCGCGGCCACGGTCGTGCTGCCACGCAAAATCAGCCGCATCGCGCCGGGTTGTCGTCGTTACCCTGATATTCCGGTGGGGTCAGCCCGCCTCGGTGAGCCACGACACCCGTGCCCGACCTTTGCCGTCCCGCGCCAGCAGCGGGGCGAGGGCGTTGAGCACCGTTTTCATCTCATCCGCCAGCGTGAAGGGCGGATTGACGATGATGAGGCCGGAGCCGGAGAGCGTGTCCAGCGCGCGCACCTGCGCGAAGTCCAGTTCCACCCGGAGCGTCTTCGGCAGCTTCAGGTGGGCCACGTCGCGGCGGAAGGCGTCCACCGCGCGCAGGTCCTTGATGGGATACCAGAGCATGAAGATGCCGGTGGCGAACCGCCGGTGCGCCGCCTCCAGCCCCGCCACCATGCGCTGGAACTCGCCCGGCTCCTCGAACGGCGGGTCCACCAGCACCACGCCGCGGCGCTCGCGGGGGGGCAAGTGCGCGGCAAGCGCCTGCCAGCCGTCCTGGGCGAGGATCTTCACCCGGCCCTCGGCGCCAGGCGCCTCGGCCACGCGCTTTTCCAGCTTCGCCCGCTCTTCCTTGTGCAGTTCGCAGAACAGGAACTTGTCCTGCGGCCGCGCCAGCGCGAGCGCGAGCGCCGGCGAGCCGGGATAGAGCTTGCGGCCGCCTTCGCGCAGCGATCGCACGCAATCGAGATAGGGCGCGAGCAACGCCGCGGCGGGGGCGGGGAGGGTGCCTGAATCCTGCGCGGCGAGCACCGCCTCGATGCCCGCATCCGCCTCGCCGGTCTTGCGCGCATTGATGCCGTCGAGATCGTAGAGGCCGGCGCCCGCATGGGTGTCGAGCACGCGGTAGGGCGAGTCCTTCTTGCCGAGATAGGCGAGCACGCGGGCGAGCGCCGCATGCTTCATGACATCTGCGGGATTTCCGGCGTGGAAGGCGTGGCGATAATTCATCTCGGCTCGGCGATGGCGCGGAAGGGAGGATGTGGATGGCGCGGGCAGCTGTGACGTGACGGTATTGTGGCCCTAGTGCCGCCGTGCGACCGTCCCGGCGTGACGCATGGATGCCGGCGCGTCAAGCGGCAGTGTTCCGCGCGCGGCCCCGCGTCCGCAGGAGGGAAACATGAAGCCTCTCGTTCTCGCGCTGTCCCTTGTTGCCACCCTCGCCGCCGCGGCCCCCGCCTCGGCGCAGCAGACCCCTTCCCTCGTCGGTACCTGGAAGGGGCCGAGCGACGGCGTGGGCATGGAAATGGGCTATGTGAACTCGGATTACGGCCTCGTCATCGAGGAGCAGCGCGGCCGCTCCTTCAAGGGCAAGGTGATCTATCCGGTGCCCGGCGGCACCAAGTCCGAACCCATCCACGGCACCATCACGCCTGATCTCAAGACCGTCTACGTGGTGGGCGACGACGGCTTCCACATCGGCACGCTGCAGCCCGACGGAAAGTTCGACCTCTGCTACCTGGAGGTGGACGACGACGACGCGCTGGCCCTGTGCGCCCGCCTCGCCAAGCAGCCGTAACCAAACCCGATCGGCCGGCGGGCCTCAGCGCCCGCCGCGCACCGGCGGCAGCACCATGCGCGAGAGCCGGCAGGTGCGGCGGTCCACCTCGGGGCAGGGCTGGAAGGCGAGATCTCGGCTCAGGCACACCCGCACTTCCCTGAGCCGCCGCCGGTCGCAATCCACCGAGATCATGCCAGCCTCCAGGCCGGGATTGGCCGCGCGGAAGGCATCTTCCACCTCCTGCGGCGCGACCATCTTGTAATCATCCAGCCGGCTGAATTCGGCGGGGATGACGACCTTCGCCTTCGCCGCACGCACCTGATCGAAATAGGCCTGGGGCGACAGGCCCGAGCAGGTTCCGTGCTTCTTCCACTGGTAGATGACGAGCCGACGGCTCGGCATCACGTCCAGCATGGAATTGACCAGCGGGTTGGGCACATAGGGCGGCGGGTTCTGGCAATAGTCCGGGAATCCGCGCTCATATTGCGGCCACAGGCCATGCACCACGAAGGCATAGGGGCGCGTGAGCGAGCATTGCGGCTCGCTGTCGGCTCGCTTGCCCTGGTCCTCGCAATAGGTGGGAGACCAGGACAGGGACAGGACGTAGAAATCGAACTGGCCGGGCTGGCCCTCCGCCCGCGCCGGGCTATGGGCCGCCAGCGCAACGAGCAGGGCGAAGCCGACGGCGCACTGGCCGGCGAAAGCCCGCAGAATCTCCCCGAAAGGCCGCGTCACGGACCTGCCATCTTGCAGGACGGGGCGTAGGCATAATTGCGGTCGAGCCCGACCACGCACCAGTCCACGCCCCAGGTGGCGCCGATGAATCCGCCATCCTCGATGATGGAGTAATAAATGGTGCGCTTCTTGAGATCGTTGGTGAAGACGGTGCCGCGGCAGAACCGGCGCGGCTGGTATTCCTGCCCCCACGGGCGGAAGGCGATCTCGTGCACCTTCTCGAAATCGGTGATCGAGAGGCTGGAGGCCCAGAAGCGGCGCTCGGTCTCGGCGAAGCGGGTGGCGATCAGATCGAGCGCCTCCTGGCTGTCGCAGGCCGGCACGACGCCGGAATAGTTCGGGCCCGAGAGCCAGAAGTTCAGCTCCAGCAGGTTCGCCGCCTTGGCCGGGGCGAGCGAGGCGGGGGCAATCGCGAGCGCGGCCACGGCCGCCGCGGCGGCGATGCGGCCGACGGCGCCGCCCAAGGCCGCGCGCATGCGCTTCATAGTGCCGGCAGCCTTTTCGCCAACGGCTTTCGCGCCCAGCGCCCGCTCACCCATGGTCGTCTCCACTTCGGCCTCTTGCCCTTCCGGGCGTACCTCGGCGGGACGATGCGGCGGGCTTTGGCCGCGGTCAAGGACGCGGCGGCAACACCTTAAGAGAAAATGAACGAGCGGTTCGATGGCGGGTGTCGTGCTCTCGCCGGAAAAGCCGGGCAAGCTCGCATCGTCCGACTCGCGGGAGGAGCCCCAATGCCGCAAACGACGCCCCACCTCGTGGCCGCCGACCGGACCGCAGGCCAGTCCTCCAGCCAAACCCAGGCCCTGCCGCGATTCGCCACCGGGCGGGAGGCGGCGCTGGAGATGCGGCCGGACCAGCCGGTCTATTGCTTCCGGCCGGATGTGCTGGCGGCCGATGCCGCGTCCTTCCTCTCAGCCTTTCCAGGCAAGACGGCCTATGCCGTGAAGACCAACGGCGAGTCCATGGTGCTCGATGTGCTGGCGCGCTCGGGCATCAACGCGTTCGACGTGGCGTCGCCCGCCGAGTTCGCCGCCGCCCGCGCCGCCGCGCCGGGGGCTGAACTCTTCTACATGCACCCGGTGAAGGCGCAGTCGGACATCCGCCTCGCCCTGGAGCACTACCGCATCCGCGCCACCGCCCTCGACCATGAGGACGAGGTGGCGAAGATTCTCCGCATCGTCCGGGCGCTCGATCTCGACCCGGAAGACCTCACCTTGTTCGTGCGCATCGCCTCCAAGGGGGAGGCGGCCTATGAGCTGTCGCGCAAGTTCGGCGCGGCGCCGGGCCATGCGGCGGAGCTGCTCCAGCGCATCCATGGCCTCGGCATCCGCTGCGGCCTGTGCTTCCACGTGGGCAGCCAGGTGGAGGATGTGGACACCTACGCCCGCGCCGTCGCCACCGCGGCCGAAGTGCGCGATGCGGCGAAGGTGCCCATCTCGGTACTCGACGTGGGCGGCGGGTTCCCGGCGACCTATGCGGTGGACCCGCGCCGGCCGGTCCCGCCCATGCCGCCGCTGAGCGAGATCGTCGGCGGGCTGATGGGGGCGGTGGAGCGGCATGGCTTCTCCGGCGTCCCGCTGGTGGCGGAGCCGGGGCGGGTCATCGTCGCCCGCGCCTTCTCGGTCATCGTGCGGGTGCTGCTGAAGAAGGGCCAGCGGCTCTACATCAATGACGGCGTGTGGTCGTCTTTGTCGGATTCGTGGACCGGCAAGATCCTGCTTCCGGTGCGTCACATTCCCGATCCCGCCCGCCGCCGCCGGCCGGGGCGGCCAGACGTGACCGCCCCGTTCCGCATCTACGGCGCCACCTGCGACAGCGTGGACGTCCTCACCCGCCCCTTCTATCTGCCGGAGAGCGTGGACACCGGCGACTGGATCGAGATCGGCCACATCGGGGCCTATTCCCTCTCTTTGCGCACCCGGTTCAACGGCTTCTACCCCGACACCTTCGTGGAGGTGACGACGCCGTTCGACGCCGGCGAAGCGCCGGACGGCTTCGCCGAGCCGGAACGGCGGGGCGGGGTGGAGGGGCAGGAAGAGCGGTGACGTCAATCTGAGCCGTCATGCCCCGGCTTGTCCGGGGCATCCACCGTGCCGACAGCGTGATCTCTGAATCATCATCGGCACTGGCCGCCAAGTGGATCCCCCGGACAAGCCGGGGGATGACGGCCGCATGGGATGGCGATGCTTGCCCTAGAACCAGATCTTCTGGGTCTCCCGGCCCTTGTAGAGGTCGGCGACATATTCGCCGTAGCCGTTGAAGAGTTCCGTGGGGATGCGCTGGCCGGTGGCGATGTCCTCTTCGGTCGCCTGGCTCCAGCGCGGGTGCGGCACCTTGGGGTTCACGTTCGCCCAGAAGCCGTATTCGGAGCCCTGCAACTGCTCCCAGAAGCTCACCGGCTGCTTGTCGGTGAAGGTGAAGCGCACGATGCCCTTGATGGACTTGAAGCCGTATTTCCACGGCAGCACCAGCCTGAGCGGCGCGCCGAACTGGTTGGGGGCGGGCTTGCCGTAGACGCCGGTGACGAGGAAGGCGAGTTCGTTGGTCGCCTCCTCCAGCGTCAGGCCTTCCACATAGGGCCACGTATAGCGGAAATCCCGCTGGTTGGGCGCGACCTTCGGATCGAGGAAGGTCTCCATCTTGATGTATTTCGCGCCCGAGGTGGGGGCGGCCAGCGCCACCAGGTCTTTCATGGGAAAGCCGGTCCACGGCACCGCCATGGACCACGCCTCCACACAGCGGTGGCGATAGAGGCGCTCCTCGAACGTCACCTTCTTGAACAGATCGTCGATGCCCATCTCCTGGGGCTTCTCGACGAGGCCATCGATCTTCACGAGCCACGGCCGGCGCTGGAAGCGCGTCATGGAGGGGCCGACCACCTTGCCGTAGCTGAACTCGTAATAATTGTTCACGAGGCTCGACTTGGCCTCCGGCGTCACGGGCCGCTCAAGGGTATAGCGAGGATTTCGCGCCGCGGGGTATAGGCCGGCCGACGGGTCCGGAACATCACCGACGCGCTGGGCTGCGGCGGGGCTGGCGATTGTCCCCACGCCGAGGCCGGCGAGGAGCATGGCTCCCGCGCCCATGGCTTGCCGGCGATTGAGATAGACGTTCTCCGGCGTCGCCGCCGATTCGGGCAGTTCCCAGCCGCGCCTTGATCTGATGAGCATTCAATGTCCTCCGTCGCGGCGCCAAGATCGGGGGCGCGCGATGACGGAGCAAGTCACACAGGCGTGTCTCACACGGGCGTGTAGGCGCTCACTGCGGGGCGGCGGCGGAGGGTTCGAGCGTCAGCGTCGCGCCGGCGATGGAGACGCTGAGCCCGCTGTCCGACGAGACGCTGAGCGGTTGGAGCGTCACCTGCTTGGTGGCGTCGTCGGAGGCGAGCATGTTGGCGGAAAAGCCCGGACCGACGGAAAAGCCGGTCGAGATGCCGATATATTTCCCCGCCAGCGCGCCGGGCGCCACCGCCGGCGAGGTCGCGATCACCGCCCACAGCATGCTGGCCTGATCGGAGACGCCGAAATCGAGGCCGACGCGCTCCATGGTGCCGCTGTAATAGTGGTTGACCCCCAGGGAGGGCCGGTACTCGCATTTCACCGTGCGGGTCGAGCCGAAGCCGTAGCCGGTGGCGAAGGCGCCGCGGCACTCCAGCAGGCCCGCCGCAACCTGGGGCATCGCCGGCCCGGCGGCGAAGGCCGGGAGCAGGGCCAGGGTGGCACCGAGGCCGGCGCACGTGATCGCCATGGAACGGGACAGGAAGTTGGACACGCCGCACCCTCCGCACAGGGATGGCGCCTCGGCGGGAACACGCCCGTTCCGGCCGAGGCGAAGCTCACTCTGGCACGACAGCTGCGGCCCTTTTGTGATGGGCCGCGAAAAGCCGTCAGTTCGGCAGGAGAACGAGGGTGAGGTCGGCGACGCCGGCGGCCACATCGGCGCCCACCATGCCTTCCACCGAGACGGTCTGCAGGGCGATCTGGTTGCTCGAGCCACCCAGCAGCACGTTGGCACCTGCACCGATGGTCCAGGCCGCGTCGGCGGAGACGCCGATATAGCTGCCGGCGATATCGCTCGGGGTGGGCGTGGCGGTGGGGGCGAACACCGCCCAGGCCAGGGTGTCGGCGGCGAGCACGCCGAGATCAATGCCGAAGCGGGCGATGGTGCCCTTGTAGCGCGACAGCACCACATAGGGCTGGACGGTGGTGTTGCGGAATTCGCAGGCCGCCTCGCGCATGGAGCCGATGACGAAGCCGATGGACGGCGCCACCTTGCAGACCAGCATGCCGGACTGGACCATCGGTCCGGTGGGCGGCGGCGGCAGGGGCACGGGCGCGAGAGTCTGGGCGCCTGCCGGCATCGCGGCGGCGAAGAGGGTCGAGGCAGCAAGAAGGCCGGCGGCGATGGTGGCGCGCATGAATGATCCCCCGGAGAGCGACCCTGAAGAGGTACGTTGCCCGGGAGTCCCGCGCAATCTCCACCGCTGACGGCTTGGCGCGAGCGGAATCATCTGGCTGGGCGGGGGACAGGGGAAGGCCTGAAAATGCTCGCGCCCCCGGTTGGGCCGGGGGCGCGGGGCAGTCTTGCGCGTGGGGCAGATGCGGCTGCGGCAGGCGGCAGTTCAGCCGTCACGCCGCAGAGCGGGGCCGAATCAGCGCAGGGTGAGGTCCGAAACGCCGAGGGCGAGGTTGAGGCCGGTCTGGCCCTCGAGCGACAGCGGCTGCAGCGCGAAGGTGTTCTGCGAGCCGCCCACGAGGACGTTGGCGCCGAGGCCCACGCCGATGGAGGCCGAGCCGGCCGCACCCACGTAGGTGCCACGGAGGGCGCCAGCCGGAACCTTGGCGGACGGAGCGAACACGCCCCACACCAGGGTGCCGCGGCCGTTCACGCCGATGTCGAGGCCGAAGCGGCGCACGGTGCCCTGATAGGTGCCACGCTTGGCGCCGCTGACAGCCGGGCGGAACGCGCAGGTCATCTCGCGCACCGAGCCGATCACGAACGCCACGTTGGGCGCCATGTTGCAGGTCAGCGTGCCCACCTGGACGCGGGACTGGGCCGAAGCGGGAAGCGCACCGGCGACGAGGACGGCAGCGGCGGCGAGGCCGGCCTTGAGGACAGTCTTCATGATGTCGTTCCTCCTGTGGGAAGCGGGCGGGTCGAATCCGGCGCCCGACGACCGCGCAGCCTTAGCCCAGACTTCACCGCTGCGCCAACGCTCCAGTTCGCGCCGGGTTCCGTTTTCGCGTTTCTGTGGCAAATCCCACCCTGCCGGAACGTCACTTTGCAAGGAGGTGGCTTTGCAGGGAGGCGGGCGCGCGACGATGGCCGCGCGCCGTCGGGCTCAGGTGAGGGAGCCGCAGAAGCGCTGGATGCGCCGGCAGGCCTCTTCGAGGTCCGAGGTGGCCGTGGCGTAGGAGATGCGGAAGGCCGGGCCGAGGCCGAAGGCCGAGCCATGCACCACCGCCACGCCCTCGGCATTCAGGAGTTCGGTGGCGAACACCTCGTCATTGGTGATGGTCACGCCGCCCGGCGTCGTCTTGCCGATGGTGCCGGCGCAGGACGGGAAGACGTAGAAGGCGCCTTCCGGCTTCGGGCAGGTCAGGCCCTTGGCCTGGTTGAGCATGGAGACCACGAGATCGCGGCGCTCCTTGAACACCTTGTTATTCGCCGCGATGAAGTCCTGCGGCCCGTCCAGCGCCTCGAGCGCCGCCCACTGGGCGATGGAGGAGGGGTTGGAGGTGGACTGGGACTGGAGCGTGCCCATCGCCTTGATGAGCGCCTCCGGGCCGGCGGCATAGCCGATGCGCCAGCCGGTCATGCAATAGGCCTTGGACACGCCGTTCATGGTCAGCGTGCGATCGTAAAGGGCGGGCTCCACCTGCGCCGGGGTGACGAACTTGAAGTCGTCATAGACGAGGTGCTCGTACATGTCGTCGGTGAGGATCCACACATGGGGATGCTTCACCAGCACGTCGGTGAGCGCCTTCAGCTCGTCGAAGCTGTAGGCCGCGCCGGAGGGGTTCGAGGGCGAGTTGAAGATCAGCCACTTGGTCTTCGGCGTGATGGCGGCTTCCAGCACCTCGGGACGCAGCTTGAAATTGTCTTCCAGCGTGGTCATCGCCGGCACCGGGGTGCCGCCGCAGAAATTCACGATGTCCGGATAGCTGACCCAGTAGGGCGCCGGAATGATCACCTCGTCGCCCGCATCCACGGTGGCGAGAAGGGCGTTGAACAGCACCTGCTTGCCGCCGGTGCCCACCGACACCTGCGAGGGCTTGTAGTCGAGCCCGTTCTCGCGCTTGAACTTGCGGCAGATGGCGGCCTTCAGCTCGGGAATGCCGTCCACGGCGGTGTACTTGGTCTCGCCGCGACGGATGGCCGCGATGGCGGCTTCCTTGATGTTGTCGGGCGTGTCGAAGTCCGGCTCGCCGGCCGAGAGCGCGATGATGTCCCGCCCCGACGCCTTCAGCTCCCGCGCCTTGTTGGAGATGGCGATGGTGGGGGAGGGATTGATGCGCTTGAGGGCGGACGAAAGGAGGCTCATGGCCTTGGGGCTCCGGGACGCGCGATCGTGGGCGGAGCGGATGCCGCGGCACGGGCGCAACGATGACAGGTCGAGGGCCGGCCGGATGCCGGCGGCGGGACACTAGTTCAGAGCCTTGCCGCGAACAAGCAAGGATCGTGAATGTCGCGCCACGCCGGATTGATGGATCGGCGCGCGGTGCGGCCCGGTGCAATCGGGGCTTGCGGCCGCCCCGGCCTGCCGCCACATGCTCGGCGGGGCTGGGAGGACGATCGAGGTGCTGACGCTCTATTCCACGCAGTCGTCGGGCAATTCCTACAAGGTGCGCCTGATGCTGGCGAAGCTCGGCCGGCCGTTCCGCCTCGTGGAGGTGGACATCTTCGCCGGCGAGCACCGCACGCCCGAATTCCTCGCCATGAACCTGGAGGGGCGGGTGCCGCTCCTCGATGTGGACGGGCGCTTCCTCGCCGAGTCGAACGCTATCCTGTTCCATCTCGCCGAGGGCACGCCGCTTCTGCCCGCCGACGCCTTCGCCCGCGCCGAGGTGCTGCGCTGGATGTTCTTCGAGCAGAACAGCCACGAGCCCGGCATCGCCACAGCCCGCTTCTGGCTGCGGCAGGTGCGCGGCGGGCGCGAATTGCGCGCCCATGACGTGGATCGCTGGATGGAAGAGGGCTACGCGGCGCTCAAGGTGATGGAGCGCCACCTCGCCGCGCGCCACTATTTCGTCGGCGATGCGCTCACCATCGCCGACATTGCCTTGTTCGCCCACACCCATGTGGCGGAGGAGGGGGACTTCTCCCTCGCAGCGTTCCCGGCCGTGCGCGGCTGGCTGGCGCGCGTCGCGGCGGAGCCGGGCCATGTGGACATCGAGTGGCGGCCCGAGATCCGGGGGGCCGAGCCGGTCCTCGCCTGAGCGGCGCGATGGCGCGGCAGAACAGCGGGGATGGCTCGCGCGTCCGTGAGCGTTCGACATCATCTTGCCATCATCCGTGATGGCTAAGCCGCCGTGGCGCCACGATTCTTTTCCACCCTGCCTTGTGTCGGCGGAACTGATTCGCCCCTTTTTACGTTGCCAGAGTGCGCGCGGAACAGGGGATGAGGAGGCTGCCCCAATGAGCGAGACCATCATGTCCGGACGTTGTGACGTCGGCGGTTACATGGAAGCAGGGCACTTTTCCCTCACCCGCCGGGCCGTGCGCCAGTCGCCGGCGGATCCCGAACTGCTGGCCCGTGCCGTGCGCGCCCACAAGGAGGGTGACGCTCTTGCGCAGGCGGTGCTCACCTTCGCCCTCATGGTGGCAATCGGTGCGGTGGCGCTGGTTCTCGGCGGCCATGCGGCGATGGCAAGCGACCTGATCGCGGGAAGCGTCAAGGATTCGTCCGGCTTCCTGCTGTCCCTCGGCGCGGTAGGTGGCGCGGTTTTCCTGTCCGCGCTTGCCGCCCGGCGCGTTGCCACCTCCCGTCTCGCAACCGCCCGCGTCGAAGCCCGGACGCGTGCGCGGCGTTGATCCGGCGGCGCGGCACACGCCCACGCCGCTGAATTCCGTGCTGCCGGACGCCCAGCTCGCCGCCGGTCCGCGAACGAAACGGCGGCGCGGTGCGGCACGTCATGCCGCACTTGGCGCCCTCATCCTTCTCATTCTGCTCGCGGCGGCGACCTACGCCTTCGCGCAGCCAGTGGGTGCCCGTTTGGGCGGCGAGCAGGTGCGCGTGGTGCCCTTTGCCAGCGGCCTCGATACCCCCTGGAGCATCGCTTTCCTGCCCGATGGCCGCCTCCTCGTCGCCGAGCGCGACGGGCGGCTGCGTCCTGTCGATGCGACGGGCAAGGTGGGCGCGCCCATCTCCGGCGTGCCGCAGGTCGCGGCGCGGGGGCAGGGCGGCTTGCTGGACGTCGCGGTGGACCCGAGGTTCGCACAGAACCGCCTGATCTATCTGAGCTATGCCGAGCCGCGCCCGGAAGGTGCCGCGACCGCCGTCGCCCGCGGCAAGCTTTCCGACGACCTTACGCGCCTCACCGATGTGGACGTGATCTTCCGCCAGCAGCCTGCGGTGTCCGGCGGCAACCATTTCGGCTCGCGCCTCGTGTTCGCGCCGGATGGCATGCTGTTTGTCACCCTCGGCGATCGGTTCAATTACATGGACAAGGCGCAGGACCTCACCACCACCCTGGGCAAGGTCGTCCGCATCCTGCCGGACGGCGCCATTCCTCCCGACAATCCCTTCGTGGAAAAGGACGGCGCGCGCGCCGAGGTCTGGAGCTACGGCCATCGCAACGTGCAGGCCGCCGTCATAGAGCCGGGCACCGGCCGGCTGTGGACCGTCGAGCACGGCCCGCGCGGCGGCGACGAGGTGAACCGGCCGGAGGCGGGCAAGAACTACGGCTGGCCGGTGATCGGCTATGGCCGGCATTATTCCGGCGCCAAGATCGGCGTCGGCACGGCGAAGGACGGCATGGAGCAGCCCCTGTTCTACTGGGACCCGTCCATCGCCCCCTCCGGTGCCGCCTTCTATTCCGGCGATGCGCTGCCGGGCTGGCGCGGCCAGCTCTTTGTCGGCGCACTCGCGGGTCAGGCGCTGGTGATGGTGAAGGTGCGGGACGGCGCCGTCATCGGCGAGGAGCGCCTGCCCATGGGCAAGCGCATCCGCGACGTGCGCATGGGGCCGGACGGCGCGCTCTGGCTCGTGGCCGAGAGCACGGGCGAGATTCTCCGCGTAGTGCCGGCCGGGCGCTGAGCGGATTTCTTCTTCTCCCGAAGCAACCTAGGATCGGATGGCCGCAGCATGCGGCGCCCGATCCCGGAGTTCCCATGGCCTCGACCCTGCTCGCCCGCAACGCCCTCGTGCTCGTGACCATGGACGGCGAACGGCGCGAGATCGCGGGGGGCGGGCTCTATGCGGAGGAGGGCCGCATCGTTGCGGTGGGCCGGCCGCAGGATTTGCCGGCGAGCGCCGACGAGGTCATCGACCTGTCCGGCCATGTGGTGATGCCCGGCATGGTCAACACCCACCACCACATGGTGCAGAGCCTGACCCGCGCGGTGCCGCGGGCGCAGGATGGCGAACTCTTCACCTGGCTGAAATCGCTCTATCCACTATGGGCGGGCCTGACCGGCGAGATGGTGGAGGCGGCGACGGAAACCGCCATGGCGGAGCTGATCCTCTCCGGCTGCACCACCTCCTCGGACCACCTCTACATCTATCCCAACGGCGCGCGGCTCGACGATTCCATCCGGGCGGCGCGGCGGATCGGCATGCGCTTCCACGCGGCGCGGGGCGCCATGACCATCGGCGAGAGCAAGGGCGGCCTGCCGCCCGACCGGGTGGTGGAGGACGAGGACTTCGTGATGCAGGACGCCGAGCGGCTCATCGGCACCTATCACGACCCCGACCGCTACTCCATGCTGCGCATCGTGCTCGCGCCCTGCTCGCCCTTCACGGTCAGCCGGGACTTCATGCTGGAGACGCTGAAGCTCGGCCGCGACAACAACCTGACGCTCCACACCCACCTCGCCGAAAACGACAGCGACGTCGCCTTCTCGGAGAAAACCTTCGGCATGGGGCCGACCGAATATGTGCGCTCGCTCGGCTGGGTGGGGCCGGACGTGTGGCACGCCCACTGCGTGAAGCTGGACGACGACGGCATCGCCTTGTTCGCGAAGACCGGCACCGGCGTCGCCCATTGCCCCTGCTCCAACATGCGCCTCGCCTCCGGCATCGCGCCGGTGAAGCGCTTCCTCGCCGAGGGCATCCGGGTGGGGCTCGGGGTGGACGGCTCCGCCTCCAACGACAGCGGCCACATGCTGAACGAGGCGCGCCAGGCCATGCTGCTGCAGCGCGTCGCCCATGGCCCCGACGCCATGAGCGCGCGCACGGCGCTGGAGCTGGCGACCCTTGGCGGCGCCCGGGTGCTCGGCCGCGACGACATCGGCGCGCTCGCCCCCGGCATGGCGGCGGATTTCATCGCCTTCGACATGGCGCGCCTCGCCTATGCGGGGGCGCTGCATGATCCGGTGGCGGCGCTCATTTTCTGCCAGTCGCAGAATGTGTCGCTCAGCGTCATCAACGGGCAGGTGGTGGTGCGCGACGGGCGCCTCCTCACCATCGACCTTGACGCTACGGTGGCGCGGCACAACGCCATGGCCGCCGAACTGGCGCGTCTGGCTTCAGCTTGATAAGACGACGCGCGGCGGCTGGCGGCCCGCCGTAACGGTGCCGGGAACGGCGCTGGCGTTTCCAGGAAGACCGTCCGGAGTTGACGATGGGCAAACGCATCGTCGCGGTGCGCTACAGTCCCGACTGGCTCGCCCTGACCGACGACGACACCCGCACGTTCCTGCGCCGCCACGGCATCGACGAGAATCTGCTGGTGGACTTCATGGGGCTGTGGGACCGGCACCTGAAGGTGGACTATCGCAGCTTCCGCCACGAGATCGCGAAGCTCTCCCGGGCGAGCTTCGCCGCGGTGCGGGGCGCCGAGGTGATCCCCCACGCCGTGTTGCGCGAGACGAAGCGCGCTCCCGACGACCTCATCGCCTTCGTGGACGACGACGACTGGCTCTCGCCCGGCCTGTTCGAGGAGTTGGAGAAGGCCTGTCCCCGGCCGCTCAACGGCATCTGGTGGGGCTCGATCCTGGTCGGCCCGCAACTGACCACCTACGAGGCGTCGCAGACCGCGCCTGTGATCGAGCTGCGGCCGCTGAAGCGGGTGATCTACACCAACAATTATGCCGTCACCGGCCGGGCGCTGAACCACCACGGCTATCCGCGCCTGTTCGAGCACTATCACGCGGACCGGCGCTTCGGGAAATTCTGGTGGCCGCCCAAGAAGGTGCCACTTTATCTCTCGGCCGCCTCCAAGCATCCGTGCTCCACGGTCTCGGTGCAGTTCTTTATGGCCCAGCCGCAGTTCCGCGCCGACCCGCGCCGCCATGTGGAGCGCTTCGCCGACCAGCTGGCCGAGGCGGATATCCCCGCCGAATACGGATGGCTGAAGCAGCCCGTGGATGCCGTCGAGGCTCTGGTCCGCCGCGCGCTGGGGTGAGCCTACCCCTTCCGTCGCCCACCCTTGCGATAGCCCTTGGTGCCGGGATCGGGCCGCGGGCCGGGGCGGAAGGCGTCTTCCGAGAGCGGGACGGCGCGGTCGGTGCCCGGCCCCATGTCGTCCAGCGATGGTTTGTGGGCGCGCGAAGCGGCCGTGCGTGACGCCCCGGCCCGCGGCGCATGCAGGGGCATTTCCGGCGGCGCATAGGGTGCTTGCGCCTCGCCCATCCCCGCGTCGTCGGAGGGCGCCGCCCTACCCTTGGCGGAGGATTTGCCCCGCCCCCGCGGCAAGAGACGGCCGGCGTCCTCCTTTGGAGGCAGGTTGGCGGCCTTGCCGTACTTGCGCGCGCCCTTGAAGCCGCCGGTGCGGTCGTCCACCGCCTCCTGCCGCGCCAAAGGATCGTCGGAGATGGCGAGTTCGGTGGCCTCCAGCCGGCGGATCTCGTCGCGCAGGCGGGCGGCGGTCTCGAAGTCGAGGTCGGCGGCGGCGGCGCGCATGCGCTTTTCCAGGTCCGCCATGACCGCCTTGAGATTGTGCCCGAACGCGGCCCCGTCCTCCGCGAGCCCCGCGTCCACCTGCACATGGTCGCGCTCGTAGACGGAATTGAGGATGTCGCCGATGGCCTTCTTCACGCTCTCGGGCGTGATGCGGTGCTCGGTATTGTAGGCCACCTGCTTCTCGCGGCGGCGGGACGTCTCCGCCATCGCCCGCTCCATGGAGCCGGTCACGCGGTCCGCATACAGCACCACCCGCCCGTCCACGTTGCGCGCGGCGCGGCCGATGGTCTGCACCAGCGAGGTTTCCGAGCGCAGGAAGCCTTCCTTGTCCGCATCGAGGATGGCGACGAGCCCGCACTCGGGAATGTCCAGGCCCTCGCGCAAGAGGTTGATGCCGATGAGCACGTCGAAGGCGCCGAGGCGCAGGTCGCGGATGATCTCGATGCGCTCGATGGTGTCGATGTCCGAATGCATGTAACGCACGCGGATGCCGTTCTCGTGCAGATATTCGGTCAGGTCCTCGGCCATGCGCTTGGTGAGCACGGTGACCAGCGTCCGGTAGCCCTTGGCCGCCACCGCCCGCACCTCGCCGAGGAGGTCGTCCACCTGCGTGCGTGCCGGGCGCACCTCCACCGGCGGATCGATGAGGCCGGTGGGGCGGATGACCTGCTCCACGAATACGCCGCCGGTCTGGTTCATCTCCCACGGGCCGGGGGTGGCGGAGACGTGGACGGTCTGCGGCCGCATGGCCTCCCATTCCTCGAAGCGGAGCGGGCGGTTGTCCATGCAGCTCGGCAGGCGGAAGCCGTATTCCGCCAGCGTCGCCTTGCGGCGGAAGTCGCCGCGATACATGGCGCCGATCTGCGGCACGGTCACATGGCTCTCGTCGATGAAGACGAGGGCGTTGTCCGGCACATATTCGAACAAGGTGGGCGGCGGCTCGCCGGGCTTGCGGCCGGTGAGCCAGCGCGAATAGTTCTCGATGCCGGCGCAGGAGCCGGTGGCCTCCATCATCTCGAGATCGTAGCGGGTGCGCTGCTCCAGACGCTGGGCCTCCAGCAGGCGGCCCATCTTGTACAATTCGTCGAGCCGCATCTTCAGCTCGGCCTTGATGCCGGAAATGGCCTGGATGAGCGTCGGGCGCGGGGTGACATAGTGCGAGGCGGCGTAGACGCGCACGCTCTTCATGTCGCCGCTCTTCTGGCCGGTGAGCGGGTCGAACTCGGCGATGCTCTCCACCTCGTCGCCGAACAGGGAGACGCGCCACGCGCGGTCCTCATAATGGGCGGGGAAGATCTCCACGCTGTCGCCGCGCACGCGGAACGTGCCGCGGGCGAAATCCGACTGGATGCGCTTGTACTGCAGGGCCACGAGGTCGGCGAGCAGGCTGCGCTGGTCGATGCGCTCGCCCACCTTGATGTCGAAGGTCATGGCCGAATAGGTCTCGACCGAGCCGATGCCGTAGATGCACGACACCGAGGCGACGATGATCACGTCATCCCGCTCCAGCAGCGAGCGGGTCGCCGCATGACGCATGCGGTCGATCTGCTCGTTGATGGAGGATTCCTTCTCGATATACGTATCCGTCCGGGGCACGTAGGCTTCCGGCTGGTAGTAATCGTAGTAGGAGACGAAATATTCTACCGCATTGTCGGGGAAGAAGCTCTTGAACTCCCCATAGAGCTGGGCGGCGAGCGTCTTGTTGGGCGCCAGAACGATGGCCGGGCGCTGCAGCTGCTCGATCACCTTGGCCATGGTGAAGGTCTTGCCCGAGCCGGTGACGCCCAGCAGCACCTGGTCGCGCTCCCCCGCCTGCGCCTGCGCACACAATTCGGCGATGGCGGCAGGCTGGTCGCCGGCGGGCTGGAAGTCGCTCTTCATGGTGAAGGCGACGCCACCCTCGGACTTCTCCGGCCGCGGCGGACGGTGCGGCACCCAGGTCTGGCCGTTGACCTCCGGCCGGCCGGTCTCGATCAGCTTGGCCAGCGCCTGCACCGTGGCGGAGGCGCCGGCGGATTCGAAATCGACCGTGAGGTCGCCCGGGTTCAGACCCAGGGACTGCGCAAGCGCGGGATCAAGCGCCTGCTGGGGCGCCGGCTCGAAATGACGCTGCGAACGCTCACCGAGCTTTCCGGGACGGGATGCTTTGGCCATGGGGGGAATATGGGCGGGGAGGCCCGTTCGGGAAAGCCCCCCGCCATGACATCGCCCGCCCCTCAGTTGCGAGGGGCTGCTGGGGTGCGGAGGATTGGAACAAAGGAGAAGACCAGTCCCTTGCCGGAAAAGCCGAGGCTGAGGGTTCGGGCGAACGTCGCCTTCACCGTTGGCTCGATCTTTCCGAGCTTGGCCGAAACGTTGGCGTCAACCGCGGAACCCTGTTTGCGCTGGAAGACGAGATCGCCGACATACGTGGCCTTGATCTGGTAGACGCCCTCGTCCCTGTGGCGTGCGATGGCGTTTCTGCAGCCCCTCTGTCGAGCCATGCCTTCGAACACCGTCTCAGCTGACGCTTCCGAGATGGTGTATTTGGACACGTTGGTCAGTTTGTACTCGTAGTAGTCGGAGACATTCCCGGTCAACCCAAGGGAAACAAGCTGCGTGCTCAGCCCGGCGAGAGACCCTTGTAAGCGAGTGTCGAACAGCAGGTTAATGTCGGCAACAGGCTCTGCGGACGGATTGGCTACGCCGTAGATCTTGAGATCCGGCTGCGTATCACACAGCGGTTCAAGATAGGTCGGCGTCTCCAGCTTTGCCGTTGGACGCTCGGACACATAATAGATCGATCCGACATAGATGCCCCGTTGCGGCGGGACTAGTTCCCGCGCCCCGAAGGCTGGACCTCGATTCGTGACGCAGCCACCGACCGTCAGAGCCAGCGCCAGAACAGACGCCATTTGAGTTTTCATGCTCGCCCCCATTCCCCAGCGGTGGCGGCCATTTCGGGGTCGATTGCAACCCTTGTCAATTATAAATTAATTACTCTCGTTTTAGTTGTATGATGGGTTAGACGTGTGGGATCCGCGTGCGGCAGCTATGATCCACACCGAGGACAGATTAGTAGGATAGATCCAGACTTGCTCGGTTCGGAGCCTGACCCCCCCTTGACCTCCCTGATCCCCCCTCAGATCCTCCCCATCGTCATGCTCATTGCTTCGAACGTCTTCATGACGTTCGCCTGGTACGGGCACCTCAAGCACAAGTCGGCGCCGCTCGCTCTCGCCATCATCGCGAGCTGGGGCATCGCCTTTTTCGAGTATTGTCTGGCCGTGCCGGCAAACCGCTTCGGCTCCGAGGTGTATTCCACGGCCCAGCTCAAGACGATGCAGGAGGTCATCACCCTCGTCGTCTTCGCCGGCTTCTCGGTGCTCTATCTGAAGGAGCCGCTGGGCTGGAACCACCTTCTGGGCTTCGCCTTCATTTCAGCCGGCGCCTTCTTCATCTTCCACAAATTCTGAACCGGGACGCGCAATCCGGGGGGGCGGGAAGGGTCCGGGCTCAGGTGCCCGCCGTGCCTCAGGCCGTGCGTTCGCCGATGAAGGCCATGCGCTGCTGGTTGTGGCCGACATTCGGCCGCACCCGCTGCGCCGCGAGCCCCACGCTTTCCATCAGGTCGAGGATCTCGTTCTCCTCGTAGGTGGTGAGGCCGAGCTGGGCGCGCAGCTTGCGATAGGGCGAGACGGCGGTGCGGGCGAGGCCGGCGATCGCGGCCAGCAAGAATTTCTCCCGGGCGGCCAGCCTGAGCAGCGCTTCGGCGTCGGCGCGCGCGCTCACATGCGGCGGGATGATGTCGGCGAGCAGCACCCGGCCGCCCGGTGCCAGCAGGCGCCGCCAATCATGCATGAGGCTGGTGAGCAACTCGCGTGAGAGATACTGCGCCACCGAATTGCAGATGATGAGATCGAAGCTGCCGTCCGGCAGGTTTGAGACCTCCTCGGGCGACATCACATCGATGGAGGGGGCGGCGACGAAGCGCCCCTTCAGCCGGTGGCGCACGGCCGGGGCGGCATCGCAGAGCACGAGATGGGCGCAGCGCAACGCCAGCTCGGCCGAGGCGAGGGCGTCGCCGCAGCCGAAGTCCAGCACACGCGCCTCAGGCCCCGGCAGGAACCCCGCGAGATCCGCCGCAACGGCGGCATAATGCACGGCCTTGTGCCGGTCGTTCACATAGATGGCGTGACTGCCGTTCCAGAACGAAATCCAATCGGCCATCAGTGTCTTTCCGAAAGCAAGGCAGCGCGGGTGGTCAGCGCGCGAACTGAATGCCGGCCTCGGTCTCGCCGATGGCCCGGTCCACGAAGTCGATGGCCCGCTCGCGATGGCCGCCCTTGTTGGGCTCCGCCTGCTGCAGGAAGGCGCGCGCCGTGCGCAGCGCCTCGAGCGCCCGCTGCATGTTGGGCTGGTCGGCGACGGCCGACTGGACGAGCCCGGCGGTGGCGAGGCCCGCGGCGAAGGTGAGGGCGAGGGTCGCGGAGCGCAGGACGGCCTTGTTGCGGATCATGGTGTCTCTCACGGTCTCAGGAGCGACGGCGGGTCGGGGCGACGTCCTAGCACGTGCAGGGGAAACGGCACCAGCAACACGGCGCCATCATGGCAGCGCCCCTCGAACGCGAACGCCCCGCCACAGGTTCCGGGCGGGGCGCACGTCACAGGATCGGGAGAGAACTCACCAGCGGCAGTGCAGGCCGCCGTACGGGCCGCGCCAGCAGCCGCCGCCGCCCCAGCGGCCAGGACCGGGACCCCACCAGCGGTGATAGTGCCACCAGTCGATGAACAGGCTGGCGTTGGCGCCCGAGAGGGGCTTGTCCTCGCTGAGGAGCTTGTAGTCGTAGGTCAGCGTATCGCCGGCGAGCACCGGGTTGGAAAGCTCGATCACCGACAGGTTGGGCTCGCCGTTCACCGTCACCGAGAGGGTGGCGTTGGGCGGATCCTTCTGGAAGCTGTCCTTGCCCTCGTTCCAGATCTTGATGAAGGTCGCCGTGGAGGCGTCGCCGGTGATCCGCTCGGGGCGGTCGGCGAACATGATCACCTGCGGCGCCACGCCCTTCAGCGTGATCGTCTTGTCGGTGACGGAGATGGAATCCGCCACCTGCACGAACAGCCACTGGACGCCTTTCAGTTCCTCGATGTTGACGGGCGGGCCGCTCATGCCGCTGGCAGGTCCGCCGGCCAGGGGGGCGCTTGGGGGCGTCCCCTGTGCAAAGGCTCCGCTGACGGCGCAGACCGCCCCCAGCAGTGCTCCTAGGATCAGGCGTTTCATTGGAGTGTCTCCTGCGCACGGTGGGGTCCGCGATGCGCAAAGGCACTCTACAACCGTTGCCGTTCTTGGAAAGACGACGGCGCTAGGTCTGCGGTATTTACAGGCGGTTAATCTTAACGCCGTCGCCGCTTTCGCGATAGCAACCGGCGGCGCGGCCCCGGCTAGCGGTAGTTCACCCAGAACACGCCCACGCTGGGGCTGGCGGCCCGGATGGCGGGATCGTTCGAGTTATAGAATTTGGGGCCGGAGATGCGCGCCTGCGCGCCGTCGGATGCGGTGGCGGAGAGCGCAAGCTGCGCGCCGAGCACACAGCCGCCCCCGAGGTTGCCCAGCCGTCCGCCGCGCCAGTCCGCAACCACGCCGCCGCCGTTGCCGCCGAAGCCCTGGATGCGGAACGGCTTGCCGTTGGCCCGCTCGAGGTCGGCGAGGCTGGTGCCGATGCCGACGCCATTCACCGTCCACGCCGAGCTTTCGGTGAAGGCCACACGGCGGGGCGCGGCCATGTTGGCCGGATCCTTCCAGGCGATCTCGAGGCTGAGGGCGGGATCGTTGGGCAGGAGGATGATGCCCGGCGCGGTGCTGCCGTCCGGCGACATGATGTTGCCGGTGATGACGTTCGCCTGCCCGAAGTCGGCGGCGATGTTGATGGCGGTCGCGTTGGGCGCGAACGGCCCCGTGCACTCGAACTGGCGCGGGCCGGCGGTGGGCTTGGGGATCGAGACCACCGTTTCCGAATAGTCGCCGAAGGCATCGGTCTGCTTCACCACGCCGGTGCCCCAGCTGTCCGGATTGCCCTGGCAGGCAGCGAGGGCGAAGCCGGCTGCGAGCGCCGCGAGGGACAAGGCAGTGACGCGGGAAAAAACCATATGAACCTGCGGCGCGGGACGGGATGGGGCGCGCCATGCGCTGGGAGGCCGCCGGAACGGCCGCGCAACACGCGGATGATCGCCTTTCTTAGCCGCTCCCCTGTCCGCCCGCCAGTCCCCGAGGTGGTAGCGGGCCGCCTCTGTCATCGGCAATTCACGCCTCGTCGGCTTTCTGTCACGCTACAGCCGGGGGAGACGCCGATGAACCAAATGCGGGAGCCGAGCGGGCTCGACCACAAGCGGTCGGTGCAGGACTATATCGACGAAACGCCCATCTGGCGTGACGGCACGCAGGTGGCCGCGACGCCCATGACCGCCATGCAGTGGCGTATCTGGTGGCTGGCGGCGGCGGGCAAGTTTTTCGAGGGCCTCGTGGTGTTCATGACGGGCGTGACGCTGCCGCTCATGGCCCGCGAGTTCGACATGGACGCCTTCCAGCACGGCCTCGTGGGCGCCGCGAGCCTCGCCGGCATCCTGGTCGGAGCGCTGCTGCTGGGGGGCCTCGCCGATCAGTTCGGCCGCAAGCTGATGTTCGTGTCGGAGATGGTGATCTTCATCATCTTCCTGGCCCTGCTGGCGGTCAGCCCTTCCTTCGGCTGGACCGTGGTGTTCCTCTTCGGCATCGGCATCGCGCTCGGCTGCGACTATCCCACCGCGCATCTCGTGATTTCCGAAAGCATCCCCTCGGTGGCGCGCGGCCGCCTGGTGCTGAGCGCCTTCGGCTTCCAGGCGGTGGGGGCGCTCACCGGCACGCTGCTCGGCTATCTGGTGCTGTCCAACATCGAGACGGTCTCGGCCTGGCGCCTGATGTATGCGGCCGCCATCCTGCCTGCGGTGCTCGTGGCGGTGGCGCGGCTGTTCGTGCCGGAGAGCGCGAGCTGGCTGCTCGCCCATGGCCGCGTGGAAGAGGCCCGGCAGGCGGCGGAGCGCCTGCTGGCCCGTTCTCCACAATATCCGAAATCCATCGAGCTTGCCCACCGGCACCATGGCCATCCCGGGGCGGCCGGGCACGACCACGGGCACGAGCGCACGCCGGCCGCGCTGTTCAAGACCCCGCACAACCGACGCGCGACCATCCTCGCGGCCGTGCCTTGGTTCCTGCAGGATCTGTCCACCTACGGCATCGGCATCTTCACCCCCACCATCCTCGCGGCGGCCTTCGGGCACCAGGCCGCGACCGGGCGCAACCTGAGCGATCTCGTCTCGGCGGACCTGCTCGCCGCGGAAGGGGCCGCCCTTGTCGATCTCCTGCTGCTCGTCGGCATCTGCGTGGCCGTGGCCCTCTCCGACCGCATCGGCCGCATCCCGCTGCAGATCATCGGATTCATCGGCTGCGCGGCGGGCCTGCTGGTGGCCGCGCTCTCCACCTATTACAGTGGCGACCGCGCCGTCACGATGGTGGTCATCGGCTTCATGCTGTTCAACTTCATGACCAATCTCGGACCCAACGCGCAGACCTATCTCATCGCCGGCGAGGTCTTCCCCACCCGCATCCGCGGCATGGGGGCGGGCTTTGCCGCGGCGTTCGCCAAGATCGGGGCGGTGCTCACCGCTTTCCTCTTCCCCATCCTTCTGGCCGATTTCGGCACGCGGGCGCTGCTGTTCATGCTGATTGGCGCCTCGCTTCTCGGCGCGGTGGTCACATGGTGCTACCGCATCGAGACGCGCGGCCGCAGCCTGGACGAGATCGGCATGTAATCGGGATGCAGGGGGCGGGCTCCGGCGGAGCCCGCCCTATTCCGCCGGTTCGGCGACGCTCACGCCCCACCACGCATCGATGGAGGCCGGCACCGCCGGCCGCAGCTGCGCAAGGTCTCCGGCGAAGCCCTCCCATTCGGCGGTGATGCCGGGCGACACCGAGGTGATAACGCATAACTCACCCGCCACGGCGGCATGGAAGGCGGCGGTCAGGCCACGGCCCTCGGCCTCCTGCCGGCCGAACTTGGAGAGCACCACCACCGTGTCGGAAAGGTCGCCGCCCTCGGCGAGGCGATCGGCGATGGCCCGCTCCACCCCGGCCGAGGCGGCGGCGAGGCCCGCCGGATCGAGGCTGCATCCGGCGGCGCCGGGGCCGAGATCCTGATGCAGGCGGTTGGTCTCTCCCGAAACGAGGTCGAGCAGGAGAACGTCCTCATGGGCGCAGCCGGGGGTGAGGTGCTCCACCACGCCGAGCACGCGCACGCCCTGCGCGGCAAGGCGCCGCGCCGTTTCCGCCAGCAGAGACTGGATCGCTTCCCGGTCGCCGCCCTGAAGGGCGAGGATCATCGGTCGTTCGTCCCCCGTCATCGCGAACATCCGTCCCGTCTGCATTTGCGGCCCGCCCGCCCTGCGATCCGCCGCTGAAGCTGTATCGCGGACACCATAACACGCGAGGCCACGGGCGGGCGAGCCCCGGTCCGTCCCGAGCCATCGGTTCCGTCCCATCCCCGCCACAGATTCGGCCTAGAGCCGGCGCGGTACCCTGTCTGCGGAGATGCCACCGCCGTGATTCGCCCGCTCTCGCTGCCCCTTATTCTCATAACCGCCGCCATGTCCGTGCCGGCACGCGCCGGCTCGGGCCGGCATGACGACATGATGCTGCATGTGGACCCCGGCACCCGTATCGAGCAGCGGTGCAACGCCCGGGCCATGGGCGAGGTGGGGCGCGAGCACAAGGACATGCGGCCGGAGGAGGTGGTGGCCTATGCCTTCGCCGATCCCAAGCTCGGCGACTTCCGGCACGGCGATGCCGCCATCTCGGCACCCGGCGCGGCCATCCGCAGCCGGGAGCATTGGTATCACCTCTCGTACCGCTGCAAGACCAGCCCGGACGGCATGGATGTGCTAGCCTTCAGCTACACTCTCGGCGCCGAGGTGCCGCGGCAGGAGTGGGACGCGCACAGCCTCGTGCCCTGATCCGTCGACTTCCGATCCAAGGACGCACGATGACCGCCGATCCAGAGGCTGAAGCGCCCGCCGCAGGGCGCCCCCGGAAGCGCCGGATCCGCAAGGCGGCCGTGGGCGCCGGGGCGGTTGGGGCGGGCACCGTGGGTGCGGGGGCGCTCGGGGCCGGCTCCATCGGAGCCATCGCCATCGGCGCGCTGGCCTTCGGGGCGCTGGCGGTCGGGGCCGTGGCCATCGGCCGCCTCGCCATCGGCCGCGCCCGCATCCGGCGGCTGGAGATCGATGAACTGATCGTCGGGCGGATCGCCCGCAAATAAGGCGGCCTCAGCCCCGCACGGGGCTGCGGTGGGCGAAGGCCCACACGCGGTAGCCGGTGAAGGTCCACATCATGGTGATGCCCGTGGTGAGGAACTGGGCGAGCAGGTAGAAAATCCCCGCCTCGTGCACGAACAGCCACATCAGCGCTTCGTTCAGCACGAATGCGACCCCGGCCACCACGATGAAGCGCGGCACCGCCCCGGCGTGGGAGCGCGTGGCGTCGAACGTGAAGCGGCGGTTGAGGATGTAGGACACCATGCCGCCCACGATGAACCCCACCGCCGAGGCCAGCACGGGGCCGACCGCATCCATCTCCACCAATATGGCCAGGGTCGAAAAATGGGCGGCGGCGGCGGTGAGGCCCACGCCGACGAATCGCGCGAACTGGCGGATCAGCGCGTCATGACGCACGCGGTATTCTTTGACCGTCCGGGCGAGGGAGGGCGGCAGCACATGCGTCTCCGGCAGCAATTTCACTGGCCGAGGCGGCGCGGGGCGAACGCCGAACCCCGCGAGGATGTGTAGTCCCGGCGCGGCGTCATCTCGGTGACACGGCTTCCGTCGCCGCAAATTATGGTCTAAGGAAGCCCATCAGCGCCAAGGGCCAGGGATATTGCGCAGGTGTGACATCCGCGCCGCGTCCCGCGCCCGCGCGCAAATCTTGGGAGCAGGCCCCGGCCAAGCTCGTACCTTTCTGGGGCGCGTGACCCGCGGCCCTTTTTTTGCGCCCGGCGGGCGCTAGGAAGGCGCGGGCGCTGCGACGGGGCGGCTCCTGATGGAAACGGATCCCGTTGTCCTCGCCGGCTCAGCGGCGCGGGTGGCGGCGGTCGAGAGCTCAAAGACGGATATGCCGAAACGCACCGATATCGAAACCATCCTCATCATCGGCGCCGGTCCCATCGTGATCGGGCAGGCCTGCGAATTCGACTATTCCGGAACGCAGGCGGTCAAGGCGCTCAAGGAGGAGGGATACCGGGTCGTCCTCGTGAACTCGAATCCCGCGACCATCATGACCGACCCGGACATGGCGGACGCGACCTATATCGAGCCCATCACCGCCGAGATCGTCACCAAGATCATCGAGAAGGAGCGCGGCGACCGCTCCAAGGGCTTCGCGCTTCTACCCACCATGGGCGGCCAGACCGCGCTCAATTGCGCGCTGTCGCTCAAGAAGATGGGCACGCTCGAAAAGTTCGACGTCGAGATGATCGGCGCCACCGCCGAGGCCATCGACAAGGCCGAGGACCGGGAACTCTTCCGCGAGGCCATGACCAAGATCGGCCTCTCGACGCCCAAGTCCCGCCAGATCAAGACCCTGCCCCAGGCGCTCGACGCGCTGGAGGAAGTGGGCCTGCCCGCCATCATCCGCCCGTCCTTCACCATGGGCGGCACCGGCGGCGGCATCGCCTACAACAAGGCCGAGTTCATCGAGATCATCGAGCGCGGCATTGATGCCTCCCCCACCAACGAGGTGCTGGTGGAGGAGAGCGTGCTGGGCTGGAAGGAGTATGAGATGGAGGTTGTCCGCGACAAGGCGGACAATTGCATCATCATCTGCTCCATCGAGAACATCGATCCGATGGGCGTGCACACGGGCGATTCCATCACGGTCGCGCCGGCGCTGACGCTCACCGACAAGGAATACCAGATCATGCGCGACGCATCGCTTGCGGTGCTGCGCGAGATCGGCGTCGAGACCGGCGGCTCCAACGTGCAGTTCGCGGTGAACCCCGAGGACGGCCGGCTCATCGTCATCGAGATGAACCCGCGCGTGTCGCGCTCCTCCGCGCTGGCGTCGAAGGCCACGGGCTTCCCCATCGCCAAGGTCGCCGCGCGCCTCGCCGTCGGCTACACGCTGGACGAGATCGAGAACGACATCACCGGCGGCGCCACCCCGGCCTCCTTCGAGCCCACCATCGACTACGTGGTCACGAAGATCCCGCGCTTCGCCTTCGAGAAGTTCCCCGGCGCCGAGCCGACGCTGACCACCGCCATGAAGTCGGTGGGCGAGGCCATGGCCATCGGCCGCACCTTCCAGGAATCGCTCCAGAAGGCGCTGCGCTCGCTGGAGACCGGCCTGTCCGGTCTCGACGACATCGAGATCGAGGGCCTCGGCCAGGGCGACGACAAGAATGCCGTGCGCGCCGCGCTGGGCACCCCCACCCCCGACCGGCTGCTCTACGTCGCCCAGGCCATGCGCCTCGGCCTCTCCGACGAGCAGATCCACGCCGCCTGCAAGATCGACCCCTGGTTCCTCGCCGAGATCCGCGGCATCGTGGAGATGGAGCAGAAGGTGCGCCGGCTCGGCCTGCCGCAGACGGCCGGCCAGTTCCGCCGCCTGAAGGCCATGGGCTTCTCGGACGCCCGTCTCGCCACCCTCGCCGGCCTCCACGAGGGCGAGGTGCGCGCGCGGCGGCAGGCGCTGGACGTGCGCCCCGCCTACAAGCGCATCGACACCTGCGCGGCCGAGTTCGCCTCGCCCACCGCCTACATGTACTCGACCTACGAGACGCCCTTCGCCGGCAAGCTCGCCGACGAGGCGCAGCCCTCCGACAAGGAGAAGGTCATCATCCTCGGCGGCGGTCCCAACCGCATCGGCCAGGGCATCGAGTTCGACTATTGCTGCTGCCATGCCGCCTTCGCGCTGAAGGAGGCCGGCTATGAAGCCATCATGGTCAACTGCAACCCGGAGACGGTCTCCACCGACTACGACACCTCGGACCGGCTCTATTTCGAGCCTTTGACCGCCGAGGACGTGTTGGAGCTGATCGCCCGCGAGAAGACCCGTGGCACGCTGAAGGGCGTCATCGTCCAGTTCGGCGGCCAGACGCCGCTCAAGCTCGCCAAGGCGCTGGAGGATGCGGAGGTGCCGATCCTCGGAACCTCGCCCGACGCCATCGACCTCGCCGAGGACCGCGACCGGTTCAAGACGCTGCTCGACCGGCTGAAGATCCGCCAGCCGGCCAACGGCATCTCCTACAGCGTGGAGCAGGCCCGCCTGGTCGCGGCGGAGCTGGGCTATCCCATGGTGGTGCGCCCCTCCTACGTGCTGGGCGGCCGGGCCATGCAGATCATCCGCGAGGAGAGCCAGCTCGGCGACTACCTGCTGGAGACCCTGCCGGGCCTCGTGCCGCAGGAGATCAAGGCGCGCTATCCCAACGACAAGACGGGCCAGATCAATACCGTCCTCGGCAAGAACCCGCTTTTGTTCGACCGCTACCTGTCCGACGCCATCGAGGTGGATGTCGACGCGCTGTGTGACGGCAAGGACGTGTTCATCGCCGGCATCATGGAGCACATCGAGGAGGCGGGCATCCATTCGGGTGACAGCGCCTGCACCCTGCCGCCCTATTCGCTCTCGCCCGATACCCTCGCGGCGCTGGAGAAGCAGACCGCGGCCATGGCGCTGGCGCTGGGCGTCGGCGGCCTGATGAACGTGCAGTACGCCATCAAGGGCGACGAGATCTACGTGCTCGAAGTGAACCCCCGCGCCTCGCGCACGGTGCCCTTCGTCGCCAAGGTCATCGGCCTGCCCATCGCCAAGATCGCGGCGCGGGTGATGGCCGGCGAGAAGCTGGCGAGCTTCAACCTCGTGCAGCCCAAGCTCGGCCACATCGCGGTGAAGGAGGCGGTGTTCCCCTTCGCCCGCTTCCCGGGCGTGGACACGGTGCTCGGCCCGGAGATGCGCTCCACCGGCGAGGTGATGGGCCTCGACACCGATTTCGGCGTCGCATTCGCCAAGAGCCAGCTCGGTGGCGGCACCAAGGTGCCGAAGTCCGGCACCGTGTTCATCTCTCTCAAGGACAGCGACAAGATCCGGATACTGCCCACCATGAAGATGCTGGTGGATCTGGGCTTCAAGATCATCGCCACCTCCGGCACCCAGCGCTTCCTGGAGGAGCACGGCGTGCCGGCCGCGAAGATCAACAAGGTGCTGGAAGGGCGGCCGCACATCGTCGATGCCATCAAGAACGGCGATGTGCAGCTGGTGTTCAACACCACCGAGGGCGCGCAGGCGCTCGCGGACAGCCGCTCGCTGCGCCGCGCCGCCCTCTTGCAGAAAGTGCCGTATTACACCACGCTATCCGGAGCCATCGCTGCGGCGCAGGGGATCAAGGCCTACGTGGGCGGCGACCTGACGGTGCGTCCGCTGCAGGGCTATTTCGGTGCCGGGGGCGATAGCGCCAGCGTCGGCCCGCGGGGCGAAGCCTCCGTCGCCTGATCCCGAAAGGGAACATCAGCGCGCCCGGTCCGTTGGGCCGGCGCGCACTCGTCGCGGCCGCCCGGCGTCAGGAGACGCAGGGCGGGCGCATCGCCCGGGGCTTGCAATCGCGAGCCGGGCCAGTCGCCGCAGCCGGGGGCCGGAAGGCTCCACGGGGCGGCTTTCTTTTCGGCGCGGGTACCACCTGAGGTGGCGCTCCGGCGCACCGAGCAGTTTCAGGAGGTCTGACAAGGACCCATGGAGAAGATTCCGATGACGGCGGGCGGCTTTGTCGCCCTCGAGCAAGAGTTGAAGCAGCGTCAGCAGGTGGAGCGTCCGCGCATCATCAATGCCATCTCGGAGGCGCGCGCCCATGGCGACCTGTCCGAGAACGCGGAATATCACGCCGCCAAGGAGCAGCAGTCTCTGAACGAGGGACGCATCGCCGACCTGGAGGACAAGATTTCCCGCGCCGAGGTGATCGACGTGTCGAAGCTCTCCGGCGACATCGTCAAGTTCGGCGCCACGGTGACGCTGGTGGACGAGGACACCGAGGAAGAGAAGGTCTGGCAGATCGTCGGCGACAGCGAGGCCGACGCCAAGGCCGGCCGCATCTCCATCTCCTCGCCGGTGGCCCGCGCGCTGATCGGCAAGAAGAAGGGCGCCTCCGTGGAGGTCGTCACCCCCAAGGGCGCCCGCTCGTTCGAGATCGCGGACGTCCGCTGGGCCTGAGGGGGCGTCTGGATTTCGTGCCGGCCGCTCTGGTGCCTCGGCCGGCGCGCCTGACTGGGTGTTTTCCGAGGGCCTTCGCCCATCCTCTCCACCGTCATGCCCCGGCTTGTCCGGGGCATCCACGCCGCCGCAGGCTCGACGCGAGAAGCCAGCCGGGTCGCACGGTGGATCCGCCGGACAAGCCGGGGGCCTCCCGCCCCGTTGTCACGCTCCCCTCACGCTCCCTTCAGCAACCCTGCTTCCAGCGGCACGATCGGCGCGTCCTTGGACTGCTTCAGCGTCAGGGCTGTCTTCACGTTGCGCACGTTGGGCGCGGCGGTGATGTCCAGCACGAAGGTCTGGAAGGTGCGCAGGTCCGGCGCCACGCACAGCATCAGGAAATCCACGTCGCCCGAGAGCATCCAGGCGCTGCGCACCAGCGGCCAGCCGGTGATGCGCTCCTGAAAGGCGGCGAGGTCGGCTTCCGCCTGGCTGATGAGATGGACCATGGCGAAGGCCATCAGATCGTAGCCAAGGCGCTTCTCGTCGAGCAGCGCCCGATAGCCTTCGATGATGCCTTCCTCCTCCAGCGCCCGCACGCGCCTGAGGCAGGGCGGGGCGGATATGCCCACGCGCCGGGACAGTTCGACGTTGGTCATGCGACCGTCCCGCTGCAGCTCGTCGAGGATTTTCCAGTCGACAGCATCGAGGCGAACGGTCAAGGCACGGCTCCTTGAGAGCAGGTTGGTGGGCGGGACCGCGGACGCGGCGGCAGGGGTTTGACGTCCGCGCACCTTAGTCGCCGTATGCGGCAACGCAACGAAATAATATTGCGTCGTTTGCGTTGCGAAGAGACAGAAGCTGGCGCCTTGTGGGCAGGTGAGTGAGCCCCTACATTCGGGCATAGCTCACGCTGCGGCCATCGGACGCCCGGGCTTCCCGGCCTGTCCCTCTCTTGTCGCGGTTTTCAGCCTATCGCGCTTCAGGTTTTCGAGGACGTCATGACCACCCACAGCGCCAAGGTCGTCATCATCGGGTCGGGTCCGGCCGGCTACACGGCGGCCATCTATGCGGCCCGCGCAATGCTGGAGCCGGTCCTGTTCGAGGGCATCCAGCCCGGCGGCCAGCTCACCATCACCACGGATGTGGAGAATTATCCCGGCTTCGCCGATCCCATCCAGGGCCCCTGGCTGATGGAGCAGATGCGCGCCCAGGCCGGGCATGTGGGCACGAAGATCATCGCCGATCACATCAGCAGCCTCGACCTGTCCCGGCGGCCGTTCCGCATGGAGACGGAATCGGGCGATACGTGGCTCGCGGACGTGGTGATCCTCGCCACCGGCGCCCAGGCGCGCTGGCTCGGCCTCGAATCGGAGGCGGCGTTCCGCGGCTTCGGCGTCTCGGCCTGCGCCACCTGCGACGGCTTCTTCTATCGCGGCAAGGAAGTCATGGTGGTGGGCGGCGGCAATACGGCCGTCGAGGAGGCGCTCTTCCTCACCAATTTCGCCTCCAAGGTCACGCTGGTGCATCGCCGCGACACCTTCCGCGCCGAGCGCATCCTTCAGGATCGGCTGTTTGCCAATCCCAAGGTGAACGTGGTGTGGCATTCCGAGGTGGCCGAGGTGGTGGGCGAGACCGGCGACATCTGCAAGGTCACCGCCGTGCGCCTGCGCGACGTGCGCACCGGCGCCCTCACCGAGCTACCCGCTGACGGCATATTCATCGCCATCGGTCATGCGCCCGCCACAGAGCTGGTCAAAGACCAGTTGAAGCTCAAGGAGAGCGGATACGTGTGGACGGCGCCCGATTCGACGGCGACGTCCGTGCCGGGCGTGTTCGCGGCCGGCGACGTGGCCGACGACGTGTATCGGCAGGCCGTCACGGCGGCCGGCCGGGGTTGCATGGCCGCGCTGGAGGCGGAGCGTTTCCTCGCCCACCACAGCGTGGCGCAGGCGGCGGAATAGGTCGGCCGGGCGGGGGAACTGCCCGGCGCGGATTTAGTGGGGTTCAAGGAAGGCCGCGGAGTTGGGGAACCCGCGGCTTTTCCCGAGACAGCGAAAGAACAGCGCCACCTCACCGGCTGTCACGGCCGGTGACGCTCAAGGGGCTCGGGCCGGATGGATTGGGACAAGCTGAAGGTCTTCCACGTCGCCGCGGAAGCGGGCTCCTTTACCCATGCCGGCGAGACGCTGGGGCTCTCCCAGTCGGCGGTCAGCCGGCAGGTGTCGGCCCTGGAGGCGGAATTGAAGGTTCCGCTGTTCCACCGCCACGCCCGCGGTCTCATTCTCACCGAGCAGGGCGAACTGCTCTACCGCACCGCCCATGAGGTGTTCCTCAAGCTGGAATCGGCGCGCGCCCAGCTCACCGACAGCCGCGAGAAGCCCAACGGCGACCTGCGCGTCACGACCACCATGGGCCTCGGCACCCATTGGCTCACCGCGCGGGTGGGCGAGTTCGTGGAGCTGTTCCCGGACATCCGCATCCAGCTCATCCTCACCGACGAGGAACTGGACCTCGCCATGCGCGAGGCGGACGTGGCCATCCGCATGCGCCAGCCGGTGCAGCCGGACCTGGTGCAGCGCAAGCTCTTCACCGTGCATTTCCATGCCTATGCCTCGGCGGATTATCTCAAGCGCCACGGCCATCCGCGCACGCTGGACGAATTGGACAAGCACCGCATCCTGCTGCTCGGCGGGCCGATCCCCTCCTATTTCCAGGGGCTGAACTGGCTGGAGCACGCGGGCCGCGACGGCTCGACGCCGCGCATTCCGGCCTTCGAGGTCAACAACGTGCTCGGCCTCAAGCGGGCGGTGGAGCGCGGCGTGGGTATAGGCACCCTGCCGGACTATCTCTCGGACGATTCCACCTCGCTGGTTCAGCTCTTCACCGATCGCGAGACGCCCAAACTCGAGGCATACTTCACTTATGCTCAGGAAATGCGCTCGGTAGCCCGAATTCAGGTGTTCCGGGACTTTCTGATTTCCAAGGCGCAACGCTGGAATTACTGATTTATGACATATGACGGTGTTCAGGTATGGTTTGACATTCCCAGCCAAGCGCTGGGCACATGCCTGATATGCGATCAGTATACGTTGCTTTCTGCCTAATCGGGGGGCATCTTCGGGTTGCGCTGATTGCATCCTATGCGGTGCGTCAGCTGTTCCCCTCTGGAAGGTTCGCTGCATTGCAGCGATACTTGCCGGGTCCCCTCCAGGACCCGGCATTTTTCTTTTGCGCGGTTGATTTTTAAAGGTGCCGCAGGCGCGCTTTTCCCGCAAAGTCCGGCTGCCGGCCCTTTTGGCCGGCTCAACCGGACCGGGGTGTGTCATGGCACTTCTCAAGCGTGGGCTCGCGGGCGAGCCGGTGAAGATCCTTCAGGCCAAGCTCGGCGTGACCGCGGACGGCCAGTTCGGCCCCGCCACCGAGACCGCCCTCAAGGCCTACCAGACCCAGCACGGCCTCGCCGCGGACGGCATCGCCGGGCCGGACACCTTCACGGCGCTCGGCCTGCCGGAACTGGTACTGCTCACCGTGGGCACCAAGGGCGAGGCGGTGAAGAAGCTGCAGACCGCGCTGGGCATTGCCGCCGACGGCGCGTTCGGCCCCGGCACTGCCAAGGCGGTGAAGGAATTCCAGGAAAAGAACGGGCTCGATGCGGACGGCATGGCCGGCCCCGACACCCTTGCCAAGATCCCGGCCTTCGCCGGCGTCTTCTCGCCGGAAGCGGTGGCGAAGTCGCAGGCGGCGCCCGGCACCGTTTCCACCGATGCCAAGCCCGCCGAGGCCGGTGCCACCGCGGCGCCGAAGAAGAGCATCTGGCAGACCATCACCTCCTTCTTCTCCTGAGCGAAGGCGGAGGGTGCGGGAACAGCGGTGACCCCCGGGCGTTGGCCCGGGATGACCCTTTCCCCTCGCGTCCCCCCGCTGCGCTCCCGCGCCGAAACCCACACGGCCGCCCCGATGGGCGGCCGGTCCTCCTCTTCAGGCTTGGCCGCCCTGATCGGCGGCCCGTTTCCCCCGCCCGAGCCCGGCCGTCCCCCGGAGCCCCCCATCCTGCCGCCCGATCCAGTGGAGGATCCTCCGGAGTTTCCTGAGCCGGGGCCTGATCTTCCGCCGCTCCCGGAGGGCGATCCCTCCCGCGAGCCGCGCAAGGACCCGATCCCGGAGCCAACGCCGCTGCGCGATCCCGTCGATGTGCCCGAAACGCCCCCGCGCATGCGGTGAGGGAATGTGGCGAGGCCCTCTCTGGCGGGCGCCCCGCGCGGGCCCTATGCTGAAGCCATGCAACGCAGCATGGCCAAAGCCCTGATGGATCGACTGGTGAAGCCCGCCGCCCTCGCCCTCACCATTGCGGGCCTGCCGCTCGCGGCCGACGCCCGCACCGACCGCCCCGACGTGTTCGTGGATGTCGCGGGCGTGGTGCCGGACGCGGTGTTCGACGTGCGTTATTTCTCGACCCACAATTTCGTGGGCACGCGGGTGGACGGATACGGCGCCGCCCGCTGCTTCCTCACCCGCCCGGCGGCCGAGGCGCTCGCGAAGGTGGCGGCGGAGGCGAAGAAGAAGGGCCTTGGCCTCAGGATCTTCGATTGCTACCGCCCGGCCCGCGCCGTCGCCCACTTCGCCCGCTGGGCCAGCGACCTCGCCGACGAGAAAACCAAGCCCACCTATTATCCCGATGTGGCGAAAAAGGACCTGTTCGCGGAAGGCTACATCGCCGCCCGCTCCGGTCATTCGCGCGGATCCACGCTGGACCTCACCCTGTTTGATCTCGCCACGCGGCGCGACCTCGACATGGGTACGCCCTTCGATCTGTTCAGCCCCCGCTCCTGGCCGGATTCCCCTGCCGTCTCTGCGACCCAGCGCGCCAACCGCCGGCTGCTCGCGGGGCTGATGAGCGACAAAGGCTTCAAGCCGTTCGACAAGGAATGGTGGCACTTCACCCTGAAGGACGAGCCCTTCCCGGACACCTATTTCGATTTTCCCATCGAGTAGGGCGGGGGAAGCCGTACTACCCTGCCGTCATCCCCGCCTTGTGCGGGGGATCCACTCCACCGTTCGCGCGGAGTGGGGAGGCACCGAGCACGCGGCACCGTGGATGCCCCGGACAAGCCGGGGCATGACGGCCTCAAAACGCTGCCGCGTCCACCCCTCAGTTCGGCGCGATCTCCTCCACCTTCAGCCGCCGGCCGAAGGTGTCGAAGAAATCGCCTTCGTTCAGCACCAGCCGGTTCTCGCGGATGCGCTCTTCCAGCGCGCGCAGGCGGCCACGGGCCTCGCCGTTCTCCAGCGGCCCGCCGTCGTCCGTCTGGGCGAAGAAGGCGGCGCCGTCCCATGCCTGCCGGGAGCCGGCGAACAAGGCGATCATGCCGGCCCAGTCCACCTCGTCGCCGATGATGTTGAGGAAGGTGGAGGCGAGCGGCTTCACCTCCGGCTCGGCGATGCGCACCAGCACCACGAGCGCGGTGAAACCGCCATGGTCGGCGAAGGTGCGGGTGAGCCAGTCGTCGAAATCGGTGGCCATGGGAAGTCAGAAATCCACGAGGGGCGTGTCGGGAAGGTAGTGCTCGAACAGGTACCAGAAGGCGCTCTGCCGCGTCGTGGCGTACCACTCCTCGAACGTCGCGAGCGCCGCCTCGGGCGCGGCCTCGCTCTCCATCTCGAACAGGGCCACCGCGACAGGGGCGAAGCGGGCGAGCACCTCGGCGCGGGCCTCGCTGTCGTCGGACCAGCCGAGCCGCGCGCGCAGCAGCGCCTGCCCGGCGGCAACCGCCATCTCCGCATCGGGAACGCTGTCGAGGGTGCCGGCGAGGGAACGCATCAGATCGGCCCGGCGCCAGGCATGGGCCCGCTCGCGCGCCAGTTCCTCGGTTTGGCGGGCGGCCTCGGCGCGATAGGCCGTCTCGGCCACGTCAGCGGCCACTTTCGCAGCATCGAGGCGGGCGAGCACGGCGGCGCGCGCTTCGATGGCGGGATCGGGCGCGGCATCGGGGGCCGGGGCGGGGAGGTCGGTCTCGGGGCTCATCGTCCCTTCCCGTAGCTGCGGGGGCGCGCATCGGGCGCGGGCGGCGTTGGCGCCGCAAGTTCCGGTGTAGCGGAATTTGGCGCAATGGAATTTGGCGGAAGAGAGTGGGAGTCGAACCCACCAAGGACCGGCTCGCGGCCCCTCCCGGATTTGAAGTCCGGACGCCCCACCAGGGACGCTTCTCTTCCCCGCGACGGCGCCGCCGCGGTGAATTCAGGCGCATCGTCCGCCGCGCCGGCGAACAGGTCCAGCCGGAACGGATTGATGCGCCTCAGATCGCCGCGGCGCAAGGTGAGGCCGTGGCGGTCGAAGAATTCAAGGATCTGGATCGCCACCTTGCGGCCGTTCTGCACCTCGTCGCGGAAGGCGGCGGCGGTGAACTCGTCCTTCATCCGCTCACCGGAGAGGCGGGTGATGATCTCCACCATCTCTGACACCACCGGGCGCAGGAAGAAGTGGTCGCGGGCCACCTCGTCCACCCTCCCCATGCGGCCGAGCAGCTTCATCAGCCGGCGCACCTCCGGCTCAGGCACGGCGAGGAGGCCGGCGATGTCACGCACGCGGGGCGGGCGGAAGCGCTCCTCGCCGGTGAGCAGCGGCCTGATGCGCGCCCACAAATCCTCGTCGGAGGCGGCGAGCTTCACCGAGAAGTCGGCGCGTCGAACCCAGGCGCCTTCTTGCCTTATTGTGGCCGGCGGCAAAGCGGCGAGGGCGGCCAGGAAGGCGGTGGCCGGCAGGCGCGGCTCCAGCATCATGCGCAGCCGCTCGCGGCCGATGCCCGGCAGATCCGGATTGCCCGCATGGAAGGCGTCCAGCGCCGCCATGAGGCCGGCGGTGAAGGCGGCGAAGGCGGCCTGCGTCAGCGCCAGCGTGGTGTTGCCCGCGGACAGGCGGGCAAGATCGAGCCGCGCCACCAGCGCCGCCGTCTCCTCGGCGGAGAGAGCCCGGTCGCGCGCGAAAGCATCGAGGTCAGCGAAGTGCGGCGGCACGGCGAGCAGGGCGGCGAGCGCCTCGGCCGAGTCGCGGTGCGCCAGCGCGTCGAGCTGAGCGATGCGCTCGGGCGTGCGGCGCTTGCGGCGCGGTCCGCGCAAATCGAGGAATCGGCCGCCGCCGATGGTGCGCTGGGCCGAGGTGTCGCGGATGACGAAGCGGTCGCCCGCCGCCGCCGCGATGGGCGCCTCCAGCACCAGTTGCACCTTGCCGCTGCCGCCGGGGGGGATGGCATCGCCGAGCAGCACGAGCCGCGCGCCAACCTCGCGCGCGGCATGGTGCAGGCGCACCGGCAGCCACTGGGCGATGGGGCGCGGCTCGCCGGCGAGCACCTTCAGCTCGGCGTCGATATGGTCGGTGGGGGCGTGGAGGGCGGGGTCCAGCACCACGTCGCCACGGGAAATGGCATCCTTGGAGATGGCCTCGCCGGCGAGGTTGATACCGCAGCGGTCACCGGCGACGCCGGTCTCGGCCACACGGTCCTGCGCGCGGATGGAGCGCACACGGGCGGAGAGGCCGGAGGGGCTCACCGTCACCCGGTCGCCCACCTTCACGGCGCCCGACAGCACCGTGCCCGTCACCACCGTTCCTGCGCCGGAGAGGGTAAAGCTGCGGTCCACGGCAAGGCGGAAGCGCCCTCCGCCCGCCCGCCGGCCGAGGCTGCGCGCGGCGTCCACCAGCATGTCGCGCAGCGCATCCACCCCGTCTCCGCGCGCTGCCGCCACGGGCAGGATGGGGGCGTCGGCGAGGCCGGTGGGGGCGAGCAAGGCGGTGATCTCGGCTTCCACCGCGGCGATGCGGTCGGCGTCGGCAAGATCGGCCTTGGTGAGGGCGACCACGCCCTTGTCGATGCCGAGCAGGTCCAGGATGGCGAGGTGCTCGCGGGTCTGCGGCATCACACCGTCATCGGCGGCCACCACCAGCAGGGCGAAATCGATGCCGCCCGCGCCGGAGAGCATGGTGTGGACGAACTTCTCGTGCCCGGGCACATCCACGAAACCCAGCACGTCGTCTCCCACCGGGAGATAGGCGAAGCCGAGGTCGATGGAGATGCCGCGGGCCTTCTCTTCCTTCAGGCGGTCGGTATCGACACCGGTGAGGGCACGCACCAGCGTGGTCTTGCCATGGTCGATATGTCCGGCCGTGCCGATGATCACCTAGGGCAGCTCCCCCAGCGGTATGGCGGCGCGGCGCTGGGCGGCGGCGGCCTCCTCGGGCGTAAGCGTGCCGCGCACCGCCTCGAAGAAGCGGTCGGCGAGGGCGCTGTGGCCCGCGCGGGCGCGCAGCAGCCAGGCGAAGGCGGCGATCTTGTCATGCGGGACGCCGGCACCGAGGTGGTAGGCGGCGCCGAGCATAGCCTGCCCGTCCGCGTCGCCCGCCTCCGCCCCCTTGCGCCACCAGCGGGCGGCTTCCACCGGATCGCGATCCGTGCCCAGCGCATTGTGGGCGATCATGCCGAGGCGCGTCATGGACGAGCCGACGCCCTGCTCAGCGGCGGCCATCGCCCAGCGGCCGGCTTCCGTCGCGTCGGGCGGCATAACCTCGCCCTCCAGCAGCATCCAGCTCAGCATGTCCTGCGCCGGGGCGTCGCCATCCTCGGCCGCGGCGCGGTAGAGGTCGGCGGCGCGGGCATAGTCCTGCTCGACGCCCTGGCCCTTGAAATAGAGAGTCGCGAGATTGCGCCGGCCCACCGGATCGCCGCCCTCGGCGGCCAGTTCCAGCCAGCGGCGGGCGAGGTCGAGGTCCTGGTCGACGCCGAGGCCGTCCACGAAGCAGGCGCCGATATTGTTCTGGGCGCGGGCATTGCCGGCGCGGGCCAGCGGCTCCCAGATGTTGAGCGCGGCCTCGTATTGGCCGGCGGTCGCCGCCGCCAGCGCCTCGGCCATCAGCTCCTCAGGCGTTCGGGCCTCGGCGACCGGCTCCTCCGGCGCCTCTTCCACGAAGGCGGGCTCGGTGAAGGTCGGTTCCGTGAAGGTCGGCTCGACGTAGGAGCCCGTCGCGTAGGGCGCCTTGGCCGCATAGGTCTGCGCGAAATCGGGTGGCGCGGCCTCCGGTGCCGCAACGGGCGGCGCGGGCTCGGCATAGGCGTGCGGTGCCGGGGCCTCGACTGCGGGCGGCTCGTCCGCCGGCGCGGCCGGGGCGCGGGCGAAGACGATCTCCTCGAACTTCAGTTCCACCGCTGGCGCCTCGGGCTCGCGCGCGGCAGGTTGGGGCGCGGGCAACTCGGGGGCCTGGGGCTCGGGTTCGGAGACGGGGGCGAACGGATTGTCCTCCCGCATACGCTCGCCCAGGCGGGGCCGGCGCGCCAGGTCGGGCTCGGAACGCGGTTCCGGCGCAGCGGGGCGCGCGGGGGCAAGGCCGCTTGCGATATCGCCGAGCAGCGCGTCGAGGTCCACCTCGGTCTCGCTCACCGGGCGGCGTTCGGAGGCGCGCTGCAGCCGGGGCATGGGCGGATGGACATGGGACGGACGAGACTGGGCACGATCCGGCGACGAACGGTCCTGCGGCGCATCCGCCGGTGTATCCGGATCGTCCGGTCCCCCGCCCTTGCCCTTCAGTCGGTCAAGCCAGCTCATGTGCCCCCTCCAAAGCGGTCACGGACGCGACAAGCGCCGCTTCGTCCTCAAGGCATCTCACATCCAGCACCAGCGCCTGATCGTCAATCCGTCCGATGACCGGAACCGGCAACCGCCGCATGGCATCGGCGAGGCGCCCGATGGCGCCGCCGCTGCCGTCGCGGGCGCGGATGGCGAGGCCCACGCCCTCCAGCGTCTCCAGCGGCAGCGCCCCGGAGCCGATCTGGCTGCGGCACGGCGCGCTTTCTACGGTGAAGCGTTCGCCGAGGATGCGCGCGAAGTGCGGCACCAGCCGGGCAGCTTGGGCGGCGAGATCTTCGCGCGAGCGAGTGAGGTAACGAAGTGTGGGAAGACGCGCGGCGAGGCGGTCCGGGTCGCGGTAGAGCCGCAGGGTTGCTTCGATGGCGGCGAGGCGCACCTTGTCCACGCGCAGCGCCCGCTTCATGGGATTCTTGTTGATGCGGGCGATGAGATCGCGCCGCCCCACGATGAAGCCGGCCTGCGGCCCGCCGAGCAGCTTGTCGCCGGAGAAGGTCACGATGTCCGCACCCTCCGCCAGCGCCTCCCGCACGGTGGGCTCGTGCACGAGGCCGTAGCGGGAGAGGTCGGCCAGGGTGCCGGAGCCGAGGTCGTTGACGAGGGGCACGCCGCCGGCGCGGGCGATCTCGGCGAGGTCGCGGGGCGACACGTCAGCCGTGAAGCCCTCGATGCGGTAATTGGAGGTGTGGACCTTCAGGATCACCCCCGTCTCGGGGGCGATGGCGTCGCGATAGTCGCGCGGGTGGGTGCGGTTGGTGGTGCCGACTTCCGCCAGCTCCGCTCCGGCACGGCGCATGATCTCGGGCATGCGGAAGGCGCCGCCGATCTCGATCAGCTCGCCACGCGAGACCAGAGCCGGCTTTCCGGCGGAGAGGGTGTTCAGGACGATCAGGACGGCGGCCGCGTTGTTGTTGACGAGCGTCGCGTCCTCGGCGCCGGTCAGTTCGCAGATGAGGCCGCGCACATGATCGTCGCGCTCGCCCCGGCGCCCACCATCGAGGTCGTATTCCAGTGAGACCGCATTGCGCATGGCCCGGGTGGCGGCCGCGATCGCCTCTTCCGCGAAAATGGCGCGGCCGAGATTGGTGTGCAGCACCGTGCCAGTGAGGTTGAAGACGGGCCTCAGGCTGGGCGCGGCGGCGGCATCGAGCCGGGCGAGCGCGGCGGCGGCGATCTCCTCGGGCGTCGCGGCGGCGCCTGCACCCGCCCTTAGCGCGGCGCGGCGCTCATCGAGGGCATCGCGCACCGCCTGGGTCGTCGCCTGCCGGCCGTGGCGCTCCAGCGCGGCGCGGGCGGCCTCGGCCTTGAGCACCTGATCCACGGACGGAAGCAGCCGCAGGGGCGGGGCAGGGGAGAGAGCCGCCGGAGCGCTTGTCATCTGCGCTCCTCAATAGCCGAGGAGGAAGGGATTGAAGGCGGCGCGCCGGTAGGGACCGTCCTTCTGCTTGATGTCGAGGGCGAGGCTCGCCACGTCGTCGGCGACGGGATCGAGGCCGTCATCCTGCGCGAGATAGAACACCTTGGAATAAGCGTGGCAGGTGTCGCAGGTCTCGGCCTTCACCGCGCCGTTGCCGCCCTCCACCTCCTGATAGCCGATGCCGGCGGTGGAGCCGCAGGCGGTGCAGCGCACCCGCACGAAGTTCCAGAGCGTGCCGCACAAGGCGCAGGCGCAGTAGCGCGCGCCATGGGAGGCGGGCCAGTTGACAATCAGGCTGCCCACCGGCGGCCCGCCGCAGGTGGGGCAGACGCCATCGCCCACCGGCACGAGGCGGCTGGCATCGAGCTGCGACGCGAGGCGGGCGAAATGGACCTCCAGCGCCGCCGCCACATAGAGGTGCTCGGCCAAAGCTTCCTCCGGAATGGAGGAGGCGAGCACGTTGCGGATCATCTCGCCGCGCGCGACGTCGGAAGCCATGCGCACCCGCTCCAGGGCGGTGCGGGCGGCCTCGGGCTGCTCGATCTTGGTCGCTTCCGCCAGCGCCCGCTCGAACAGGGTGTCGAAGGCGGCATCGGTGGTGAAATGGCTGCGGTCGAGGGGCGGCATCTCGTTGGCGCGGGCGCGCTCAACCTGCGCCGCCTCCACTGGCTCGGGCGCGGGCGTCGCGGCGATGGCGGTGTGCTGCGCCTCGCTGAGCCCGGCGAGGAAGGTGAGGTAGGGCGAAAGGGGATGGTTCTGCGCCAGATGCCGGAACCGCGCCGCGCGGCGCGCGAACAGGGTCGAGGGGTCCGGCAGATAGGCGAAGGTCGGCGCCGTCACGCCCTCCAGCACGGAGGGATCGGGAATCGGGGGCGCCGAGGTGGGGCCGAAGGTACGCGACATGATGACCTCACGAACCTCACGGGTCACGTGCACCGGACATGAACCTCCCGGTCGCACGCGGCGGCCGGGAGGCCATTATAGGGAAAAGGCCTACTCTGCGGGAGTCCCGCGGGTCCCCGACTTGCGGGAGCTGACCAGCTCGCGGAACCACTTCCTGTGGTGCCGCCACGCCCAGCCGCCCGTCACCTGCCCCCGGGTCATGGCGCTGATGGTGCCCTTGACCCAGATGGCAGCGTATACGTGGACGATCCAGACGCAGATGATCGCCACAGCCGCCACCGCATGGACCAGAAGGGCGACGCGCTGCTGCTCTATGGTGGTGTAGGAGGCGAAATAGGCCTGCCAGATCGCCACGCCCGAGGTGATGAGCACCGCGATGAGCAGGCTCATGCCCCAGAACACCATCTTCTGCCCGGCATTGTATTTGCCGAGCTCGGGCAGCTTCTCCTCATGGCCGGCGATGACGTCGCGGATGCGACGCATCCAGGTGCCGTCTTCGCTCTTCCAGAGGTTGGCCTTCCAGAAGCGCAGGAACATGCCGGCGAAGGAGAAGAAGAGCACGACGCCGATCCAGGGATGGATGGTGCGCGTCATCTGCCCGCCGCCGAATAGGCCGGTGAGGAAGTAGAGGCTGGGGTGGAACAGGGCGAGGCCGGAAATGGCCAGCAGGATCAGGCTGATGGCCGTGATCCAGTGGTTGATGCGGGCGCCCACCGTGTAGCGGTCCACCTGCACCGGGCGACCCGGGTGAACCGCGTCGCCTTTCTCCAGATCGTAGGGTGCGCTCATGAGCGGCCTCCGGACGACAGCTTCTCAGCCGTCAGCTTCTCGGCGTTCGCCTCGTCTTCCGGCGACACCTTGTTGGCGCCGTTGACGAGGTAATGCAGCGCGCCGGCGAGGGCGGCGAAGCCCATGACGCCGAGGCCGACATATTTGGTCACGCCCTTCCACGCCTCGACGATGGGGCTGATGCGCGGATTGTCCGGCAGGCCCGCATAGATCGACGGCTTGTCGGCGTGCTGCAGCACATACATGACGTGCGTGCCGCCGACGCCCGGCGGATCATAGAGCCCCGCATTCTTGTAGCCGCGGGACTTCAGGTCCTTGATCCGGCCCTCGGCCCATTCCTTCATCTGCGTCTTGGTGCCGAAGACGATGGCCTGGGTGGGGCATGCCTTCTGGCAGGCGGGACCCTGGCCGACCGCCACGCGGTCCGAGCACAGCGTGCACTTGTAGGCCTTGTGATCGACCTGCGAGATGCGCGGGATGTTGAAGGGGCAGCCCTTCACGCAATAGCCGCAGCCGATGCACTTGGCGTGGTCGAAGTCCACGATGCCGTTGGAATACTGCACGATGGCGCCGGGCGCCGGGCAAGCCTTCAGGCAGCCCGGATCGGCGCAATGCATGCAGCCGTCCTTGCGGATGAGCCATTCGAGATTGTCGGTCTCGGGGTTCACCCACTCGGTGAAGCGCATGAGCGTCAACGACGCCGGCGTCAGGTCCGGCGGGTTGGTGTAGGTGCCGTTGAAGGTGCCGATCTCCTCATGGAGTTCGTTCCATTCGAGGCACGCCGCCTGGCAGGCCTTGCAGCCGATGCACTTCGACACGTCGATGAGCTTGGCCACCGGCTCCTTGAACTCGACCTGCGAGGGGGAACCGGAGGCGGAGCGGCGGACGAGGTCCGCATCGCTCATCTTGGGCGCCACGGGGGCGGTGGTGGGGTTCGGAATCGGAGGAAACATGCTGGTTCTCCTTTCCCTTACGCCACCGGCCCGGTGGTGGGCTCGATGTTGACGAGGAACGCCTTGAACTCCGGCGTCTCGATGTTCGCGTCACCCACGAACGGGGTGAGCACGTTGGCCGGGAAGCCCTTCTTGGCGGCGCCGACGAAGCCCCAGTGGATGGGGATGCCGACGATGTGCACGGGCTTTCCGTCCACCATCAGGGGACGGATGCGCTTGGTCACGTAGGCCTTGGCGGTGACGGAGCCGCGCTTCGACCACACGCGGACCCAGCCGGCATTCTGGATCGACTTCTCCTTGGCCAGTTCCTCGGAGATCTCCACGAAGAATTCGGGCTGGAGCACCGAATTCACGTGGTTGTTCTTCGTCCAGTAGTGGAAGTGCTCGGTGAGCCGGTAGGAGGTCGCCGCATAGGGGAACTCCTTCGACGCCACGTCGGCGAACTGGGCGAAGTCGTCCTTGAACACGCGCGCCACCGGGTTGCCCCGCACCTTGGGGGCGATGAGGTTGGCGACCGGGCTCTCGAACGGCTCGTAATGCACCGGGAACGGCCCGTCCCGCATCATGCCCCGGGTGAACAGGCGGGAGACGCCTTCCGGGTTCATGATGAAGGGGCCCACATCCCGCGGCTTGGCGGTGGGGGCGATGTCGGGCACGTCGTAGCCCGTCCACTTGGCCCCGTCCCACCAGATCAGCTTGCGGGTGTCGTCCCACGGCTTTCCGTCGATGTTGCAGGAGGCGCGGTTGTAGATGATGCGGCGGTTCGCAGGCCAGGCGAACGACCACTTGAGGTAGGCGCCGGTGTCGTCGGGGTCGGAATTGTCCCGGCGCGCCATCATGTTGCCAGCCTCGGTGTAGCAGCCGGAATAGATCCAGCAGCCCGCCGCGGTGGTGCCGTCGTCGCGCAGCACGCCGAAGCCCGGAACCTGCTTGCCCGCCTCCAGGACCTTCTTGGTGGGGTCGTTGGGGTCGAGCACGTCCGAGACCACGTAGCCGTTCAGCTCTTTCGCAAGCTCGTCGGGCGAGGGCTCGTGCGGGTCCTTGTAGTTCCACGTCAGGTTGACGATGGGATCGGGGAAAGCGCCGCCGTCCTTCTTGTACATCTCCTTCAGGCGCAGATGGAGCTGCGCCATGATGTAGATGTCCGTCTTGGCCTCGCCCGGAGGCGTCCCGGCGGCCCAGTGCCATTGCAGCCAGCGGCCCGAATTCACCAGCGAGCCGTTGTCCTCGGCGAAGCAGGTGGTGGGCAGCTGGATGACCTCCGTCTGGATCTTCGACGGATCGGCCTGGTTGTAGACGCCGTGATTCTCCCAGAAGCGCGCGGTCTCGGTCTCCAGCGGATCCATGATCACGAGGAGCTTGAGCTTGCCGAGCGCCTCCGCGAGCTTGGCCTTGTTGGGGAAGGCCTGCAGCGGGTTGAAGCCCTGGCAGAAGTAGATGTTCATCTTCCCCTGCTTCATCAGCTCGAATGCGCGCAGCACGTCATAGGCCGGCACGTCGAGCTTCGGCAGGTAGTCGTAGGCCCAGTTGTTGTCCGCCGTCGCCGACGCACCCCACATGGCCTTCTGGAACGACACGAAGAACTTCTTGTAGTTCTGCCAGTAACTCATCTGGTTGGGACGCAACGGCTTGAAGCCGCGCGTCGACATGTAGGCGTTGAAGTCCGGCTCCTTTTCCGTCGGGATCGTGAGATAGCCCGGGATCAGGTTGGACATCAGGCCGATGTCGGTGAGGCCCTGGATGTTGGAATGCCCGCGCAGGGCATTCATGCCGCCGCCGCGCACGCCGATATTGCCCAGGAGCAGCTGGATCATCGCCATGCAGCGGATGTTCTGCGAGCCCTTGGAATGCTGGGTCCAGCCGAGCGCGTACATGGAGGTCATCGTCTTGGTGGGCGACGAACACTCCGCCATCATGGACGCCACCTTCAGGAACTTGTCCTTGGGCGTGCCCGTGATGCGCTCGACCATCTCCGGCGTGTAGACGGAGACATGCTGCTTCAGAAGGTTGAAGACGCAGCGGGGATGCTGGAGGGTGTCGTCTACGACCGCATAACCGTCGGGGCCGATCTCGTAGTCCCAGGTGGAGCGGTTGTAGTCCCGCTTCATCTCGTCATAGCCCGTGAACAGGCCGTCCTGGTACCCGAAGCCTTCCTTGACGATGTAGCCGACGTTGGTGAACGCCTTCACATAGTCCCACTGAATCTTGTCGTTCTGAATCAGATAGTTGATGACGCCCAGCAGGAAGGCGATGTCGGTGCCTTGCCGGATCGGGGCGTAATAATCCGCCACCGCGGCCGAGCGCGTGAAGCGCGGGTCCACGACAACGAGCTTGGCGCCACGGGTGGCCTTCGCCTCCGTGACCCATTTAAATCCGCACGGGTGCGCTTCGGCGGCATTGCCGCCCATGATGACGACCAGATCCGTGTTCTTGATATCGGTCCACGAATTGGTCATCGCGCCACGGCCAAAAGTTGGGCCCAAACTGGACACCGTGGGGCCGTGTCAGACGCGCGCCTGATTGTCGAAAGTCAGAATTCCGGTTGAGCGCACCACCTTGTAGGTGGCGAACGCGGTTTCGTTGGTGGTGGCGGAGGCGGCGAGGAAGCCGGTGGTGAGCCAGCGGTTCACCGTCACGCCGTCGTTGTTCTTGGCGATGAAGTTGGCGTCGCGGTCCGCCTTCATGGCCTTGGCGATCTTGTCGAGCGCCTCGTCCCAGGAAATCTTCTCGAACTTGTCGGAGCCCGCGCGCCGGATCATGGGCTGCTTGAGGCGCTGCTCGGACTTCACGATATCGAGCAGGGCCGCGCCCTTCGGGCAGAGCGTGCCGCGATTGGTGGGATGGTCGGTGTCACCCTCGATATGGGTGATGTCCGCCTTCTCGCCCTTGGCGAGATTGCCCTTGGAGAAGATGAGGATGCCGCAGGCCACCGAGCAGTAGGTGCAGGTGTTGCGCACCTCGGTGGTGTTGACGAGGCGGAAGGGCTTGATGGTGGAGGCCAGGGCCTCCTCGATGGGACCGAATCCCAACGCGCCCAGCGTCGTTCCCGCCACGCCCGCGCCCGCCGTTTTCAAAAACTGGCGCCGCGAGAGCTCCATATTCATCGAAGGAAACCTCCGACCTTTCGTGCCCCGACCGGGGACGGTTTCGGACGGCCTTGGAGCCGCTCCGGATGCTGGTTCTCCCAGCGTGACGGGACGGTATTTTGGAACTGGAATGATGTCAATTTATCCCCGCGCAACTCCGCGTGTTTGAACGAAAATCGCCTTCTTGTCGCATGGTGCGATGCGGCACGCTCAAGCTTCCCGGTTACCTCTCATCACGTAACGGAACGGGGTTCGGCGGTGTCCGGCAATTGTGCGCTGCCGAAGCCGAGCGTGATCACGGAAACGGGCGTTGACCCGTCGCGCGCGCCTGGCGCACAGTGCCCGTGTGAAGGTCGGTTTGGCTCCCGCGGGTCGGGGCGCACAATCTATCCAGTCGGATACAGCACAGCCTGAACCGCGGCATCGCCTGCGGGGCCGCACGCACGTGCGGAAACGACTCCCGGGGCAGGAGCGGCCACGCGCCGCGCCGCTGGGACTGGCGCTCGCGCTTCTGCTGGCAACTTCGCCTTTGACCGCCGCCGAGGAGGAGCATGCGCCGCCGGGACGACTGGCCATCGTCGAAGGCCGGCCGACATCTCCTGTGCTCTCGCTCGATGCCCTCGATGGCGGGCGTGTGACGCTCGCCCCGGATGATGCGCCGACCATCGTCCATTTCTTCGCCACCTGGTGCGTGCCCTGCCGCACGGAGCTGCCCGCTCTGGCCGGTTTCGCGCGCCGCAGCGGTGTGCCGGTGCTGCTGGTGGACGTGGCCGAGCCGGCCGATCGCGTGCGCCGCTTCTTCGCCGAAGGCACGGCCGGCCCCGCGCCCGGCCCCGTGCTGATGGATCAGAACCGCGCGGCTGCGCGGGCATGGGGAGCCAGCCTGCTGCCCGCGAGCTTTGTCGTGATGTCCGGCCGCATCCTGCTCGCCCGCGAGGGTGAGGTGGACTGGGCCGACCCTGAAACCCTCGCCGTGATCACGGCCGCGGCGGTGGCAAGCGCAAGAACCCAGCCGAGAGACTTCCAGGGAGAACAGACCCGATGACCACCCGTCGCGACCTTCTGAAGGCGGGCGCGCTCGCCGGCCTTTCTGCCGGTGCCGCCGCCGTCCTGTCCCGTGCCGCCTTCGCGCAAGCCGCCGGCACGCCGGCTGCCTCGGAAGCGCGTGTGTTCGCCCCTACGGTGGGCAACTGGCGCAGCTTCCAGATCACCACCACGGTCGAGATCCTGAAGCCAGCCGGCAAGGTGCAGGCCTGGCTGCCGGTGGCTTCGTTCAGCAATCCGGACTGGTTCAAGCCCGGCGAGAACACCTGGACCACCAATGCCAAGACCGCCAAGATCGTGCGCGACGCGCGCTCCGGCGCCGACATGCTGCATGTCGCCTGGGCCGAGGGCGAGCCGGCGCCGAAGGTGGAGCTGGTCAGCCGCGCCACGACCCGCGACTTCGCCGTGGACCTGACGAAGCCCGGCAAGCCGGCGCCCCTCAACGCAGACGAGCGTCGCCGCAACACCGAGGCCACCGACCTCATCCCCACCGACGGCATCGTGAAGGCGACGTCCGACAAGATCGTCGCCGGCAAGGCCACCGAGCTGGACAAGGTGGGCGCCATCTTTCAGTGGATCGTCGAGAACACCTATCGCAACGCCGCCACCCGCGGCTGCGGCATCGGCGATATTGCGGCGCTGTTGAAGAGCGGCGATCTCGGCGGCAAGTGCGCCGACCTCAACGCGCTGTTCGTCGGCCTGGTGCGGGCGCAGGGCATTCCGGCGCGCGATGTCTATGGCCTGCGGGTGGTGCCCTCGCGCTTCGGCTACAAGAGCCTCGGCGCCAATTCCGAGATCGTCACCAAGGCGCAGCATTGCCGGGCCGAGGTGTTCCTCTCCGACTTCGGCTGGACCCCCATGGACCCCGCCGACGTGCGCAAGGTGGTGCTGGAGGAGCCCCCGGGCAAGCTCGCCATCGACGACCCCAAGGTGGTCGCCGCGCGCAAGGCGCTGTTCGGCTCGTGGGAGGGCAACTGGTTCGCCTACAACACGGCCCATGACGTGGCCCTGCCCGGCTTCGACGGGCCGCATCTCGGCTTCCTCATGTATCCGCAGGCCGTCAGCGCCGGCGGCCTGCTCGACTGCCTCGACCCGGACAATTTCAAATACACCATCCGCGCCGCAGAGATCGCGGTGTGACCTGACGCCGGTCAGGGCGTTCTCCGTCGCCGTGCCGGGGCGTGGCCCGGCGGCGGGGAATTTTTCCCCGCCCGACCCCCGATCCGCGCGGCGGCGCGTCCGCCGCGCGCCTTCTCCCTTATGGAACATCGCCATGCTCGACGTGCCCCACGCTGCTTCCGCCCAGCCCGCGCCCGTGCGCCTCACCAGCCTCGCCCATGGCGGCGGCTGCGGCTGCAAGCTCGCGCCGTCCGTGCTGCAGGAACTGCTGGCGGGGCAGGCGGGCGGCGGGCCGTTCGAGCGGCTGCTGGTGGGCACCGAGACGGGAGACGATGCGGCCGCCTACGATCTCGACGGCGAGACCGCCATCATCGCCACCACGGACTTCTTCATGCCCATGGTGGATGACCCCGACCATTTCGGTCGCATCGCCGCGACCAACGCCATTTCGGACGTCTACGCCATGGGCGGCGAGCCGCTGATGGCGCTCGCCATTCTCGGCATGCCGCTGGGCAAGATCGACACTGCCACCGTGCGCGCCATTCTCGCCGGCGGGCAGGCCATCTGCGCCGAGGCGGGCATTCCGGTGGCCGGCGGCCATTCCATCGATTGCCCGGAGCCGGTCTATGGTCTCGCCGTCATCGGCCGGGCACCGAAGGCGCGGCTGCGGCGCAATTCGACGGCTCGGGTGGGGGATGCGCTCATCCTCACCAAGGCGCTCGGCGTCGGCGTCTATTCCGCCGCCTTCAAGAAGGAGGCGCTCTCCGCCGCCGCCTATGACGAGATGATCGCCTCGGTGACCAAGCTGAACCGCGTCGGCGCCGCCCTCGGCAAGGAGGCTGCGGTGAGCGCCATCACCGACGTGACCGGCTTCGGCATTCTCGGCCACGGGCTGGAGATGGCGCGCGGCTCGGGCGCCACCCTCGTCATCGAGCGCGCCGCGCTGCCCTGGCTGTCGGAGGCGGAGGCGCTGGTGCAGCAGGGCTTCGTCACCGGCGCCTCGCACCGCAACTGGGCAAGCTACGGCGCCGAGGTGGACCTGCGGGAGGGCACGCCCGACTGGCAGCGCCACCTCCTCACCGATCCGCAGACTTCCGGCGGCCTGCTCGTGTCCTGCGCGCCGGAAGAGGCCGACCGCTTGCTCGCCGAGATCCGCGCGGCGGGCTATCCGGCGGCGGCGCGCATTGGCCGCGTGGAAGCCGGGCCGGGGCGGGTGCGCATCGCCGGCTGAGGCGGCAGGTTGGGGCGAAAGCGGGGGCGCTGGCGGGGAGCCGGCGCAAGAATCGAGGAACCATGGGGCGTGGCAGGTTGTTCTCCCGATGAAAGGAGAACGGCCATGCGCTTCACCGACGCCCTGACCCCCCAAGCGATGGCGCCCCGGCGCCCGTCTCCCCTCGTGCTGCCCTCGCCCAACAGGGCGCGCATCTGCGCCACCGCCATCGTCGGCGGCATCATGTTCCTTCTGGTTTCGGGCCTACCCGCGCCGGCCGCCGCACAGACGGCCGCACCCACGGCCCAGACCGGCGCCTGCGAGGAGCCGCCCCACACGGCCGCGACGCCCCCGGCGCATGGCCCGGATTCCGGCACCAAGCCCGGCAGCGAAGGCTCCACCGCGTGGAGCGGCGGCACCGGCGGTTCCTATACCGGCCTCACGCCCCACGCTGGGACGCCGGCGTCTCCCACCCGGCAGCCGGACACGGTTTCGGGCGTCAATCCGAAGCCGGAACCGCAGGGGAAGTGCTGACGGGACTTTGGCTTCTTACCCAACGGATGGGGCCGAGATCATAGGCCAGCTGATGGCGCACCACGGCGGCGTCCGCGTCTGACGCATCGCCGGAGCGGGCGGTCACCCGCCGCACCATCTCGTCCGCCGGCGCGTCGAGCCAGAGTCCGTTGAACGGTACGCCAGCCTCTTTGGCGACGTCCTCGAGAGCGTCGCGTTCCTCCGGTCGCGCATGCACGGCATCGACGATGACGGTGTACCCGCTGGTGAGGACGTGCCGCGCCAGCCTCCGAAGCCGCTCATAAACGCGGGGGCTCACCTCAGCCGCATAGGCCTCTGGGGGCAGCTTTTCCGTTTCCGGCACGTTGAAGAGGCGCTTGCGCTCGATATCCGAGCGCAGGACGACGGCGCCGGGCGCCCGCGATTCCACCTTCACCGCAGCCTTGGCAGCCCAGGTGCTCTTGCCGCTCCCTGACAGCCCGCCCACCCCCCAAAGCGTCGGTTGGGGCTGCGTTCCGCCGATTAGAGCGCAGGCGTGACGGAAGAAATGGGTGACCCGCGCCTCCCCCTCCGACCGCTTCTCTTCTACCAGATGCGCGAGCCCTGCTGCCTCCACCTTCGCCCGGATGCCGGCGCGGAGACTGAGGAAGAGCGGCAGCGCGGCCAATCCGTCCAGCTGTGTGTCGTCGCTGACCCAGAGATAGCGGTTGAGAATCGCGTTGGCCGCGTTCCGTTCGCCCCGTTGCCACAGGTCCATGAGCAGGAAGGCGAGGTCATACAGAACATCGCAGGTGGCGATCTCGTCGTTGAATTCGATGGCGTCGAACAGCACCGGCTTGCCATCCAGGAGCACAATGTTGCGCAGGTGCATGTCGCCATGGCAGCGGCGAACGAAGCCTGCTTCAGAGCGTGCCGCCAGCAGGAGCCGCACCTGCACCAGCGCCGCGCGAGATGCTTCGGCGAGGCGGGCCACGTCATTGGCTGGGAAGAGGTCAGGCCGGGCGGCGAATTCGTTGATGTTGTCTTCGAGATAGGTGGAAAGCCTTCCCGCGCTGTCGAAGCCCCGGCGCGCGGGCGCGGCGGCGTGGGCAGAGACCACCATGGCCGCGACGTCTTTCGTCAGCTCGGGCGTGAGGGCGCCGCGCTCGGTGATGCGGTCGAGGGTGAGGTTGGTGTCGAAGCGGCGCATCTTCACCGCGTATTCCACCGCTTCGCCGTCCCCGCCGAGCGCGAGGCCGTCTGCCATCCGCACGATGGGCACGACGCCGAGATAGAGGCCGGGCGCTCCCGCGCCCGATATTTCCACCTCGGCGGCGCAGGCGGCGCGGCGCTTGTCCAGCGTGGAGAAATCCATGAAGGGGAAGAAGACCGCGCGCTTCACCTTGTACGCGTAGGGGCCTGCGAGAAAGACGGCCGCGCCGTGGGTGTCGATGCGCGTGACCGTTTCCTTAACGCCATGGGTGGCGGGATCCGCGAGGAGGGCGAAGACGGCGCTCTGGTCGGCGACCACATGGTCGCCTGCGCTCTTTTCGGGCGGTTGCGGTGCCGTCATGGTCGCCTCGCAAAGGGGGATATTCTGAACCGGATGGGCCGGTCCATATACCCCGGAGCGCGATTGTTTTCGCTCCCCCCGCCTGGCTTGTCATCGGCTGGCGTGTCCTGCCGATGGGATGCAAAGAGAGGCCTATTCCGCCGCCAGCGCCGGCCGCCCCAGCCCGCGGCCGGAGCGGGTGAGGTAGCGGCGGCATTGCTGCTCGCGGTCGTAGCCGAGCATGGTTCCCAGCATGAAGTCCTCTTCCGCCGTCAGGGCATTGAGCGGACGGATGACCAGCGCCCGCGCCACCGCGACGAAGGCATCACGTCCAAAGAAGAGGTTGGCCTTGGCGGGGCTCACTTGCTGGACGAAATGGTCGATGCCCGCCCGCTCCAGCCGCGCGAGCAGGAGCGGCAGCTCCCGCGACGCGAGCGTCATCAGGAACAGGGGGCGCACGCCCCGCCCGAGTTCGTAGAGATGGTGGTGAAACAGGCGCTGCGTGGCGCCTGCCTCCTCGCCCGCCGCCCCGCGCACCGGAGCCGGCGGCCAGCCGGGCTCCCCCTCGCTCGGATCGAAGGCGGTCTCTAAAGAATGCTGCTGAGCCATGCGGTCACTCGCTTGTCGGTGAGACCGGACTGGGTGTCCAGGTCGAGCGCAAGGCCGACGAACTTGCCCTCCCGCTCGGCGGTGGAGTTGAGATAGTCGTAGCCCTTGGTGTCGGTGAAGCCGACCACCACCGCCTCCAGCGCCGTCACCTCGTCATAGAGGATGCCCATGGCGTCCACGAAGGAGCCGGGATAGCTCTCCTGGTCGCCGGTGCCGAACAGCGCCACCTTCTTGCCCTTGAGCCGCGCCGAGCGGAGCTTGTCGATATGCTCCTCCCAGTCGGTCTGGAGCGTACCGTCGCCATAGGTGGGCGACCCGAGAATCAGCAGTTCGCAATTCTCGAAATCGGCCGGGCTCGCCGTCTTTATGTCCACCGCACGGCCCTGGCACTTCTTCGAAATCCGGGACGCAACGCCCTTGGTGGCTCCCCCATCGGAACCAAAGATCACGTTAACAATCATGTCCGCGTCTCATTATGGAACAGTTCAAAACGTTGCTCCACAGATTTCGCCAATGTGCGGCTCCTGCGGAGACTTTCTAAACAATCATTCGCAACGCAAACGCATCGCATGAGCATCAGACATCAAGGTTTCATCGAAGACAATGGCCCCGCGCGACATTGGAATGCCTCGATAGTGCGGGGCTAATCCATCCTCCGCATGCGCATGCCGGGCGCAGCCCATCTCATGTTTGCGCCCGTCGTCCTCCGGCGTAACCGGACGACGACGGGCGCAATTGATTTCAATCCGCTCGGCGCGTGCTCTTTCTTGAAATTGGAGGGCGATTTGCTGATCAAGTTGTTTCAACTTGATCGGATCGCGCTCTAAGGCAGTCCGGCCCTCAGGGCGTGATGGCCACTTTGAGAACGCCGTCGCGCTGGTTGGCGAAGAGGTCGTAGGCGGCTTCGATCTCGTCCAGCTTGAAGCGGTGGGTGACGAGGGCGCGGGCATCCACCCGGCCGGCGGCGACCACATCCATCAGGCGCCGCATGCGCTCCTTGCCGCCAGGGCAGAGCGACGTGATGATGGCATTGTCGCCGAGCCCCGCCGCGAAGGCATCAAGCGGGATCTTCAGGTCGCTCGAATAGACGCCGAGGGAGGAGAGCGTGCCGCCGGGCCGCAGCACGCGCAGCGCCGCCTCGAACGTCTCCTGCCGGCCGAGCGCCTCGATGGCGACGTCCACGCCCCGCCCGTCAGTGAGGCGCAGGATTTCCTCCACCGGATCGACCTTGGAGAAATCCACCACGAGGTCGGCGCCCATGGCGCGGGACATCTCCAGCCGCGCGGCCACCCGGTCCACCGCGATGATGCGCGTCGCGCCCATGAGCTTGGCGCCCGCCGTGGCGCACAGGCCGATGGGCCCCTGCGCGAACACGGCCACCGTGTCGCCGATCTTCACCTTGCCGCTCTCGGCGCCGGCAAAGCCGGTGGACATGATGTCCGGGCACATCAGCACCTGCTCGTCGGAGAGCGCCTCCGGCACCGGGGACAAATTGGTCATGGCGTCGGGCACGACGAGATATTCCGCCTGCGCGCCGTCGATGGTGTTGCCGAAGCGCCAGCCGCCCATGGCCTTGAAGCCGTGCTTGGTGCGCGGGCCGTCCTGCGAGCACTGGCCGCACAGGCAGGCATTGGAATAGCCGGACGGGGTGATGGCGCCGGCGATGACGCGCTGACCCTCGGCGAAGCCCTCCACCGCCGAGCCGAGCTTCTCGATGATGCCCACCGGCTCGTGGCCGATGGTGAGGCCCTTCGCCACCGGATACTCACCCTTCAGGATGTGCACGTCGGTGCCGCAGATGGTGGTGGTGGTGATGCGAATGAGCGCATCAAGCGGGCCGACATCGGGGATGGGCTTTTCGTCCAGCACGATGCGGTTCTTCTCGACGAAGACGGCCGCCTTCATCTTCGCCCGGCCGGGGCGCTGGCGTTCCACATAGGCGGCGGGGGAGAGCATATCCGTCATGGCGTTCCTGCCTTTCCGTCGGGCCGCATGCGCGGCTGCCTCGAGGTATTTTAATATTGGTCGGTTGGCGGCGGGGCATTGATGCCCGTCAACGCGGCGACACGGCTTCGGCACCGGAGAGGGAGAGTGTAGACTTCCAGAAGCGGCCCTTTTCGGGCCGGCCGACGATTTTCAGACGGGGATTTTCATGACTAGTCACAGCGAGCCGGCGCAGCTTGCGCCGGAAGCCATTGCGCGCTGGACAGGGCTGCCCGAGGAGGCGCCGCTGCGCCTCGCCCTCACGCGGGCCGATCTCGACAACCTGCTGCTCGGCCTGCGCACGCTCGCCATCGGCCAGAGCGAGCTGGCGGCGGCGCTGGTGGCGCACCTCAATCAGGACCATGGCGCATGCCAT